>DATCLD010000081.1:0-1529 GCA_036564115.1 Limnochordales bacterium
GCCCGGCGTCACGCCGTGATAGTCAAAGCGCACCTTGACCCGCCCGGTTTGCGCGGCCTCCAGGGCCAGCCGGAAGAACGCCTCGGCGTCGTCCGGGTAAAAGTCCTTGCCGCCCAGGCCGTAGATGCGGGTGAGCACCAAGGTCTTGTTGTCCGGGTCGTCCTTGAGGGCGGCCTTGACCTCGTGGGTCAAGGGGCCGCCGCCCGAGCCGTAGGAGTCGCCCCGCTCGCCGATGAGCAACGCCTTGAGGTTCCGGCACGCCTTGCGGATCTCCTCCGCCGGGAACGGCCGCAGGACGTTCGGGCTGATGACGCCCACCTTCAAGCCCTGCTCCCGCAGCCGGTCCGCCACGTCCTTGGCGGTTTCCGCCGCGGAGTTGAGCAGGAGCACCGCCGCCTCCGCGTCCTCCATCCGGTACAGGTCCACCACCGGGTAGTGGCGCCCGGACAGCTCGGCGTACTCCGCGAACACCTCCGCGATGACCTCGCGGGCCGCCTCCATGGCCTTGTGCAGCTGGTACTTGTTGTTGATCAGGTCCGGGTCGTTCATGTACGGGCCGATGGTGACCGGCTGCCGCGGGTTGAGCGCGGTGATGCGCTCAGGCACCGGCCCGATGAATTGCTGCACCGTCTCCTGATGTGCGAAGTAGTGCACGCGGCGCTTCTGGTGGCTTGTGAAGAAGCCGTCGTAGGCCACGATGACCGGCAGTTGCACCCGCGGGTCCTCGCCGATCCGCACGGCCATGATGTTCATGTCGTACACGGCCTGCGGATCGCGGGCAAGCAGCACGATCCAGCCCGTGTGAATCGCGAAATACAGGTCCGAGTGGTCGCCGCGGATATCCAGCGGCCCGCTGACCGAGCGGGTGACGAGATCGAGCACCATCGGAAACCGGGTGCCCGACTGGACCGGCAGCTGCTCCAAAGCATACAGCAGGCCGTTGGCGCTGGTGGCGTTAAACACGCGCCCGCCGCCGGTGGTGGCGCCGTAGCAGATCCCGGCGGCGCCGTGCTCCCCGTCACCGGGGATGAGCACGATGTCGTGCTCGCCGTTGGCCTGCATTTCGCTCAAGAGCTCGGCAATTTCAGTGGACGGCGTGATGGGGTAGTAGCCCATGACGTGGAAGTTGATCTGGCTCGCCGCGAGCGCCGCCATTTCATTGCCGCTCAAGAAGCCCATCCGCTGGTCGGGACGGGCCGCTACCTGAATATCTTCCTGGCGCAAAGCCATGAGCCTCACCCCGCAGTGGCAAGAATCGTGAACCGCTGTTGCACCCGATGCTCCTGCGCCCAGCCGTCGGCTTCAGGAATCGCGACCAAAGCGTCGACGGGGCACGCCTCCACGCACTTGAGGCAACCCTTGCAGTACTGGTAGTCGATGCCCTTGAGCACCATCGCGGGCCGACCCTTCTTGTCCTGGCCCAGCTCCCAGACGAAGCAGTAGTCGGGGCAGACCAGGTCGCACTGGGCGCAGTCGATGCACTTGTCGCGCAGGAACTCGGGCAGTTGCCCCTGCCGGGACGCGGACAT
>DATCLD010000082.1:0-5878 GCA_036564115.1 Limnochordales bacterium
CACCGCCGACATCCCCAACGTGGGCGAGGACCAGCTGCGGGATCTGGATGAGCGCGGCATCATCCGCATCGGTGCGGAGGTGCGGCCCGACGACATCCTGGTGGGCAAGGTGACGCCCAAGGGCGAGACGGAGCTCACCGCGGAGGAGCGCCTGCTGCGGGCTATCTTCGGCGAGAAGGCCCGGGAGGTGCGCGACACGTCCTTGCGGGTGCCCCATGGCGAGGGCGGCGTCGTGGTGGACGTGAAGACCTTCTCGCGGGAGAACAACGACGAGCTGCCGCCGGGCGTCAACCGGCTCGTGCGGGTGTACGTGGCCCAGAAGCGCAAGATCTCGGTGGGCGACAAGATGGCCGGGCGCCACGGGAACAAGGGCGTTGTGGCCAAGATCCTGCCCGAAGAGGACATGCCCTTCCTGCCGGACGGCACGCCGGTGGACGTGGTGCTCAATCCGCTGGGCGTTCCGTCCCGCATGAACATCGGCCAGGTGCTGGAGACCCACCTGGGCTGGGCGGCCAAGGCGCTGGGCTACCATGTGGCTACGCCGGTGTTTGACGGTGCCACCGAGGAAGAGATCATCAACATGCTCAAGGAGGCGGGCTTGCCGGAGACCGGCAAGACCATCCTGTATGACGGGCGCACCGGCCAGCCCTTCGACCAGCCGGTGACGGTGGGGTACATCTACCTGCTCAAGCTCGCCCACCTGGTGGACGACAAGATTCACGCCCGCTCCACGGGCCCCTACTCCCTCGTCACCCAGCAGCCGCTGGGCGGCAAGGCCCAGTTCGGCGGCCAGCGGTTCGGCGAGATGGAAGTGTGGGCCCTGGAAGCGTACGGCGCCGCCTACACGCTGCAGGAGCTCCTGACGGTCAAGTCCGACGACGTCGTGGGCCGGGTCAAGACGTATGAAGCCATCGTCAAGGGCGAAAACGTGCCCGAGCCCGGCGTTCCCGAGTCGTTCAAGGTGCTCATCAAAGAGCTGCAGAGCTTGGCCTTGGACGTGCGGGTACTGTCGGAGGACTCTCAGGAGATCGAGATTCGCGAAGAGGAAGAGGACATCAGCGAGATGGCGCGCGAGCTCGGCATCGACCTCAAGGGCCACGACGAGGAGCTTGGCGACAGCGAGCGCCGGCCGAGCCGCCCCGCCGACGAGCCTGCCGAGGTCGGCGAGGAGGAGTCCGACGAGGACTTCCTTGGGCTCAACTTGGAAGAGGAGGAGGACTCCTTGGCGGGCGACTTTGACCTGGAGGAAGGGGCCGCCGCTCCGGCGGACGCGGAGGACGACGACCTGGACGACCCGCTGTCGTTCCTCCGGGACGACGACGAAGACGAGGACCGGTAAGGGGGCAGGGGCATGCCTAGCCTGGACGTAAACAACTTCGATAGAATACGCATCGGACTTGCTTCCCCCGAGCAGATCCGGGCGTGGTCCAGCGGCGAGGTCAAGAAGCCTGAGACCATCAACTACCGCACGCTCAAGCCCGAGCGCGAGGGGCTCTTCTGCGAGAAGATCTTCGGTCCGACCAAGGACTGGGAGTGCCACTGCGGCAAGTACAAGCGGGTCCGCTATCGCGGCATCGTCTGCGACCGGTGCGGCGTGGAGGTCACCCGCGCCAAGGTGCGCCGGGAGCGCATGGGCCACATCGAGCTGGCCGCCCCCGTGTCCCATATCTGGTTCTTCAAGGGCATCCCGTCCCGCATGGGGCTGCTGTTGGACATGTCGCCCCGGGCCCTGGAGAAGGTTTTGTACTTCGCTTCCTATATAGTAACGGATCCCGGCGACACACCCCTGGCCAAGAAGCAGCTGTTGACCGAAGCGGAGTACCGGGAGTACCGGGAGAAGTACGGCAACGCCTTCAAGGCCGGCATGGGCGCCGAGGCCATCAAGAAGCTGCTGGAAGAGATTGACCTGGAGGAGCTCTGCGCCGAGCTGCGC
Source organism: Limnochordales bacterium (assembly GCA_036564115.1). Classification (GTDB taxonomy): domain Bacteria; phylum Bacillota; class Limnochordia; order Limnochordales; family ZCTH02-B6; genus ZCTH02-B6. Next base: position 1,934 of record DATCLD010000082.1, read on the forward strand.
CGGGAGGTGCGGGAGTCCACGGGCCAGCGGCGGGTGCGGGCTGTGCGCCGCCTGGAGGTGGCCGAGGCGTTCCGCAAGTCCGGCAACCGGCCTGAGTGGATGATCCTCGAAGTCATCCCGGTCATCCCGCCGGAGTTGCGCCCCATGGTGCAGCTGGACGGCGGGCGCTTCGCCACGTCGGACCTGAACGACCTGTACCGCCGGGTCATCAACCGCAACAACCGGCTGAAGCGGCTTCTGGAGCTGGGCGCGCCCGACATCATCGTGCGCAACGAGAAGCGCATGCTCCAGGAAGCCGTGGACGCCCTCATCGACAACGGCCGGCGCGGCCGGCCCGTCACCGGCCCCGGCAACCGGCCGCTCAAGTCCTTAAGCGACATGCTCAAGGGCAAGCAGGGCCGCTTCCGTCAAAACCTCCTGGGCAAGCGCGTCGACTACTCGGGTCGTTCCGTGATCGTGGTCGGGCCCGAGCTCAAGCTCCACCAGTGCGGCCTGCCCAAGGAGATGGCTTTGGAGCTGTTCAAGCCCTTCGTCATGAAGCGGCTCGTGGACAAGGGCTTCGCCCACAACATCAAGAGCGCCAAGCGCATGGTCGAGCGGCAGCGGCCTGAGGTTTGGGACGTGCTGGAGGAAGTGATCAAGGAGCACCCGGTGCTGCTCAACCGGGCGCCGACCTTGCACCGGTTGGGCATCCAGGCCTTCGAGCCTGTCCTGGTCGAAGGCCGCGCGATCAAGATCCACCCGCTGGTCTGCTCGGCCTACAACGCTGACTTCGACGGCGACCAGATGGCGGTGCACGTGCCGCTGTCCGCCGAAGCCCAGGCCGAAGCGCGCCTGCTCATGCTCTCGTCCCATAACCTGCTCCTGCCGGCGTCCGGGCGCCCGGTGGCCACCCCGACCCAGGACATGGTCATCGGCATCTACTACCTGACGCTGGATAAGCCGGGAGCCAAGGGCGAGGGCAAGGTGTTCACGAGCCCCGAAGAGGTCATGATGGCCTACGAGGCCGGTAGCGTGGAACTGCACGCCCGCATCAAGGTGCGCTGGCGCGGGCAGCTCTTGGAGACGACGCCCGGGCGCGTCTTCTTCAACGAGGTGTTGCCCGAGGAGCTCGGTTTCTACAACCGGGTCATCGACCGCAAGGAGCTCGGCCGGCTTGTGGACCGGCTCTACCGCCGCTTTGGCAGCACCCGCACCGCGGAGGTGCTGGACGAAATTAAGACGCTGGGCTTCAAGTACGCCACCAGGTCGGCGACCACGGTCGCCGTGGGCGACTTGGCCATCCCCGAGAACAAGGCGGAGCTCATCGCCGAGGCGGAGCGCCAGGTCGAGCTCGTGGAGCAGCAGCACGCACGGGGCCTTGTCACCGCTGAGGAGCGCTACCAGCGCATCGTCGACATCTGGACCCGGACCAAGGACAAGGTCACCGAGAGCATGCTCGAAAACTTCAAGAAGAACCCCTTCAACTCGGTGTACATGATGGCCATCTCCGGTGCCCGAGGCAACGTGGCGCAGCTCTCGCAGCTCGCGGGCATGCGGGGCCTGGTGGCCGACCCGACGGGCCGCACCATTGAGATCCCGATCAAGGCCAACTTCCGTGAAGGCCTGACGGTGCTGGAGTACTTCATTTCCACCCACGGCACCCGCAAGGGTCTGGCGGACACGGCCCTGCGCACGGCGGACTCGGGCTACCTCACCCGGCGCCTGGTGGACGTGGCCCAGGACGTCATCGTGCGGGAAGAGGACTGCGGCACCACCGAAGGCATCTGGGTCAGCGCCATCAAGGAAGTCACCGGCGAATCCGAGGAGATCGTGGAGCCCCTGCGGGACCGCATCGTGGGCCGCATCTCCGCCGCGCAGGTGGTCGACCCGCGGACCGGCGAGGTCATCATCGAGGAGAACCAGCTCATCGACGAGGAGATCGCGACGCGCATCGAGGAAGCCGGCATCGAGTCGGTGTGCATCCGCTCGGTGCTCACGTGCCGCTCGCGGTACGGTGTGTGCGTGCGCTGCTATGGCCGCGACCTGGCCACGGGCCAGTTGGTGGAGGTCGGCGAGGCGGTGGGCATCATCGCCGCCCAGTCCATCGGCGAACCGGGCACGCAGCTGACCATGCGCACGTTCCACACGGGCGGCGTGGCGGGCGAGGACATCACCCAGGGTCTGCCGCGCGTCGAGGAGCTGTTTGAGGCCCGCAAGCCCAAGGGCCAGGCCATCATCACGGAAGTGGCGGGCACCGTGCGGGTGGTGGAGACCCGGCAGGCGCGGAAAGTCATCGTGACCGCCGAGGACGGGACGGAGTACACCTACGCCATCCCCTTCGGCGCCCGCCTCAAGGTGCGGGATGGCCAGGTGGTGGACGCCGGCGACAGCCTCACCGAGGGTCCCGTCAACCCCCACGACATCCTGCGGGTCAAGGGCGTGCGGGGTGTGCAGCAGTACCTGGTGCAGCAGGTGCAGGACGTGTACCGCTCCCAGGGCGTGGACATCAACGACAAGCACATCGAGGTTATCGTCCGGCAGATGCTGCGCAAGGTCAAGGTCGAGGATCCTGGCGACACGGAGTTGCTGCCTGGCGGCCTTGTCGATCAGTTTGAGTTCGAAGAGGAAAACCGGCGCGTCCAGGCGCTCGGCGGCCAGCCCGCCACCGCTAAGCCGGTGCTGCTTGGGATCACCAAGGCGTCCTTGGCCACCGAGAGCTTCCTGTCCGCGGCGTCGTTCCAGGAGACGACCCGGGTGCTGACGGAAGCGGCTATCAAGGGCAAGGAAGACCCGCTGGTCGGGCTCAAGGAGAACGTCATCATCGGCAAGTTGATCCCGGCCGGCACCGGCATGGCCCGCTATCGCCACATCCGGGTGAAGCCCGCTGAAGGCGTGCAGCCGGTGGGGGTCGACGGCGCCGCTGACGCCGAGGCGTCGGGCATGGGGGTACCGGATGAAGCCGAGGAGACCGGCGACAATACGGTGGAGTCAGCGGCAGGCCTGGCCGACTGACCGTTGACACGCCATTAGGGCCGGTGCTAGAATACGAAAGTGTGCGCAGCCCCGGAAAGGGTGATTGTGGCCATGCCCCATCGATTGGAGACGGCCAAGGCCCGGGCTGTGGGCACGCGCCAGACCATGCGGGCTCTTGAAAAGGGCATCGCTGAGGTTGTGTTCGTGGCGCAAGACGCGGAAGAACGGGTGACGCGGCCGGTGCTGGAGCTGGCGCGCCGGCGTGGCGTACCGTGCGTCCCTGTGGCGACCATGAACGAACTGGGCAGACATTGCAACATCAACGTAGGGGCAGCTGCGGCCGCCATTTTGCGGGCTGAGCTGCCCCGCCGGGCCACGGCTTCCGGATAAGCAGACGGACGAGACCGGAAAGGGGGTCGGTCAACGCTATGCCGACGATGAACCAGTTGGTGCGGAACCCGCGTAAGCCTGTCAGGAGAAAGAGCAAGGCGCCGGCCCTGCATTTCATCTACAACAGCCTGAAGGGCCGCACGCTGCGGGTGGAGGGCGCGCCGTTCAAGCGGGGCGTCTGCACGCGGGTGTACACGGTCACGCCCAAGAAGCCCAACTCGGCGCTGCGCAAGGTGGCGCGCGTGCGGTTGACCAACGGCATCGAGGTCACCGGGTACATCCCCGGCGAAGGGCACAACCTCCAGGAGCACTCGATGGTCCTGGTGCGCGGCGGCCGTGTTAAGGACCTGCCGGGCGTGCGCTACCACATCGTGCGCGGCACGCTGGACGCGGCGGGGGTCGCCAACCGTCGCCAGGGGCGCTCCAAGTACGGTGCCAAGCGGCCCAAGTAATGCCCGACCGCGCGAAAGACGGGAGGATTTGAACGATGCCACGCAGAGGCAGCGTACCGAGACGAGTGATCGCACCGGACCCGCTTTACAACAGCGTGCTGGTGCATCAGCTCATCAACAAGGTCATGTGGGACGGCAAGAAGAGCCT
>DATCLD010000083.1:0-2905 GCA_036564115.1 Limnochordales bacterium
GCCGGCTTTCATCTTGAGGGAATCGGGCAAGTCCGGGTCGCGGGCAACCTGGAATAGGAAGCCGGCCACCCATGGATCGTCCAGCCGGCTCAAAAGGTCTAACGCCGCCTCCTGTGCCCGCTCGTCCTCCCCTTCCCACAAGGTACGGAGGGCGATGGCCCGCACGTACGCGGGCGGGTTGTCAGCGGCCGCCAGTGCCGTTCCGGCCGGGAGGCGGTAATCCAACGCCAGCGGCGGCACTCGTTCCCGCTCGACGGCGTCTACGGTGAAAAGAAACCCGTTGAGGACGTCGTCCAGCTCCCCGCGCTTCCCCAGAGCCGCCCGCCACAGCCAGCGGGCCTCCCGGTATCGCCCGAGGTTGAAGGCGGCCACGCCCAGGATCACCAACGTGTGCGGATCCCAAGGGCCAGGCGTGCCCCGCACACACAGGCGATATAGCTGGTAAAGGCGCCGGTCATCCCCGACTGCGGCCAGTGCAGCCGCCACACTGGCCACATCTTCTCGCTGGGCCTCGCCCACGCGGCTGCGCGCCCAGAAGGCGCGCAAGGCCCGCTTCGCCGCCGTCTTAGCTTCCGCCTCCCGCCGCCGCTCGGCTTCCGCCCGGGCGAGGGTGGTCAGGGCCAGCAGGTGATCGGGGTCCAGCACCAGCGCGGCCTGGGCTTCCGCTACCGCCCGGTCATACTGTTGCTGCAGGAGGTATGTCAGCGCCAGATGGCTGCGGGCCACCACTGAAGTGGCGCACAAGCGCAAAGCTTGTTGAAACTTCCTCTGCGCGCCGGGTATGTGGGCTCGTTCCAAGAGCCGGCGCCCCTGGTGGACGAGCTCCAACGCCTGCCCGGCGCGCCCCTCGTCGCCGGCCGCCATCGCTTGCACGGTTCCGGCGGCGCTTCTCCCCTTGTGGGTCATCCCATCGCGTCCTTCCGGATAGCGGTAATCGGATTGGTTCGTCGCCCCGCCGCGGATCCCTCCCGCAGGATATTCTGCCCCCCGGGTCCCGTGCAGGGGGCACCGGCAAAAAATGCCGGCCCACCGCGCAGCAAAGCGCAGCGGGCCGGGGCTGACGGCACTGTCCGTTGCTCAGCGCAATGGTGCCTGGGCCGCCGGTAGCATCATGGCCTCTCTTAGCGGAACATGCCCCACTTGCGCATGAGCTTGAGCTCCTCGCTCATGCGGTCCTCCGTCCAGCGGGGCTCCCAGACGAGCCTGACTTCCGCCGAGCGCACACCCTCGAGCCGCTCGATGGCCAGCCGTGCCTCTTCCACCATGATGGGGCCGGCCATGCAAGCGGGGGTGGTCAGTGTCATGTCGACCTTGACCTGGTCCCCGTCGATTTGGACATCATAGACCAAGCCGAGGTTGACGATATCGAAACCGAGTTCCGGGTCTTTGACCTGCTTGAGCGCTTCGAGCACCTGCTCTTGGGTAACCGCCACCCACGAGCGCCTCCCTTCAAACGGCCGCCCCCGGCGCGCCGCAGCGCCGGCACTGGTGCCGGCGCACTGCCGGCATGCCGGTGCCGGCGGTTCCCGGGGGTCCGGGACTTTGTCCTCATTGTACCTATTTATCTTCCGCGCGGGCAACCGGGCGGCCTGGAGGATTTCACGGGAGCCCCTGCGAAACGTATTATGTATACAGCATCCTGCGTGCGCGATTTTTGTCGGCGCCACGCACCCAGAAGGTGGTTGGCGATGACGCGCCTTGAGCGCGACTCCCTGGGCGAGTTGGCAGTGCCCGCAGAAGCCTACTACGGCATCCAGACGCTGCGTGCCTTGCACAACTTCCCGAGCACCGGTCAAAGGCTCCATCCCGCGATGATCCACGCACTGGGCCTGGTAAAGCGGGCCGCGGCTGAAGCCAACTGCGCCGCGGGGCTGCTGGCTGAGGAGCTAGCGGGCCCCATCATGAGCGCTGCCGCGGAGGTGGCCGATGGGCGCTGGGACGACCAATTTGTCGTGGACCCCATCCAAGGCGGCGCGGGCACGAGCATCAACATGAACGCCAACGAGGTCATCGCCAACCGGGCCCTGGAGCTCGCCGGGCGACCCCGGGGCGACTACGGCTACATCCACCCCCTCATCCACGTCAACATGTCCCAATCGACCAACGACGTTGTCCCGACGGCGTTCCGGATCGCTCTCCTGCGGGTCGTGGAGAAGACGACGGCAAGCCTCGAGGGCTTGGCCGACGCTTTCGCCGAACGGGCGCAGGCCTTCGCGGACGTGATCAAGGTAGGCCGTACCCACCTGCAGGACGCCGTCCCCATCGCCCTTGGGCAGGAGTTTGGCGCCTACGCCGCCGCCGTTCGGCGCGCGGCCAAGCGCCTGTCGGCGGCCGCTGGCGAGCTGCTTGTGCTCAACATCGGCGGCACCGCCGTGGGCACCGGCCTCAACGCCCCGCCCGGCTACCGGGAGCACGTGGTGCAGCGGCTGGCCGAGTGGACCGGCTATGCGCTGCGCTCCGCCGACGACCTGGTGGACGCCACGCAAAACGTCGACCCGCTCGTGGCGGTTTCCGCGGCCCTGCGTACTGCCGCCGTCAGCTTGAGCAAGATCGCCAGCGACTTGCGCTTATTGGCCTCCGGGCCCTACGCGGGCTTAGCTGAGATCAAGCTGCCCGCGGTGCAGCCGGGTTCATCCATCATGCCGGGCAAAGTAAACCCGGTGATGGCGGAGCTCATCAACCAGGTCGCGTTTCAGGTGCAAGGCAGCGATCTGGTTGTCAGCCTTGCGGCCCAGCATGGGCAGCTGGAGCTTAACGTCATGGTCCCGGTGCTCATGCACAACCTCATCCAGTCGGCGCAAATGCTGGCCAACGCGGTCACGGCGTTCACGGATCGCTGCGTGCGGGGCATCGAGGCCAACCGGGAAAACATCCAGCGGCTCCTGGACCGCTCCATCTGTACCGT
>DATCLD010000084.1:0-40723 GCA_036564115.1 Limnochordales bacterium
CCGCCCGCCGCAATGGGCCTCTCACGGTCGCCCAGCTCAACAGCCTGATGGAAGCGGCCCAGAAGCGCGCGTACCGCAACGGCCTGGGCAGCTGGCACCCGCTCTTTTGGGCCAGCAAGCTGCACTTTTACCTGACCACGGTGCCCTTCTACAACTTCCCGTACACGTTCGGCTACCTCTTCAGCGCCGCCGTGTACGTCCGGGCGCGAGAGGCAAGCCAAGGCTTTGAAGGGTTGTGCGAAGCGGTGCTGAGGGATACGGGGCGCATGCGGGTGGAGGACCTGGCCCGGGTGCACCTCGGACTGGACCTGACCCGTGAAGACGCATGGGCCGACGCCGTAGAGCTAGTGACGCAGGACGTGGACGAGTTTGTGGCCTTAGCCCGCCGTGTCGCCACGACCGGTACGGCTGAGCGCGGTTGACGTTCGTGGCCGGGTGGGGCGCAAGCACACGGCACCGGTCCTAACGACGCCCGACGCGACGCGCCCAGGACTCGCAACGATACTCCCAGGACCCGTGACGACACCCCCTGGACCGGGGAGGACCAGGGGGTTGTTTCCTGTCCGCCGCCGGTGGAGGAACGCGGCGCATCAGTGCCGAAATACCCAGAGTATTGCAGCAAGCGACGGCACGGTCGCGACCGATGCGCGATATCATGGAGTGAATCGTAGCGGTTGTCCAGCGGACACTGGCAATCGCCCGTGGAGGTGGTCACCGGTGGAAGAGCGCCGCTGTGAGGTGTGCCACAAGCCCATTCCCCCCGAGCGGCTGGAGGCGCTGCCCGAAACGCGCCGTTGCGTCCAGTGTGCGCGGGAGAAGGGATCAGACGTGTTCGCGCGGCGGGTAGGCATTGGGATGGACATCGACACGTACAAGGACCTGCTGGGTGCGACCCGCAGCTAGGTGCCGCTTCATCCCTGGGCCTCCGCGGGCTTCGGATCCACCCCGCCAGCCGTCTCCTCCGTGACCCATTTGAGGTAATCCGGATTGCCGCCCACGATGGGAAACGCCGTGATGCACGGCACCGAGTAGGAGTGCAGTTCCCGCACCGCCTGGATCAGTTCCTCGAGAACCGCGGCCTTGGTTTTCAAGAACAACAGAGCTTCCCCGTCCTCGACTAGCCGGCCTTCCCACCAGTAAAGCGAACGGATCGCAGGGACCACGTTGGCGCAAGCCGCCAGCCGCCGTTCGACGACGGCGCGACCAATGCGCAAGGCTTCCGCCTCGTTGGGCGTCGTGATGTAAACCAGCATGTGGTCGGCCAACGCGGCTTCACTCCTTGGAGGCAGGGGCGCCTGCCGGGCGCGGGGTCAACCGCGCTCGGCAAGCGGACGGAACTGCAAGTCCATGGGTCCTGCGTACTCGGCACGCGGCCGGATGAGCCGGTTGTCGGCGTACTGCTCGAGCACGTGGGCCGTCCAGCCGGACACGCGGCTGAAGGCGAAGATGGGTGTGAACAGGTCGATGGGGATGCCCAGCATGTAGTAAGTGGACGCGGAGTAGAAGTCGACGTTGGGGTAAAGCCCTTTCTTCTCAAACATGAGCTGTTCCAGGCGGCGGGACATCTCGTACCAGCGGGTGTCGCCGCGCTTTTCGCCCAGCTGCTGGGAGAACTGGCGCAGGAAGTCCGCCCGCGGGTCGCCGGTCTTATACACCCGGTGCCCGAAGCCCATGATGCGCTGCTTGTTTTCCAGTGCCTGGTCCAGCCACGCCGCGACGCGGCCGGGATCGCCGATCTCAAGCAGCGTGCGCATGACCTGCTCGTTGGCGCCTCCGTGCAAGGGGCCCTTGAGGGCGCCGATGGCGGCCGTGACGGCCGAGTAGATGTCCGACAACGTGGAGGCCACCGTCCGCGCCGTGAACGTGGAGGCGTTGAGCTCGTGGTCGGCATGCAGGATCAGGCACGCATCGAAAATGCTGGTTTCCAGCTCGTCGGGCTCGGTGCCCCGGAGCATGAGGAGGAAGTTGGCCGCCAGGCCCAGATCGGAGCGCGGGGGCACCGGTTCCCGGCCCTCCCGCAGCCGCGCGTGGTAGGCGATAATCATCGGGATGCGGGCCAGCAGGCGTACGGACTTGCGCAGGTTGGCGTCCCGGTCGCTTTTGTTCGCGTCCGGATCCACGACGCCGAGGGTCGAAACAGCCGTCCGCAACACAGCCATCGGTTCCGCATCGCGGGGGAAGGTGCGAATCAGGTCAATGAGTTCCCTGGGGAGGTCTTGCGCAGCGGCGATCTGTTGCCGCAGATCCGCAAGCTGCGCTTGGGTGGGCAGCTCGCCGTGCCACAGCAGATAGACGACTTCCTCAAAGGTGGCCTTGCCGATAAACTCGCCGATGTCGTAGCCGCGATAGACCAGCCGTCGCCGCTGGCCGTCGATGAAGCAGATCTCGGACCGTAGGGCGACGATGTCTTCTAGGCCAGCTTTGAAACTCGACATCTCCCCGACTCCTTTCGCTGCTCAGCATGTCGCCACAAGTTTTTCTTTGCGGCGGGCCTTCTTCCCTTTTTTCCCCAAAGTTCGCTCTCCAATTGGGACAAACGTCACCCAGGCAAAAGCAGGGCCGGGAGATACACCCGGCCCTGCGCCTCGGTTGGTTGCGGTTGGCTCCGGCTGGCCGCCGCGCGGAAGGTCGGACGAGCGCGCTTACCCGACCGAGCCTTCCATCTCCAGCTGGATCAGCCGGTTGAGCTCCACAGCGTACTCCATGGGCAGCTCCTTGGTGAAGGGCTCCAGGAATCCCTGCACCACCATCGTGGTCGCCTCGTCCTCGGAGAGGCCGCGGCTCATGAGGTAGAAGAGCTGGTCCTCCCGCACCTTGCTGACCGTGGCTTCGTGTTCGATGGCCACGTCCTCGTGCAGGATGTCCATGTAGGGAATGGTTTCCGCCTTGGAGTGGTCATCGAACAGGAGCGCATCGCACTTCACCGTGCAGCGGGCGTGGGCCGCGTTGGGATTGACCCGGACCAGACCCCGGTAGGTGGTGGTGCCGCCGCCCTTGGAGATGGACTTGGACGTGACGGTAGAGGAGGTATAGGGGGCGTTGTGGACCACCTTGGCGCCCGCGTCCTGATGCTGGCCCTTGCCCGCGAAGGCGATGGAGAGGATGTCGCCGCGGGCGCCCTTGCCCATCAGGAACACCGCCGGGTACTTCATCGTCACCTTGCTGCCGATGTTACCGTCCACCCACTCCATGGTGGCGTCCTCGTAGGCCACGGCCCGCTTGGTTACCAGGTTGTAAACGTTGTGGGACCAGTTCTGGATGGTGGTGTAGCGCACCCGGCTGCCCGGCAGGCAGATGATCTCGACGACGGCCGCGTGCAGCGAGTCGGTGGAGTAGATGGGGGCCGTGCACCCTTCCACGTAGTGGACGAAGCTGCCCTCGTCGGCGATGATGAGCGTCCGCTCGAACTGGCCGACGTTCTCCGCATTGATGCGGAAATAGGCCTGCAGCGGGATCTCCACCCGCTTGCCGGGCGGCACGTAGATGAAAGACCCGCCGCTCCAGACCGCCGAGTTGAGCGCAGCGAACTTGTTGTCGCTGGGCGGCACGACGGTGCCGAAGTACTTGCGCACGAGGTCCGGGTACTCCCGCACGGCAGTGTCCGTGTCGCAGAAGATGACGCCCTGCTTGGCCAGGTCCTCGCGGATGTTGTGGTACACGACCTCCGACTCGTACTGGGCGGTCACGCCGGCCAGGAACTTGCGCTCCGCCTCAGGGATCCCGAGCCGGTCGAAGGTCTTTTTGATGTGCTCGGGCACTTCGTCCCAGCTGCGGCCCTTCTTCTCCGTGGGCCGGACGTAGTAGTGGATGCTGTCGAAGTCGATGGCCGACAGGTCGGCTCCCCAAGTCGGCATCGGCTTCTTGAGGAAGATCTCCAGCGACTTGAGGCGGAACTCCCGCATCCAGTCGGGCTCGCCCTTCAGGTCGGAGATTTCTTCAACAAGCTGGCGGGAGAGACCCTTGCCAGACTTGAATACGTACTGCTCCGGATCGCGGAACCCGTAGCGGTATTCCTGATCGATATCGATCACAGGCTTTGCCATCCGTGTTTCCCCCTTTCGGTCCAGCGATTCATACCTATTATATCTAACCCACCCAGCGGCGCAAGCGGCCCGCTCTGCGAGGCGCCGGCTTCTGTCCAATCACTGGAAACCGCGGGGCCCGGTGTGCGCCGCACTCCGGTCCGCCTCATTTGACCAGAAGGCGCGCAAAATTTGGCCACAAGCTGCAAAAAAAGTGCGGCGTCGGGGAGGATTTGGGGCGCGATCCCCGAATTCACCGCTTACGGTGGGGCGAAGTGGGGGAAAGTGGAGAGGACTGGGGCCGTGTTCGTGGGTGAGTTTCAGCACGCGCTGGACGACAAAGGCCGGCTCACTATCCCGGCCCGCTTCCGCGACGGGCTTGGGGAGCGGTTCATCGTCACGCGCGGGCTGGACAGCTGCCTGTTTGTCTACCCGCTGGCTGAGTGGCAGGTGCTGGAGAGCCGGCTCAAGTCCCTTCCCCTGACGAAGGCCGACGCCCGGGCCTTTGCCCGTTTCTTGTTTTCCGGCGCGTTCGAGTGCGAGCTGGACCGCCAAGGCCGCGTCATGCTGCCGCCCAACCTGCGGCAATACGCGGGTCTGGAGAAGGACGCCGTCATCATCGGCGTCTCGACCCGGGTCGAGATCTGGGCCGCGGATCGGTGGGCGGCCTACGTGTCCCAGGCCGAAGCGTCCTTTGCCGAAATTGCCGAGAACTTGGAAGGCCTGGGGCTGTAGGGTGCCGGGGTGGGTCGCTTGAGTCACGTGCCGGTGATGCTGGAGCAGGTGGTGGAGGTCCTCAAGCCCGCGCCGGGCCAAGTTGTCGTGGACTGCACGGTAGGCGGAGGCGGCCACGCGGCGGCCATCCTGCCGCGGCTTGTCCCCGGCGGGCGGCTGATCGGGATCGACCAGGACCCCCGCACGCTGCAAACCGCCCGGGAGCGCTTGGCTCCCTTTGGCGAGGCCGTGACGCTGGTGCACGGCAACTTCAGGGATTTGGCGGCCATCCTGGCGCGCGTGGGCGTCAACCGGGTGCACGCTGTCCTCTTCGATCTAGGCGTCTCGTCCTTCCAGCTGGACGAGCCGGAGCGGGGGTTCACGTACCGGGCCGACGCTCCCCTGGATATGCGGATGGATCCCGGCTCCCCGGTGACGGCCGCGGACCTGGTCAACACCTTGCCCAAAGCGGAGTTGGCGCGCCTCATCCGGGAGTACGGCGAGGAGCGTTGGGCGGGCAAGATCGCGGCGGCCATCGTGCGGGCCCGGGAGCGTAAACCGTTTGCGACCACAGGGGAACTGGTGGAAGTGGTCAAAGCTGCGATCCCGGCACCAGCCCGCAGGCGGGGTCCGCACCCTGCCCGCAGGACCTTCCAGGCCCTGCGCATCGCGGTCAACGGCGAGCTGGATGCATTGCGCACGGGGCTTTTGGCGGCTATTGAGGCGCTGTCGCCCGGCGGCCGGGTGGCGGTGATCAGCTTTCATTCGCTGGAAGACCGCATCGTCAAACAGACGTTCGCTGACTTGTCGGTCGGCTGCCGGTGCCCGCCCGACCTGCCCGAGTGCCGCTGCGGGCGGCAGGCGGTGCTCAGGGTGGTGACCCGCAAGCCCCTGGTGCCGGCAAGCCAAGAGGTGGCGGCGAACCCTCGGGCCCGCAGCGCGCGCTTGCGGGCGGCGGAGCGGCTTGTTCTAGGCGGGAGGGAGGAGGAATAGCATTGGTACCAGCACTGAAGACGCCCACTCCCCATTGGCAGCAATGGGATGAGCCGGGCCGCCTGTCCCATACCCATACCCCGGTCCGGCCGGCGCCCCGTTCGGTCAATCCCTTCGCGGTTGTGCCGGTCCTGGCCCTCTTGCTGCTCGGCGCCGGTATGGGCTTCATCGCCCAGCGGGTTTACGTGATGGAATTGGGATACCAACTGCGGGAACTGAACCTGGAACTGGCCCGGGTGCAGGATGAGCATCGCCGGCTGCAGGTGGAGATCGTGCGGGCGAAAAGCCCGGAGCGGGTCGAGGCCCTGGCCCGGGCGCGCCTGGCCATGGTGGATCCCGGCCAGGCCCAGCTGGTCGTGCTGTCCTCGGACGCAACCGACACCGCTGTGGCCGCTACGGAACCCTCGCGCTCGCTGCCGGAAATGCTGGCCGCGCAGATGACCGCGGTCGGGGACTGGCTGCTGGCCCGCTTTGCCGCGACGGCGGAAGCGGGCAGCCGGCGGCCGTAACCGGCAGTCCGGAGACAGGCGCTCGATCCCGGGGGTGCGGGCGACCCTTGGGAGTGTTGCACCTTGCCCAGGCTGTCGCACGTTGTCATTCGCCAGCGGATCGTGCTCGTCTTCGCGGTGGCTTTCGTTGCCGCTTTCCTGCTTGCGACCCGACTTGCCTACGTCCAGGTCTTGCAGAACCAGCGATACACGCAACTCGCGCTGGAGCAGCGCTTGCGGGGCGTGCCGGCTGACCCGCTGCGGGGCACGGTTTACGACCGCAACGGGATCGAGCTGGCGGTGAGCGTCAGCTCCGACGCCGTCTACGTCCGGCCGGCGGAGATTCGCGATCGCAGCAGCACAGCAGCGCAGCTGGCCCAGATCCTCGGGATGCCCTATGACGACGTCCTGGAGCGGCTGGGACAGCACCAGGCGGAGGTTTGGATCCGCCGCCGCGTGAGCGAGGAGGAAGCCCGGCAAGTGCGGGCCGCCGCGCTGCCGGGGGTTTACGTGGCCCAGCGGACAGCGCGCCTGTACCCGCATGGCACGTTGGCCGCGCACGTCCTGGGCTTGGTCGGGATCGACAACCAGGGGCTTGAGGGGATCGAGCTGCAGTACGATCAGCTCTTAAGGGGCGTGCCGGGCCGCGAGCTTGTGGAACGGGACGCTCGCGGGCAGCGGATCCCGGCGGGGTTGGCCGATTTCGTGCCGCCCCGGGACGGGTATGGCGTCATCCTCACCATCGACGCCGCCATCCAGGCTATCGCCGAACGGGAATTGGAGCGAGCGTGCATCGCCACGCTGTCTGAGTTTTGCATGACGATGTGGATGAATCCCCGCACCGGGGAAATCCTGGCTATGGCCGTGTACCCGACGTTTGATCCCAACGCACCGGGCGACTACCCGGCCGCGGTTCGCCGCAACCGGGTGGTGACGGATCAGTTCGAGCCCGGCTCCATCTTCAAGATCGTCACGGCCGTGGCGGCTCTGGAAGAAGGCGTCGTCACGCCCGAGGAGCAGTTTTACGACGCCGGTTTCATCGAAATCGGCGGCGGGCGCGTCCACTGTTGGCGGGCAGGCGGCCACGGGAGCCTGACGTTTGCCCGGGCAGTGGAGGTGTCGTGCAACCCCGTCTTTGCTGAACTGGGCGGCTTGCGGCTGGGACCGGAGCGGTTTTACCCTTATCTTAAGGCCTTCGGTTTCGGCGAGCGCCTGGGCCTTGATTATCCCGGCGAGGCGGCGGGACTTATCCCCGTTCCGGGCCAGGTGCCTCACGGGGAAATCTTGCGGTGGGCCAACGTCGGGTTTGGCCAGGGGGTCGCCATCACTCCCTTGCAGATGCTGTCGGCCCTGGCAACCATTGCCAACGACGGCGTCCGCATGCGGCCGCAACTGGTGGCAGGCATCGTCGACCCGGTGACGGGCGCGGTGCAGCACATCCGGCCCCAGCCCGTCCACCGCGTGATTTCCGACGCGACGGCGCGGGCCTTTCTGGCCATGATGCGGGAGACGGTCGTCAACGGCTCGGGGAGCAATGCCGACATCCCCGGGTATTTGGTGGGCGGCAAGACGGGCACGGCGCAAGTCGCGGAGGGTGGTGTCTACACGGAGAAGCGCCTGGCGTCGTTTCTCGGGGTGGCGCCGGTAGACGACCCGCGGCTTGTGGGGCTCGTGATGCTCTTTGATCTGAAACCGCGGCCCGCGTACGGCGGCGTGCACGCAGCGCCAGTGTGGCGGGCGATTGCGCAGCAAGCCTTGCCTTACCTCGACGTGGCACCGCGGGCCGAGGGACAGGGTGCGGAGCCTACCGATCCCGCACGGGTGCGGGTGCCCAACGTGCAAAACTTGCCCGTGAACGAGGCCGAGGCCATCTTGCGCGCCGCCGGCCTGCGGCCGGTGCTGGAGGGGCTGGGCACCTACGTGCTGGACCAGACGCCGGTCCCAGGGGCAATCGTGGAGCGGGGCACCCAGGTACTTCTCGAGTTTTGGGAGGTGCCCGAGCATTGGCAGGGCGAAACGACGGTGCCCTCGGTGCTAGGATACTCGCCGCAGGAGGTCGCGGAGCGGCTCGCGGCGGCGGGCCTTGTGCTGGAGATGGACGGGAACGGCGTCGCCCAAGTCCAGGTGCCTGCGGCAGGCGAGCGCGCCCTCAGGGGCACCCGGGTGCGGGTGCAGTTTGGCCCCGCAGGTTGAACGTCGGGCGAGCCCAGGCCGCGGCCTGCCGGCACCCGGCGGGCCAAAGCCGCTGCGCCCCAAAAACGGTGGCCGCCCAACGCCGGGGCCAGCCAAGACCCCAGCCGGCCGAAGCCCGGGCGCGCAAGGCCTGGCGGGTTGAAAAATAGAGGCAACGCTGGGAGGAAACACTCAAACCGGCGCCGTAGTAGGCAAGGACACGCCAGGAGGTCGCAATGGAGCTACGTTCGCTGCTCGCCCACGTGCCTGAGTACACCCTGCTGCAGGGCGATCCGGCCCTCGAGATCGGGGGCATTGCGTACGACTCCCGGGAAGTACGCCCGGGGGATCTCTTTGTCTGCTGGCGAGGCTTGCGCTTTGACGGCCACGCTTTCGTCCAGGAGGCGCTGGCGCGGGGTGCCGTGGCCGTCGTCGCGGAGCGAGCGGTGGAAGGGGCGCCCGTCCAAGTGGTCGTGCCTGACGGGCGCGAGGCCTTGGCGCGGCTGTCAGCGGCGTTTTACGGGTTTCCTTCCCGGCGGCTCAGGCTCGTCGGCGTGACGGGCACCAACGGCAAGACGACGACAACGCACTTGATCAAGGCGGTACTGGAGGAAGCCGGTTACAAGGTAGGCCTGATCGGCACCATCCGTCACCTGATCGGCGACGAGGTGCTGGAATCCCACCGGACGACGCCCGAGTCGCTGGACCTGCAACGGCTGCTGTTTCATATGGCCGAGCGCGGGATGGACTATGCGGTGATGGAGGTGTCCTCCCACGCCTTGGCCTTGCGGCGGACGGTGGGCGCGGAGTACGATGTGGCCGTCTTCACCAACATCACCCGGGACCATCTGGACTTCCACGAGTCGTTTGAGGACTACGCCGCGGCGAAGGCGCGCCTGTTCGCTTCTCTTGACCCCGGGGGGACCAAGCCCCGCAAGGCGGCTGTCATCAACATGGACGACCCTCAAGCGGGCCGGATGAGCGACGCCTGCCGGGTGCCCGCCATTGGGTATGGCATCGGGCGGCGCACGGATGTGTATGCGGAAGACGTTATCGTACGACCGTCGGGCCTTTCCTATCGCGCCTACACCCCAGCAGGCGTGCTGCCGCTTCAGCTGCAGCTCACCGGCCGCTTCAACGTCTACAACTCCCTGGCCGCTGCGGCGGTGGCGTGGCACGAGGGCGTGCCGCTGGCGGCGATCCGCAAAGCCCTCGAGAAGGTGCCCGGCGTGCCGGGGAGGCTCGAGCGCGTCGACCGGGGCCAGGATTTCACGGTGCTGGTCGACTACGCGCATACGCCCGACAGCCTGGAAAACGCGCTGCAGACATGCCGTGGGTTCGCCCCGGGGCGGGTGCTGGTCGTCTTTGGCTGCGGCGGCGACCGGGACCGGGGCAAGCGCCCGGCCATGGGCGCGATCGCGGCGCGACTTGCCGATGTGGTCATCATCACCTCGGACAACCCCCGCAGCGAAGACCCGGAAGCCATCTGCCGCGAGGTGGAGGCGGGGGTGTTGGCTGCAGGCCGGCCGCCGGGAGGCTACCACGTGATCGTGGAGCGTCGGGAAGCGATCCGGGAGGCGATCCGGCTTGCCCAGCCGGGCGATATCGTCCTCATCGCAGGCAAGGGCCACGAGACGTACCAGGTTTTCCGCGACCGCACCGTGCACTTCGACGATCGCGAAGAAGCGGCCCACGCCCTAAAGGAGCGGTTTGGCGATGGAGCCTCTTCCGGTTGATCTGATCGCCCAGGCCGCGGGCGGCCGCCTCATGTCGGGGGACCCCCGTACGCTGGTGCGGGGGGTGTCCACCGACAGCCGGACACTGTCGCCGGGTGATCTCTTTGTCCCCCTCAAGGGCGAACGGTTTGACGGTCACGACTTTGTGCCGGACGCGCTGGCGCGGGGGGCGGCGGCGACGTTGTGGCAGCACGGACGGCCGTTCCCGTTCAGGGGCGGCGCGGGCGCGACCGCCAGCGGGCCGGGTGCGGGCCCCGGCGGCGCGGCCGTCATCGCGGTAGACGATCCGCTGTCGGCCTTGCACCGCCTGGCGTCCTGGTACCGGTCGCGGCTTGGCGCCCGGGTGGTCGCTGTGACGGGCAGCAACGGCAAGACAACGACCAAGGACATGGCCGCGGCGGTCCTTTCCGTTCGCTGGTCCTTGGCCAAGTCCGCCGGCAACTACAACAACGAGGTCGGGCTGCCCTTGGCGGTCTTGGCCGCGCCGCGGGGCACCGCTGTGCTGGTGCTGGAGATGGGTATGCGGGGCCCCGGGCAAATCCGGCAGTTGGCCGAGATCGCCCGCCCGGACGTAGGGATCGTCACCAACGTCGGCCCCGTGCACCTCGAGCTCTTGGGGAGTATCGAGAACATCGCCAAGGCCAAGCAAGAGCTGGTCGAGGCCTTGCCCGGGGACGGCTGGGCCGTGCTCAACGCCGACGACCCGCTGGTCCGGGCGATGGCCGGCGCGGCGCGGAGCCGGACGATCTTGTACGGCTGCGGGCCGGATGCGGACGTACGGGCCAGCGCCGTGGTAAGCCGGGGCTTGGCAGGCCTCGAGTTTACGCTCCACTGGCGGGGCCAACGGCGCAGGGTGTCGGTGCCCGCGCCGGGAAGGCACAACGTGTACAACGCCCTGGCGGCCGCGGGCGCGGCGCTCGCTTTGGGCTTGACCCTGGATGAGGTGGCGCGGGGTCTGGCAGCGTTTCCCGAGCACGCCTCCGCGATGCGCATGGAGTTGCGCGTGCGGCCCGATGGGGTGCAGGTCATCAACGACGCGTACAACGCGAGCCCCGCGTCCATGGCGGCGGCCCTGGAGCTTTTGCGGGAACTCGCTGGCGGCCGGCGCGTGGCGATTTTGGGAGACATGCTGGAACTCGGGCCCCTGAGCGAAGCGGCCCACCGGGAGGTGGGCCGGGTTGCCGCGGCGACGGGAGTCGACCAGTTGGCGGCCGTGGGCCGGTGGGCCGGCACGCTGGCGGCCGCGGCCGTGGAAGCGGGTCTCGCGGCGGAGCGGGTGGCTGCGTTTCCCGATGCGGAGGCGGCCGCAGCGTGGGCAACGACGTTTGTGCGCCCCGGCGACGTGGTGCTTGTGAAGGCGTCGCGGGGTTTGCGCCTGGAGCGGGTGGCCGCAGCGCTGCTTGCGGGCCAAGGCGGTGAATCATCGTGACGACCATCATCTATCCGGCCGCTTTTGCTTTTGCCGTGGCGTTTGTGCTCGGGCCGGCCACCATCGGGTGGCTGCAGCGGCTGCGGGTTGGGCAGGTTGTCCGCCAGGACGGTCCCAAGACCCACCTCAAGAAGGCCGGCACGCCGACGATGGGAGGGATCCTGATCATCGCCGGCGCCGTGGCGGCAACCGCCGCTTTCGCCCCGGATCCCTGGGCGTTGTGGCCGCTCCTTTTGGCGCTGGTGGGTTATGGCGCGGTGGGTTTTGTCGACGATCTGGCCAAGCTCCTCGCCCGCCGCTCGTTGGGACTTAAGGCCCGGCAAAAGTTGGTGCTGCAGTTTGGACTGGCCATCATTATCGCCTGGGCGGCCTTGAGCCGGGTTGGCCCTCACCTGCGCGTGCCCTTCATGGAGGGCCTGTGGACGGTGCCCGAGTGGCTGTACCTGCTGCTCGCCGTGGGGACGCTGGTCGGCACCGCCAACGCCGTCAACATCACCGATGGCCTCGACGGCCTGGCTGCGGGGTCGACAGCGGTGGCGGCCATCACGATGGGCGTCGTCGCGCACGTGCTCGGATACGTCGATGTGGCCGTGTTTGCCGCGGCGATCGGGGGCGCGTGCCTCGGTTTTGCCTGGTTCAATGCGCATCCGGCGCAAGTGATCATGGGCGACACGGGGGCTCTCGGCCTCGGAGGGGCCTTGGCCGCCGTGGCCCTGTTTACGGGCACGCCGCTGTTTCTGGTCATCGTCGGCGGGCTGTTTGTGGTGGAGACGCTCTCAGTCATCATTCAAGTGACCTACTTCCGCCTGACGGGCGGCCGCCGCGTCTTTCGCATGAGCCCGCTCCACCATCACTTTGAGATCAGCGGGTGGGCGGAGCCCCAGGTGGTGACGCGCTTTTGGCTGGTGTGCCTGGCCTTCGCCGCGGCGGGTCTGTTGGGCCTGCGCTGACGCATCGGGGCCGGGCGGGGTTCATACAATGGGGACGCGTAGCGTTCCGGAGGTGGAGCGGTGCAGCGGGCACCGGGTCGACCCGACGTCATCATTTTTGCCGCCGCCGTGGCGCTTTTGGCCATCGGCCTTCTCATGGTAACGAGCGCCGGGAGCGTGACGGGGCTCATCCAGTACGATGATCCGTACTATCATGCCAAGCGGCAGGCCGTGGTCGCGGTGGCGGGACTGGTAGCCATGGTGCTGTTGATGCGGATCGACTACAGGTTTTTCCGGCTGCTCACGGTGCCGCTCCTGGTCGCGGGATTTCTCGGCCTTGTGCTCGTCCTGTTTCTTGGGGCGGAGATCGGCGGGGCGCGCCGGTGGATCAGCCTCGGCGCGTTCAACGTCCAGCCTTCGGAGATCATGAAGTTTGCGCTGGTCAATTACTTGGCCGGCTTCGCCGCCGTGCGCAAAGGGCAGATCGCCGACTTTTTCCGCGGGCTTGTGCCGCCGCTTGTGGTCGTGGGCGCCGCGTTTGGGCTTGTCCTTCTGGAACCCGACTTCGGCACCGGCGTGGCCATGGTGGTCACCGCCTTTATCGTGCTGTTTGCCGCGGGGGCCCGGGTTGCCCACTTGCTTTTCGTAGGCCTGCTCAGCCTGCCGGGTTTGGGAGTCTTGATCTATATGGAGCCTTACCGCATGCGGCGGCTGCTCGCGTTCATCGACCCGTGGGCGGACCGGATGGACGCGGGCTGGAATGTGGTTCAGTCGCTTTTGGCCATCGGGTCCGGGGGGCTGTTTGGGCTTGGCCTCGGCGAGGGGAGGCAGAAGTACCTGTACGTTCCTGAGCAGCACACGGACTTCATCTTCGCGATCCTCGGAGAGGAACTGGGGTTCGCCGGCACGGCGACGGTGGTGCTCCTCTTTCTCGTGATAGCTTGGCGGGGTTACCGGGCGGCTTTGCGGGCCCCTGACGTGTACGGCTGCATTCTGGCGGTCGGGATTACGACGATGATCGTGTTTCAGGCGCTGCTCAACATCGGTGTCGTGACCGGATCGCTGCCGGCCACCGGGATTACGCTGCCGTTCATCAGCTACGGGGGATCGTCCCTGCTCATGACGCTGGCGTCCGTGGGCATCCTCCTGAACATTTCCAGCCATGGAACCAGAGCGTAGGTTGCGCGTCCTCATCGCGGCCGGCGGCACCGGCGGCCACATCTATCCCGGCATCACCATTGCCGAGACGCTGAAGGCCCGCCGGCCGGTTACTGAGATCTTGTTTGTCGGCACTTACCGGGGATTGGAGGCCGACATCGTGCCCCGGGCAGGGTTTGCGTTTGCCGGCATCCCGGCCCACTACTTGCGCCGCCGCCTGTCCCTGGACGTGCTGCGCACCGGGTGGACAGCCCTCCGGGGCGTGGTGGAGGCCGCCCGCATTGTGCGCCGGTTTCGCCCCCATGTGGCGGTGGGCACGGGCGGCTACGTGTCCGGTCCCGCGATGGCTGCGGCGCTTCTGATGCGCGTGCCGGTCGTGCTCCAGGAGCAAAACGCGTACCCAGGCCTCACCAACCGGTTGCTGGGGCGGTTTGCCGCCTGCGTCGCCCTGGGCCATCCAGAGGCCAAGGCCTACCTGGGCGGCGGGACCCGGGCGGTGGTGACGGGCAATCCCATACGGCGGGACGTGTTAACCGCCACCCGCACCGCGGGGTTGTCCAAGTTTGGGCTGGACCCGGGTCGCAAGACGCTGCTTGTCTTCGGCGGCAGCCAAGGCGGGCGATCCATCAACCAGGCGCTGCTTGCAGCCGCACCGGTGCTTTTGGACAGGCTCGGGATCCAGATCCTGCACCAGACGGGCAAGGCCGGCTTTGCGGCCGTGGCGGAGGAGGCCGAGCGGCGCATGCGTGCAGCCGCCCCCGGCACGCCCGTGGTGCGCCGTGACGCGGAACATGTGGTTCTTGGCCGCTGGCACGTGGTGCCGTACATCCACGATATGCCCGCGGCCTACGCCGCCGCGGACCTGGTCGTCAGCCGGGCCGGGGCGATCACGCTGGCTGAAATCACGGCCCGCGGTTTGCCCGCGATCCTGGTGCCGTACCCATTCGCCGCCGAGGGTCACCAGGACGCCAATGCGCGAGCGCTGGCTCAAGCCGGTGCGGCCGTGGTCGTGCAGGACAAGGATCTCAACGGGGATGTGCTGGTGGAACACGTGAGCGCGCTCATGGAGGACCCAGAGCGCCTAGCGCGGATGAGCACGGCCAGCCGCGCCCTGGCACGCCCCGAGGCGGCGGAGCACATCGCCGACCTGATCGAGCGGGCCGCTCGCGGCTGAGCCCGGCGACCTTGGACAGGCCGGGCTGTCCGGAGGCAAGAACAGGGGTTTTTGGGCATGCATAGAATGGAGTACTCGCCTGCGCCTGCCCCGTGATCCAGCCGGCCGCGCAGAAAGGGGACGCAGCATGTCGCAGCAGAAAGTCCACTTCATCGGCATCGGCGGTGCAGGCATGAGCGGTCTCGCCCGGATCCTCTTGGCCCAAGGCGTCGCCGTGTCCGGCTCCGACTTGTCGGAATCGGCCGCCACGCAACGTTTGCGCGCCTTGGGCGCCCGCATCTACATCGGCCACCGCGCCGCCCACGTGGAGAAGGAAACCCCCGACACCGTGGTGGTCTCGAGCGCCGTGCCAGCTGTCAACCCCGAGGTCGTGGCCGCCCGGGAACGGGGCATCCCCATCGTCTCCCGCGGCGAACTGCTGGCGCGGCTGTTCAACGGCCGGTTTGGCATCGCCGTGGCCGGCACCCACGGCAAGACGACGACCACATCCATGATCGCTTTGGTTCTCGAGCGGGCGGGCCTTGACCCCACCATCGCTGTCGGCGGCGAGCTGCGGGAGTTGGGCGGCAACGCCAAGCTTGGGCGGGGCCCGCACTTCGTGGCCGAAGCCGACGAGAGCGATCGCTCCTTTCTGCACCTGCGCCCCCGGATCGCGGTGGTGACCAACATCGAAGCCGACCACCTAGAAAACTACGGATCCACGGCGGACATCGTGCAGGCTTTCCGGGCCTTTGTCAGCCAGGTGCCGGCGGATGGGCTCGTGGTGCTGGGCACCGACGACCGCAACGCGGCAAGCCTTGCCCCATTGCCGTGCCCGTGGGTTAGTTATGGGCTGAGGAGCCCGGCCGATTACACCGCTGGCGAAGTGCAGCTCAACGGCATGGGCAGCCGCGCCGTGGTGCTGGAGCGGGGCGAGGCCCTGGGCACGCTGGAACTCGCCGTGCCGGGCGTGCATAACATAGCTAATGCGCTCGCGGCCATTGCCGTCGGCCGCCGCCTGGGGCTCGCGTTTCCGGTTTTGGCCGAAGCGCTGGCCGCGTTCCGGGGCGCCAAGCGGCGGTTTGAAGTGCTGGGTGAGGCGCGGGGCGTCCTGGTGGTGGACGACTACGCCCACCACCCGACGGAAGTGCGTGCGACCCTGGCCGCGGCGAGGCAACTGGGCAGGCGGGTGGTGGCGGTCTTCCAGCCGCACCGGTACACCCGCACCCAGTTTCTCGGGCGGGAGCTCGCGGAAAGCTTCGGCGACGCTGACTGCGTCGTTTTGACCGATATATACGCTGCGCTGGAACGGCCCATACCCGGCGTCACCATCGACCGGGTGTATGAGGTGGCCCGGGCGGCCGCCGGTGACAAGGTGATCCTGGTGCGGGACAAGGACGCGATACCGGGTTTCCTCCTGGGCCTCACCCGGCCAGGCGACCTTGTCATCACCTTAGGAGCAGGGGACGTCCGCCGGGTGGGGGAGCAGTTCCTGGCTCTGCTCCAGGCGGACCCGGCCCTGGTGGCCCATTTGACGCCACCGATCCCCAACCCGGGCGGCTCTGGGCAGTAAGGGGGCGGGCCGGGTGAAAGACTTGGGCCGTGCCCTGGCGGAGCGCATCCGGGGCGAGATCCGGTTTTCCGAACCGTTGCACCGCTACACCAGCTTTCGCATCGGCGGACCGGCCGATATTTTTGTGTCACCCGCCTCGGTGGAAGACGTGGCCGCCGTCCAAGAAACGGCGGCCGCGTACGGCGTGCCCGTCACGGTCATCGGCGGCGGCAGCAACCTGCTGGTCGCTGACACTGGCGTCAGGGGTGTCGTCATGCGCATCGGCCGGGGGTTGAGCCGGATCGAGTGGGATGGCGCCCGGGTGACGGCCGAGGCTGGGGCTCCCTTGCCCCTCCTGGCTAAGGAGGCGGTGCAGCGGGGGCTCACGGGGCTTGAGTTTGCCGGCGGCATTCCCGGCACCGTGGGCGGCGCCCTCGTCATGAACGCTGGTGCCCACGACGGGTGCATGGCCTACGTGGTGCGGCGGGTGTGGATCGTGGACGCGGCGGGGAACACGGCGGAACTGGATGCGAGCTCGATGGAGTTCGGGTATCGAGCCAGCCGCCTGCAACGGGAAAAGGGCTGGGTCGCGGTGCGGACGGAGATGGAACTGGTGCCGGGTGACCGGGAGGCGATTCAGGCCAAGATGATGGCCTATCTTGAGAAGCGCCGCCGCACCCAGCCGCTCGGGACCAAAAACGCCGGCAGCATCTTCAAGAATCCGCCCGGGGATTTCGCAGGCCGCCTCTTGGAGCAGGCGGGCTGCAAGGGGATGGCGGAAGGGGACGCGTACGTGTCTCCCGTGCACGCCAACTTCATCATCAACCGCGGTAGCGCCACCGCCGCCGACGTCTTGCGCCTCATCGAGCAGATGCGTTCCCGGGTGAAAGAGCGGTTTGGCATTGAGCTTGAGCTCGAAGTCAGGATGCTGGGCTTCGCCTGAAGCGGGGTGGCGCGGTTGGCAGGCATATGGATCCGTGGCGGACGGCCGCTCGTAGGCAGTGTACGGGTGTCGAGCGCGAAAAACGCCGTCTTGAAAATGATGGCCGCCGCTTTAATGACCAGCGGGCGCTGCGCGATTCGCCGGGCGCCCGCGATCCGCGATGTGGAGACGATGGCGGACCTCATCCGGTGTCTCGGGGCCAGCGTCACGCGGGATTCCCACGGAACCCTGATGATCGACGGCAGCAGCGTCGACAGCGTCGAGGCGCCGGAGCAGCTCGTGCGCCGCATGCGGGCGTCGGTGCTGGTCATGGGACCGCTGCTCGCCCGCTTCGGCCGGGTGCGGGTGCCGCTGCCAGGCGGCTGCGCCATCGGGCCGCGCCCCATCGAGCTGCACTTGCGGGGCTTGCAGCAGATGGGCGCCCGCATCACAGAAGAGCGGGGCTTTGTGGAGGCCCGGGCCGACCGCCTGCTGGGGACCGAGATCCACCTCGACTACCCAAGCGTCGGTGCGACGGAAAACCTGATGATGACCGCCTGTTTGGCCGAAGGGACGACCGTCATCCGCAACCCGGCCCGGGAGCCGGAAATCGTCGATCTGCAGCTCTTTCTCAACAAGATGGGGGCCCGGGTGCGAGGTGCGGGCGGCGACGCCATCTACATCGAGGGCGTCGAAGAGCTGGCCGGGGCGGAGCACGATCCCATCCCTGACCGCATCGAGGCGGGCACCTTCATGGTGGCTGCGGCCATCACCATGGGCGAGGTCGTCTTGCACCCCGTGATCCCCCGCCACGTGGAGGCCGTCACCGCCAAGCTGCGGGAAGCCGGTGCCATTGTCGAGGAGGTCGGGCCCGCTACATTGCGGGTGCGGGGCGGGGAGCGGCCCCGCCCGCTGTATGTGCGCACGCAGCCGTACCCCGGGTTTCCGACCGACATGCAGCCGCAGTTCATGGCGCTCTTGGCCGTGGCCTCAGGGGCGAGCATTATCAGTGAAACCGTGTACACGAGCCGCATGAAGCACGCCGACGAGCTGCGGCGCATGGGCGCCGACATCGTGGTGGACGGCCAGGTCGCCATTGTGCGGGGCGTTCGCCGGCTGACGGGCGCCTGCGTCGAAGCGTCGGACCTGCGGGCGGGAGCCGCCTTGATCCTGGCCGGTCTTGCAGCCGACGGCGAAACGGTGATCGAGGGCGTGCACCACGTGGACCGGGGCTACGAGGCCATCGAAGAGAAACTGCGCGGCCTGGGTGCGGACGTGCGGCGCATGGCGGAGGACGTGCCGGCCGCCGGCGGGCTGCCCCTTGTCCGCACCTAGCACCCTGGCCCTGACCGGCCGCACCTTGGAATGCGGCCCATGCCGACCGGCGGCAGCCCGGCGGGTGCGCTATTGCTCCTGGGACAAACTGGAGGTATACTGGACCCGCGACAGCACTGGTACACGGAAGGACCGGTGCCCATGTCCGAGCACCCCGACCGGTTCCGCGTGGGGGCGGCCCTGCTGGCTCTCCTGGGGGTCGTGGGCCTGTACGCATTCCTGCAGTCACCGTATTTCGCCATCACCGAAGTTAGGGTAGAAGGCGCCGCGACCATCGATCCGGCATCGCTGATCGAGCGCGCCCAGATACGCATTGGCGACAACGTGCTGCACGTAGACCTGCATGCGGTGGCCAGCCGGCTTGCCAGCCACCCGCGTATTCAGCACGCGGCGGTTGTGCGCCGATTGCCGGGCGCCTTGCTCATCAGCGTCACCGAGTACGAGCCGGTGGCGGTTTTGGAACTGGAGGAGGAGCGGGTCGGCGTCGCCGCCGACGGCACGCGCATCCCGCTGGTGCCCGGCGAAGAGGAGCAGTTGCCCGCGGTTGCCGGCGTCCCCGAGGAGATGCTCCCCCTGGCCCTCAGGGCGTCCGCGCTGCTGCCTGCGGCGGTGCGCCGGGAGATGGCCGCAATCGGCTTTGACGATGAAGCGGGCCTGTGGCTCGTCACCCGCTCGGGTACCCGTATTTTGGTCGGCGACGAGGCGGACTTGGAGCGCAAGCTGGCCATTGTGACCGAACTTGTGCAGGCCGGCCGCTGGCGCCTGATCGATGTCCGCTATCCCCGGTCGCCGGTGGTGCGCTCGCAATAGTCGGAAAAACTCCGGGGAGCCCGCCCCAGGGTGCAAGGAGTCCCAGCGGCACTGTGGAATAGAGGACGAAAGCGGTCCAGGTGGGAGGGAGCTCACCGTGGCCAAGCGACGGATCGTGGGCGGCCTGGATGTAGGCACGACAAAGGTTTGCACCTGCATCGGCGAAGTGACCGACGACGGCGGCGTCAACATCCTTGGGGTTGGGGTCAGTCCGTCGCAGGGACTGCGGCGAGGTGTTGTCGTCGACCTGGACGCGGCCGCCCGCGCGATCCAGGAATCCGTCGCGGCGGCCGAGCAGATGGCCGGGTCGTCCCTGGAGAGTGTCTACGTCGGCGTATCCGGGCCCCATATCAGCTCCCTCAACTCTTCGGGCGTTATCGCGATTGTCGGTGCCAAGGGCGAGATCAGGCCTGAGGACACCCAAAGGGTGCTGCAGGCCGCCCGGGCGGTCAAACTGGCCCAAGACCGGGAGATCCTGCACGTTTTGCCCCGCGAGTTTATTGTCGACGGTTACAAGGGTATCCGTGACCCCGTGGGCATGACCGGCGTGCGGCTGGAGGCCGTCGTCCACATCGTCACCGGGGCGGTCTCCCACGTGCAGAACCTGGTCAAAGCCGTGCAGCGGGCAGGGGTCGCCGTGGCCGAGCTGGTGCTGCAAGCCTTGGCCGCGGCCGAAGCGGTGCTTGAGCCTGCTGACCGGGAAATGGGCGTCGCCGTGGTGGACATCGGTGGGGGCACGACGGATGTGGCGGTCTTTGCGGAGGGACGTGTGGCCCATACCGCGGTGCTGCCCGTCTCCGCCCAGCATGTGACCAACGATATCGCGGTGGGTTGGCAGATCCCCCTGGCCCAGGCGGAAGACATCAAACTGCAGTACGGGTGCGCCCTGCGGGAACTGGCCGCGGCCCGGCAGTCGCCGGCGCCGCGCCCGGCCGCCAACCGGCTGAGCCTGGCGGACATCGTCGTCCCCCGGGTCGAGGAGCTGTTCCAGCTGGTGCAGGCGGAGATCCAGCGCGCGGGCGGCGGTGAGATGCTGCCGGGCGGTGTGGTGCTCACGGGCGGCGGCGCCTTGATGGAAGGCATGCTGGAGGCGGCCCGGCGGTACTTGGGGATGCCGGCGCGCCTGGGCGTACCCTTGGCCACCGGGGGGCTCGCGGATGTGGTCAACAGCCCCGTTTACAGTACCGCCGTTGGGTTAATGCAGTATGGGTGCCAGCAGGTAGAGGCCACTGCACCCAGCGCCAACGGCGCCGCATGGGGCCGCTTGGTGGAACGGGTAAAGCAGTGGCTGAGCGAGCTTCTGTGACGGAGCGTGTCGGCAGACAGTAAGGAGGCTGGGGCGATGTTTGAGTTGGATGAGGTCCAGGGCCAGTTTGCCCGCATCAAGGTGATTGGGGTGGGCGGGGGCGGCCAAAACGCCGTCAACCGCATGATCGAGGCCGGCCTGCAAGGGGTTGAGTTTGCGGCCCTGAACACCGACGCGCAAGCCCTCATGATGTCCAACGCCCCCACAAAGCTACAACTCGGTGCAAAGCTCACGCGCGGGCTTGGCGCAGGCTCCAACCCCGAGATCGGGCAGAAGGCGGCGGAGGAGAGCCGGGAGGAAATCCGCCAGCTCCTGGAAGGGGCCGACATGGTGTTCATCACCGCCGGCATGGGCGGCGGCACCGGCACGGGCGGCACCCCGGTGGTGGCCGAGATCGCCCGGGAAGTGAGCGCCTTGACCGTAGGCGTGGTTACCAAGCCCTTCTCTTTTGAGGGCCGCCGGCGCCAGCAGCAGGCCGAGCAGGGCATCGAGGCGCTGCGGGACAAGGTGGACACGCTGATCGTCATTCCCAACGACCGCCTGCTGCAGGTGGCGGAAAAGAAGACGTCCATCCTGGAGGCGTTCCGGCTGGCCGACGACGTGCTGCGCCAGGGCGTTCAGGGCATCTCGGATCTCATCACGGTACCGGGCCTCATCAACCTGGACTTTGCCGACGTGCGGACCATCATGGCCAACGCCGGGTCTGCACTCATGGGCATCGGCGTCGCCAGCGGCGAGGAGCGGGCGATTAAGGCGGCCAAGATGGCGATTTCCAGCCCCCTGCTCGAGGCGTCCATCGAAGGTGCCCGCGGCATCCTGCTCAACATCACCGGCAGCTCCAACCTGGGCTTGTTCGAGGTCAACGACGCCGCGGAAATCATCGCCGAGGCGGCCGATCCGGAGGCCAACATCATCTTTGGCGCGGTCATCGACGAATCGCTGCGGGATGAGGTGCGGGTGACCGTGATCGCGACGGGCTTCGATGGAGGCCGGGGCAACGGCCGGCGCAAGAACTTCACGGACCTGGAGCTGAAGCCATTTGCCACCGATGATCTCGACATTCCTGCCTTCCTGCGGCGGCGGTCGTCCTAGGGGAAGCCCTCTGGCAGCAAGGCCGCTTCACCTAAGACGCCGTGGGCGGCGCTTCAGGAGATTCCCTCCATGCGCTGCATCTCCCGGCGCAGCTTGTTGAGGATGCGCTTCTCCAGGCGGGAGATGTAGGACTGGGAGATCCCTAGCAGATCCGCGACCTCTTTCTGCGTCTTCTCGCGCCCGTTTTTTAAGCCAAACCGCAGTTCCATGATCCGCTTCTCGCGGCCGGACAGGCGATCCATCGCGATGCTGAGCAGCGTCCGGTCGACTTCGTCCTCCAGGCGCCGCGTCACGTCGCTCTCCGTGCCGATCACGTCCGACAGGAGCAGCTCGTTGCCGTCCCAATCCGTGTTGAGGGGCTCGTCGAACGACACTTCCGCCCGCGTCTTGCTGTTGCGGCGCAGGTACATGAGGATCTCGTTCTCGATGCACCGCGAGGCGTAGGTCGCCAGCTTGATGTTCTTCCCCGGGTCGAAAGTGTTTACCGCCTTGATGAGTCCGATGGTGCCGATGGAAACCAGGTCCTCGATGGCGACACCGGTGTTCTCGAACTTGCGGGCGATGTAAACCACGAGGCGCAGGTTGCGCTCGATGAGCGGGCCGCGGACCGACGTGTCGCCGCGCTGCAGGCGCCCAATCAGTTCGGCCTCCTCCGCCGGCGTCAGCGGTGGCGGCAGCACTTCACTGGAGCCGACATAAAACACCCGCGGGGCCAGCCAAAACCGGCCCAATGCCCGCATGAGCCACAAACGCAGAAGCAGCCTATACTTGAACACGCTGGGTCGCATCGGCCGACGGCGCCCTCCCCGCAAGCGATTTGGGTGAACGTTCCGCAGAAGCAGCCGGACGCACCAGGTCCGGATGGATCAGGGCCTGGTACGCGCCTTCGGGGTCCAAAGGACCCTTGCACAATCCCAAGATACACGGGCCCACGGGCACGGCGCGCCCGTCCACGACGAGGCGCACCTCATCGGGACGGAAGCCGATGAGCAGCCCATGCTCCCGGCCGATGGAAGCGTAGGGAATGACGCGGAACCGGGCGGACCATTCTTCCGACGCCAGGAGCCGGCTGACCGGGCCCAGGTCCCCGGTTTCCATCGCGGCCACCGCCGGTTGCAGATATTCCGGCAAGAGCGGCCGCAGCGCGTCGCCCTCCGCCACCACCACGGGCGCTCCCGACAAGGGGTCCCGCAGGCGGTTGCCCGTGTCCACCAGCGCCTGCAGGCGGCAAGTCCGGTGCCCAAACCGGATTTCCAGCGGCATCTGGTACAGCTGCTGCCATATGCTCCGCTGCACGGCGCCCCAGCCCAGTTCGGCGATCAAGAGTATGGCGCCGCTGGCCGCCAGAAACCCGGCGATGGTGTCCGGGCGGGACGGGCTTCCCAGCAGTTGGGCCGCGGCCATCCCGGCGCCGGCAGCGGCAAACCCGATGCCGTAAAAGTGCGCCGCCACAGACACGAGTCTCCGCAAGCGCAACCGGCCAAAGGCCAAAAATAGCATCAAAGTGGAGACGAGCACGACGACGGGGAGCGAACGCAACGCTCCGTAATACGGCACAAGGCGCGCTTCCGCCAGCACGTGGAGCAGATAGTAGCCGGTGCCGGTCAGGGCGGCGACCAAGAGGCGTCCGCGGCTGGTTGCCGTGCGGGTTACGGCCGCGGTAGCCCACAGGAGCAGGCAGTCAAAGAGGCAGTTAGCCACAACCTGCAGGATGAGCACGTCCATCCAGATGACAGCCCGCGCGCCTCCGATGGCCGTTCCCTCCCCCTGCCGTACGTGTGCACATCTTATTACCAACCTTGTGGCTCGATTCCTCCCCCGGCTCGCGCTCGCGATCGGCGCCCGGAATAGGGCGCCTTTGCCCATGGCAATACTGAAAGAAGCAAGGCGAGCGCCGGGGAGGTCCCAAACCGATGAACAAGGTGGAGATCTGCGGCGTCAACACCGCCAAGCTCCCGGTATTGTCCAGCGAGCGCATGCGGGAGCTGCTGGAGCGGGTCCGGAAAGGCGACAAGGAGGCCCGGGCGGAGCTCATCCAGGGAAACCTGCGCCTCGTGCTCAGCGTCATCCAGCGGTTCAACAACCGCGGCGAGAACGTGGACGACCTGTTCCAGGTGGGCTGCATCGGCCTGATGAAGGCCATCGACAACTTTGACCTGAGCCAAAACGTCAAGTTCTCCACCTACGCCGTGCCCATGATTGTAGGCGAGATCCGCCGCTACCTGCGGGACAACAACCCCATCCGGGTCAGCCGCAGCCTGCGGGACATCGCCTACAAGGCGCTGCAGGTGCGGGACAGCCTCGTGAGCCGCTACAACACCGAGCCGACGATCAGCCAGATCGCCCAGGAGATGGGCCTGCCGCGGGAAGAGGTCGTGTACGCCCTGGACGCGATCCAGGAGCCGATCTCCCTGTTTGAACCCATCTACCACGACGGCGGCGACCCCATCTTCGTGATGGACCAGATCAGCGATGAGCGGTCGCTGGACAGCAGCTGGATCGAAGGCATTTCCATCCGGGAGGCCATGGCGCGGCTCGGTGAGCGCGAAAAGCTCATCCTGACCAAGCGGTTCTTTGACGGCCGCACCCAAATGGAAGTGGCCGAGGAGATCGGCATCTCCCAGGCGCAGGTGTCGCGCTTGGAAAAGGCGGCCCTCAAAAACCTCCGGCGCTTTATGTCCGGTTGAAAGGGGGGTGGAGCGTGGACGGCCGCACGCATCAAAAGACGCATCATTGGCGCAGGACAGGCGCCTGGCTGCCGGTTGGGCGCATCGGTTTGGCCGCGCTGCTAGCCGTCCTGATCGTCCTGGTTCTGATCGGCTGGCGCCTCTTGCGGCCCCACGTGTTGCACGCCTACGACACCGTGCCGGTGTTTCGCTTCCACGTGGTGGCTCACAGCGACGCACCCGAGGATCAAGAGATGAAACTCACGGTGCGGGATGCGGTACTGCCGCTCGTCCTCGCGTTGGTGGACGGGGCGCAATCCCCGGCGGAGGCTTACCAGCGCCTAGCGGCGGCGCAAAAAGCGTTGGGGGCGGCGGCCCAGGCAGTTGTGCGGTCGCTTGGGGCACACTTTCCTGTGGCGGTTGAAACGGAGCTGGACGCCGCAGGCGAGCCGGCCGCCGTGCGGATCGTCATCGGGGCCGGGCGCGGCGCCAACTGGTTCTGCGTCCTCTTCCCGCCTTTGTGCTTCGCCGACGGGAGCAACGCCATCGAGCCCGCCCCGGCAAGCCCTACGGCACCGGCCAACGACGGCGTGCAGCTCGCCCTGCGTTGGCTTGACTGGCTGCCCGGGCTGTCATCGCTCCTGCTCGACGGCGTCGGGCAAGTGCACCAGGATGACGTCCACACCTATTTTGCGCACGCGCTTCCAGGGGATGGCCACGTCGGGCCGGCGGCCGAATAAGGCCAGCCACCGCCGGCCCTCGCCCGGAACCAGCAGGGCCCGGATGCGGCCCGTGTCCACGTCCACGTCCACATCGTAGACGTAGCCCAGCTTGCGGCCGTCGACGACGTTGACTACGTCTAGGAGCCGCAGCTCGGAAGCGCGCACAAGCACGGGCCTGTTTCCCCCTTTCAAACTACTATATTCCGCCCGAGTGAACGCCACACCGCACCGCTACAGCCGCCGCCGGGGCGCTCAACCGCACCGGCGGCGCGAGCGGCCTCCGCCGTTCCCGCGATTGACAAGTGTATAATGGTAGGAGAAGGGAGGGGCGGGGGTGCGCTGCCCGTACTGCCACCACATGCACAGCAAGGTGCTGGACTCCCGGGCCACCGACGAAGGCGCGTCCATCCGGCGGCGGCGGGAATGCGAACGCTGCGGCCGGCGTTTCACTACTTATGAGCGCTGGGAAGAGACGCCGCTGATGGTGATCAAGAAGGACGGCCGCCGCGAGCCTTTCCAGCGCCAGAAGATCTTGAGCGGCTTGATGAAAGCGTGCGAGAAGCGGCCGATCCCGGTGGCCGTACTCGAGCAGGTCGTGGACGACATCGAGCGGGAGGCGCGCCAGCGGGGCGACACCGAGATCACCAGCCGCCAGATCGGCGAACGGGTCATGGAAGCGCTCCGGGGCATCGACGAGGTGGCGTACGTCCGCTTCGCGAGCGTGTACCGGGAATTTCGCGACTTGACGGCGCTGCTTGGGGAAGTGCAAAAGCTGGTGAAGCGAGAGTGAGCCGGCACCGCCTGGTGAGGCGCACGTTGGGCGGGGTCGCGGTGTGGCAGGTGGAGCCGTGGGTTGAGCGGGGCATCGTGCACGGCTTCTCCGAGCGCGGCGGCGGCGTGAGCCCTCATCCTTTCCATGCCCTTAATCTCGGCCTCCATGTGGGGGACGCTCCGGCCCAAGTGATGGAGAACCGCCGGCGGCTGTGCCAAGCCCTTGGGGTGCCGCCGGAGGCGCTTGTGGCGGGGGAGCAGGTGCATGGCGCCGAGGTGGCGGTCGTGACCGCCGCCGACATGGGACGCGGCGCCGAGCGGGCGGCGGACGCCCTGCCCGGGGTGGACGCGCTCATCACCCGTGATCCCGGGCCGGTGCTGATTGGGCTGTTTGCCGACTGCGTGCCGGTGCTGGTTGTGGACCCGGAAACGCCGGCCGTGGGCCTCGTGCATGCGGGGTGGCGGGGGACGTGTCAAGGGATCGCGGCCCGCGCCGTCGAAGCGATGGCGCACGCCTTCGGCACCCGGCCGCAAAGTTGCGAAGCCGTCCTCGGCCCCAGCATCGGCCCATGCTGCTATGAAGTCGGGCCGGAGGTGGCGGAGCGGTTCGCCGGCTGGGCGGAATCCCCCGTCCGCGTGCGGGACGGGCGGCTGCATCTGGACTTGTGGGCGGCCAACCGGCACCTTTTGGAAGCCGCAGGGGTGCCGGCGGCCAACATCCACACGGCGGCGATGTGTACTCGCTGTCGAAGCGATCGCTTCTTTTCTTACCGGGCCGCGGGCGGCCAGACCGGCCGCATGGCGGCGGTGATTGGCCTTAAGGGGCCGGCGGGACCGGCGGCCCGCTGATGTGCAAAAGCGGCGCTGATCGGCCTGTAGAGCCGTTCGCGGGCAGGACTTGTCCCCGGGGCCACGAACCCTTGTGGACGGGAGGTGCGTACGTGTGGGGCGAGGCCGCAAAATCGCCGCCACATTTTTGATGGCCTTGGGGCTGTTTAGCCTGCTCAGCCTGCACACCGGGGCCACCGGCGAAGCGGGCCGCTACTTGTCGGCCTGGCTGCGGACGGCGAGCGGGCAGGCGGCCACCGGGATCGGGCTCATCGTCATCTGGCTAGGCTGGGCGCTGTTCCGCCGCCCGTGGGATCTGGAGGTGGCGCGCCGGCTGGGCGGTTGTCTGCTCATTTTGTCGGTGGCCGCCGCGGCGCTTCATGTCGTACAGCTCGGTCCCGGAGCGTGGCCGGCGGTCTGGAGCGTGCAGGAACAAGTGCGCACGCCCATCGCCATGCAGGCGGGGGGCGTTTTGGGCGGCGCGCTGGCCGCCGTATTGATGCGGACCCTGGGCCCGTTGGGGACGGCCCTGGCCGTTCTTGCCATGACGGTGGTGGCGTGGCTGCTCCTGTTTGACACCTTCGCGGGCGATTGGCTGTCGTGGGCGGCCTATGGCGTGTCCGGCCTCGGGGAGCGGATACGGGCGGCACGGCGCGCCCGCAGCGAGCGGCGCCGGGTCCGGGCGGTGCGCATCGCCGAGGAGCCCGCAGCGGCCCGGGAAAGCGCTGTCCCAAAAGCCGAGGCGCCCCGGCCCATGACCCTCGTGACGGTTGAGGAAGAGCCTGAGGGCGCCCGTGCCAAACCTCGCCGCCGCAGCCAAGAACAACCGGCACCACCGCCCGGGGCCGCAGGCGACTACCAGATCCCGCCGATCTCCCTGCTGAGCCGGCCGCGGCCTCCCAAGCGGCCGCGGACCGGGGAGGAAGAGGACCAGGCGCAGTTGCTTGAGGAGACGCTGGCCAGTTTCGGCATCCAGGCGCGGGTCGTGAGCATCAGCCGCGGGCCAGTCATCACCCGCTATGAAGTGCAGCCGCCCCCGGGGATCAAGGTGAGCCGCATCGTCGGGCTGGCCGACGACATTTCCCTGGCCCTCGCAGCCGCAGGGGTGCGGGTGGAGGCGCCGGTGCCTGGCAAGTCGGTGGTGGGCATCGAGGTGCCCAACCGGGAGACGAGCCCGGTGTTCTTGCGGGAGATTCTCGAGACCGACGAGTTCCAGACGGCGCCGTCGCGGCTCACCATCGGACTCGGTAAGGACATCGCCGGGAAGCCCTTGATCGCCGACCTGACGAAGCTGCTGCACCTGCTCATCGCCGGGGCGACGGGATCGGGCAAGAGCGTCTGCCTCAACAGCATCATTGCGAGCCTCCTGTTCAAGGCCCGGCCCGATGAGGTCAAAATGATGATGATCGACCCCAAGCGGGTCGAGCTGTCGGTCTACGACGGCATCCCGCACTTGATCGCGCCGGTCGTCACCGACCCGCGTCAGGCGGCGGGTGCCCTGCGCTGGGCGGTCAAGGAGATGGAGCGCCGGTACCAGCTTTTGTCGCAGACCGGGGCCCGCAACATCGATGCCTACAACAAGAGCACCCGCAAGCCGGAAGGGGCCGATCCGTTCCTGCCTTACCTCGTGGTCATCATCGACGAGCTGGCCGACTTGATGCTGGTGGCCGCGGCGGACGTGGAGGACAGCATCTGCCGGCTCGCACAGATGGCTCGGGCGGCTGGCATCTACCTGATCATCGCCACCCAGCGCCCGTCGGTGGACGTCATCACGGGCCTGATCAAGGCCAACGTGCCGTCGCGCATCGCGTTTGCCGTCAGCTCCCAGGTGGACTCCCGGACGATCCTGGACATGGCCGGGGCCGAGCGGCTGTTGGGCAAGGGCGATATGCTGTTTTACCCCATTGGGGCTCCGAAACCGATCCGGGCCCAGGGCGCCTGGATTTCGGATCAGGAAGTGGAAGCGTTGGCCGACGCCTGGCGCAACCAAGGCGAGCCGCAGTACATTGAAGAGGTGCTGACGACGCCGGCCCAAGGCGCTGGTCTCGATGAGGAGATGGAGGACGAGTTGTACGAGGACGCGGTGCGCCTTGTGCGGGAGGCGGGACAGGCGTCGGTCTCCATGCTGCAGCGGCGGTTTCGCATCGGGTACTCCCGCGCGGCGCGCCTCATCGACATGATGGAGATGCGGGGCGTCGTCGGCCCCTACCAGGGCAGCAAGCCCAGGGAGGTGATCGGCGCCGATGGTGGACTACGGCAGCGGTGATCATGGCGACCACCTGGTGCAGGCCCTGTTGGCTGACGGGCAAGTGCGGGCGATGGCGGCGGTCACGACCCGCACCGTCGAAGAGGCCCGCTGGCGGCATGATTTGTACCCGACGGCCGCGGCAGCCCTCGGGCGCACGTTGACGGTGACCGCTATTTTGGGAGCAATGCTCAAGGCGCCCCAGAAGGTGTATGTGGAGATCGTGTGCGATGGTCCCATCAAGGCGGTGCACACCCAGGCGGACGCCGAGGGGCGGGTGCGGGGGTATGTGGGCAATCCCCACGTGGACCTGCCGGCCAATGCCCGGGGCAAGCTGGACGTGGCCGGGGCCGTCGGCCACGGCACGTTGTACGTCATACGGGACCTGGGCCTCCGGGAGCCTTACCGGGGCTTCGTGCCGCTGGTGAGCGGCGAGATCGGCGAGGACTTCGCCCACTACTTCCTCCGCTCCGAACAGACCCCGTCGGTGGTCGCCGTCGGGGTGCTGGTGGACCCGGATCACCGGGTGCGGGCAGCAGGGGGGCTCTTGCTGCAGGTGATGCCCGGGGCCAGGGAGGAGGTCATCTCCGTCCTCGAGCAGCGGGCCCGCGAACTCCCGCCCATCTCATCAGCCGTTGACAATGGGAAGGACGCGGAGGGGCTTCTGGCCCTGGCCGCGGGCGACTTGGATGTGCGCGTGTTGCGGCGCCTACCGGTGCAGTTCAAGTGCAGCTGTTCCCGGGAGCGGTTTGAGCGGGCCCTCATCGCGCTGGGCGAGGAGGAGCTGCGGGACATCCTGGAAACCGACGGCTCCGCCGAGCTCGTCTGCCACTTCTGTTCCGAGGTGTACCGCTTTGACGCCAAGGACCTCACGGCCCTGCTCAAGGCGGCGGCGCACCGGCAGCAGTAGTGGGGGAGGGTGGCAGCGGTGGCGACCGCCCGGCGTGTCATATGGATCGCCCTAGGCGTCCTTGTGCTCTTGGCGGGGCTGACCGTCGCCTCGGCCCACCTGGTCACGGACTGGTGGTGGTTTCAAGAGCTCGGGCACGGCGGCCTGTTTGTGCGGCTGCTGGTGTGGCCGTGGGCGGTGCGCCTCGCGGCGGCGGCCTTATTTGCCGCGCTGATCTTCGGAAACCTGCTTGTTACCCGCGGGGCGTTGGCCCGGGCCATGTTCCGCTTCCAGGGCCGGGTGCCGGTCTTTTTGAGCTGGCGGGTCATGCGGCGGGTGCTGCTATTTGGCAGCGTGCTGCTGGGCCTGCTGTCCGCTGAACCGATCGCTCAGAACTGGCTCCTCATCGCCCGCTTTTGGCACAAGACCCCCTTTGGCGTCGCCGATCCGCTGTTTGGGCGGGACGTAAGCTTCTACGTCTTTGAGTTGCCCTTCTACCGGCTTGTGCACGGGTCGCTGGCGGGCATCCTCTTCCTGGCGGCCCTCATGGTACTCCTCGTGTATCTGCTGGCCCGGGCCGTCGAATGGCGCGGGAGGCAGGTGTTCTTGGACGAAGGCCCGCGCCGGCACCTTCTGATACTGGCGGCCGTCCTGGTGCTCCTGAAGGCGCTGGATTACCGCCTGAGCCTCTACGGTCTCCTGTTTTCCAGGACCAGCGACGTCATCTACGGTGCCACTTACACCGACTGGCACGCCCGCGCCTTGGCGCTCAAGGTGCTGTTTGTCGTGGCCCTGGCCTTCGCCGCGGTGCTGCTGGCTTCCTGGCGGCGGATTCGGTGGCGCTGGCTTGCCGGTGTGGGCGCGGTGTGGATGGCGGCGGCGGTGCTCCTCGGACAGGTTTATCCGGAAGGGCTGCAGCGCTTTGTCGTGGAGCCCAATGAGCTAGAGCGGGAACGGCCCTTCATCGAGCACCACCTGGCCTTCACTCGGCTGGCCTATGGTCTTGACGCCATCGAAGAACAGCTCTTTGTGGTCGACAACGAGTTGACCTGGGAAGGGCTGGCCAAGCACGCGCACATCCTCGACAACGCGCGCCTGTGGGACTGGCGGCCGCTGGCCCGCAGCTACGCGCAGCTGCAGTCCATCCGGTTCTACTACACGTTCCCCGATGTGGACGTGGACCGCTACGTGGTCAACGGCCAGCTGCGCCAGGTGATGCTGGCCGTGCGGGAGCTGGACTTGAGCCAAATCCCAAATCGCACCTGGGTCAACCAGCACCTGCAGTACACCCACGGCTACGGGCTCGTCATGAGCCCGGTGGCGGAGGTGACGCCCCAGGGCCTGCCCAGGTTTCTCCTGGCCGACATCCCGCCCCGGCCGCGGGATGTGGACCTGGTCGTGACGCGGCCTGAAATCTACTACGGCGAGCTCACCAACCACTACGTGGTCGTGGGGACGCGCACACCCGACTTTGAGTTCAGCTATCCGTCGGGGGACGACAACGTGCGCACCACCTACCGGGGTACGGGCGGGGTGCCGCTGCATTCCTTTTTCCGGCGGGCTGCGTTCGCGGCCCGTTTCCAGACCATCAACCTGCTGCTCTCCGACGAGATCACGAGCACGACCCGCATCTTGTTCCGCCGCAACATCACGGAGCGCCTGCAGACGCTCGCGCCGTTCCTGCGGTTTGACAGCGACCCATACGCCGTGCTGGCCGACGGGCGGCTGTTCTGGATCGTTGACGCCTATACGACGACGCTGGGCTTCCCATACGCCATGCCGCATGCCCGCTGGCAGGCCAATTACGTGCGCAACGCGGTCAAGGCCGTCGTGGACGCGTACAATGGCACGGTACACTTCTACGTCTTCGCGCCCGAGGATCCGCTGATCCGGGCGTATATGGGGCTGTTTCCCGGGCTGTTTGAGCCGGCGGAGGCGATGCCTGAGTCCCTGCAGGCACATGTGCGCTATCCGGAGGACCTCTTCCAGTTGCAGGCCGAGGTGCTGTCCCTCTACCACATGGACAACCCGACGGTGTTCTACAACCGCGAGGACGTGTGGCGTCCTGCCCGGGAGGTGTTCAGCACCGACGCGTCCGGTCAAACACGGGAGCAGGTGATGAGCCCCTATTACGCCATCGTGCAGCTGCCCGACCGTGCGGAGCCGGAAATGGTGCTCATGCTGCCCTTTACACCGACCGAGCGCAACAACATGATCGCTTGGTTCGCGGCCCGCATGGACGGTGACAACTACGGGCGGCTGCTTTTGTACGAGTTTCCCAAGGATGTGCTGATCTATGGGCCCATGCAAATCGAGGCCCGCATCGACCAGCACCCCGACATCTCGCAGTTGTTGACCTTGTGGGCGCAGCGGGGCTCGCAGGTGATCCGCGGCAACATGCTCGTGTTGCCGGTCGAGCGGAGCCTGTTGTACCTCAAGCCCATCTATCTCCAGGCGGAAACCGGCGATCTGCCGGAGTTGGTGCGGGTCATTGCGGCCTTCGGTGACCAGATCGCCATGCACCCGACCCTCATGGGGGCGCTCCGGGCCGTGCTGCCGGGAGGGACGGCGGCCGGGCCTTCGGAAGCCGGGCCGGGTTCTCCCGCTTTGTCGCCGGAGCCCGGGGCGGCGACGGAAGCTGAGGAGGCCCCTGGGCCGGTCGCGGCGGCGAATGAATTCTCGCTCAAGCAGCTGGCGGCGGAAGCGCTGCGCCTTTATGATGAGGCCCAGGCCCGCCTTGCGCAAGGAGACTGGGCCGGCTACGGCGCGGCGCTGGAGCAGCTGGAGCTTATCCTGCGGCAGCTGGCAGCCGAGCCGTAATCGGGAGAGGCTTGGCATAGGCCGTCCCCTCTGGGAATATAGATCGTCCCGAAAGGGGAGATGGCCGTGACACGCTGGAACAGAGGCAGACTGCCGCGGTTTCCCAAAGCCACGTCGTCCAATGGGCCGAGCCTGTTGTTCATCCTGGTGGCGCTGATCGCCGTCGCGGTGGCGGGCGCCCGGCTTTTAGGCTTTGGGCCCGGGCAAGGCGCGCAAACGGCGCAGACCCGCATCACACCTCCGAGTCAGCAGGGGACTGCTCCGTTGCCACAAGCGCCTCCGGCTCCGCAGACCCCGCAAATCCCACAAACCCCACCCGCGTCCATGCAGGCACCGTCAACTGCGGCCCGGCCCACCGTGCTGGTGTACCACTCCCATGGGACGGAAAAGTACGGCCCGGGCGACACCCATGCCGCCCAAGGACGCCCAGGCGACATCGTCGAGGTAGGCGAGGCCTTCAGCGAATCCCTGGAGGCGCGGGGCATTACGGC
This sequence comes from Limnochordales bacterium, assembly GCA_036564115.1. GTDB lineage: Bacteria > Bacillota > Limnochordia > Limnochordales > ZCTH02-B6 > ZCTH02-B6. The sequence continues at coordinate 33,244 of DATCLD010000084.1, forward strand.
TATCCACCACACGCAGGTGTACGACCATCCCCGGTGGGCCGAAGCGTTCCAGCGGGCCGGCCAGGCCGTGGGCAGCCTGCTCCAGCAGAACGACGGCGTCCAAGCGGTAATCGACATCCACCGGGACGCCATCGCCCGGGACGTGGGCCGGGAAGTGACGACCGCCAACATCGGCGGGCGGCCGGTGGCCCGCATACTCCTTGTCGTGGGGGAGCAGAACAACCCGTATGCCCGTGAGAATACGGCCTTTGCCGAGGCCTTGAAGGCCAAGATGGACGCCCTGTACCCTGGGCTGTCCCGGGGCATCCGCATCCAGCCGTCCGACTACAACGGCCGCCTGCACCCCAACTCGGTGCAAGTGTTCATCGGCGACCATCGCTACAACACGGTCGAGGAGGCCCGGGAAGCGGCCCGCCTATTCGCCCACGTGGTGGCCGAGGTGCTACGCGAACGAGGCGGCGTCTAAAGGCACGTCCTCCCCGCCCGGGCGCAGACCGGACATGGCCCGGTCCGCGCATACTAGGGCGGGGAGGGTGCCGCGTGGAAATCGCGTTTCGCAACGATCATGAGGCGGTCCTGGACGCGCTGGCCCAGGGCCGCTTTGAACCGTGGCGCTGGTTTGAGCTGCGGGTGCGGGCCGAGCGGCTGGCCCTCACCCAGGGATTTGAGCGCCTGTTGTGCCTGGAAGGCCTGCGGATTGAACTCTACGATCACCAGCGCGCAGCCGTCCTCCGGGTGCTGCGGGACATGCGGGGCCGGGCGCTGCTTGCCGACGAGGTGGGCCTGGGCAAGACCATCGAGGCCGGGGTGATTCTCAAGGAATACATGCTCCGCGGCCTCGCCCGCAAGGCGCTGATCCTCGCACCCGCATCGCTCTTGACCCAGTGGCAGCAGGAGTTGACCGAGAAACTCGGCATCCCCGCCCGCATCAACCGCTCCGCAGACAACTGGCACCGGTGGGACTGCGTCATCACCTCACTGGATACGGCGCGCCGAGCGCCGCACGCCGACCGGATCCGTGCGATCCCGTGGGACATGGTCATCGTGGACGAGGCTCACCGCCTGAAAAACCGCCACACGGTCAGCTGGCGCTTCGTGGACGGGTTGACCAAGAAGTACCTGCTGCTTCTGACCGCAACGCCCATCCAAAACGACCTGACGGAGCTCTACAACATGTTCACCCTGCTTAAGCCCGGTCTCTTGCGCACCTACTCCTCGTTTAGGCGGGAATTCATGCTGGACAAGCGCTCCGCTAAAGATCCCGGGCGGCTGCGGGAGCGCCTGGGCGAAGTGATGGTGCGTTCCACCCGTCGCGACGCCCTCCTGAGGCTGCCCAGGCGCGTGGTGGAAACCGTGCCCGTCCCCTTGTCCGGGGCAGAGGAAGCCTTTTACCAGGATGTGTTGGCCTTTGCCCGGGCCTTGCACCAGCGCGGCAGGGCGGCCGGGGAGCGGGTCTTGCCGCTCATCCTGCTGTTGCGGGAGCTGTGCAGCAGCCCCCACGCCGCCTGCCGCACCTTGGCAGTGATGGCGCGCAGCGACCGCTTGGAGCCGGACGAAAGAGACTGGGCGCGCGCCTTGGCCGAGCAGGCCTGCGCCATAGCCGTAAGTGCCCGGAAGTTGGCCGCGGCGGAACGTTGGATCGCCGCGCAGGGTGAGCCGGTACTGGTGTTCACCGAGTTTCGTGCCACCCAGACCGCCTTGGCTGAGCGCTTGGCGGCCTTGGGCCTGATTGTGACCGTTTTTCACGGAGGGTTAACCCGAGAGGAGCGGTCGGCGGCCGTGGACCGCTTCCGGCAAGCAGGCGGCGTCCTCATCAGCACCGAGGCCGGCGGGGAGGGGCAGAACCTGCAGTTTTGCCGGGTGGTGCTCAACTACGATCTGCCGTGGAACCCCATGCGGGTCGAGCAGCGCATCGGACGGGTGCACCGCCTTGGACAGACGCGCGACGTCCGCATTGTCAACCTGATCACTCCCGGCACGATCGACGAGCATGTCTACCGGCTGCTGCACGAGAAGATTCGCCTCTTCCAGCAGGTCATCGGGGATCTGGACCTCATCCTGGCCGAGGAACCGCGGCTTGAGCGGACCGTGGGGCGCCTGGTGCTGGAGGCGCCCGACGAACAGACGCTCCTGACAGGTCTTGCCGCCGTCGGCCGGCGCCTCGAGCGGGCCCGGCAGCGCTGGGAAGCCGTTCAGCGCCACAACGAGGAGGTGCTCGCTTGAGGGCCGGCGCCTTCGTCCAAAGGGCGTTTGACCATCACGCCGCCGTCGAGGCGCTGCTGAGCGACTACCGCCGCTGGGGCGGCGACGATCCAGCAGGGGTCGAGACGGCCGACGCTGTCATCCAAGCGTGCCGGCGGCGGGGGATGGCGGCGAACGTCTTGCATCCCCTCGCCTGTGACCTGGATTTCGCCCGCGCCGTCGTCGAAAACGGCGTCGAGCCGGCGGTGGACGGAGCCTTGCGCTTGCCGGGCGCCTGCGGCCACCCGGCGGTAGCGGCCATGGCGGAGGTTTTCGGACGGATCCATTTCCTCAACGCCCACTGCCGTGAGCTGGGGCGCCGACTGCTGCTCCAGCGCCAGCTGCTCTTTTGCTTTAAGGTGGTGTACCGGTCCGATGAGGCCCAGGAGGAATTGGTCTCGGTGCTCGTCGACCCGCTGACCGAGGAGGCGGCTCCGGTGCCGGGCCTCGCTGGGGCCGTAGACATCGGGCTTGACGCGGGCGCGGCCTGGCAGGGGTACGCCCTGAAGCGGCTGTACCGGAGCGCTTGCGGGCACCTGGAGCGATTGGTAACAGCCCGGGGCCGCCGGCTGGAGCTGGCAGCCCAGCGGCGCCTGGAGCGGGATATGGTACGGCTTGAAGAATATTACCAGGCGCTGCGGGAGGAAGCCCTCGAACCGCTAGCCCGCGAGCTGCACCGGCTGGAGGCGGCCCGCAACCGGGCGCGGCTTTGGCGTGCCATCGGCATGCAGGACGACGCCACGCCGGTGGAGCCGCATAAGGGCAACGGCGGTCAGTCGCAAGCCGCGACGGATCGGGAACTGGCCGCCCTCGAAGCCAGGGTGCGGGAGGTGCTGGCCGCTCTCGCCGCCGACCGGGAACGGCGCATACAGGAGCTCAAGGAGAAGTACACCGTGCGGGCGGAAGCGGCGCTGGTGGCGGCGGCCAGTGTCTGGACACCCCGCGTCGAGGTGCGGGTCAAGCTGACGGGCCCGAGCCGGCGGGAAGTTACCTTCTTCTATGACGCTATCCGCGGCCGCTGCCTCGACCTTGCCTGCGATGCGTGCCAAGCGCCGCTCACGCAGGTTTACCTGTGCACCGAGGGGGAGCTCGTTTGCCCGCTGTGCTTCGCGCCGTGCGCCGCCTGCGGGAAGGCCCTCTGCGTCAGCTGCACCTCTCAACGCTGCCATCTGTGCGACGCACCGCTTTGCGGCAGCTGCGACACGACCTGCCCGCTGGCAGGGCCGCTGGCGGCCGCAGGGACAATCTCCCTGGACCCGAGGCCCATCCGGCATGTTTGCCCCGCCTGCCGGGAACGCACCTGCGGGGCGTGCGCCGTGTTGGCGCAGGTGTTAGCCGTGTAGGGCGGTGCAGCAGGGGCGGGCGGCAAAGGAGATCGGCCGCGTGCGCCGAACCCCTGGTTGATCGATACGGGAAGGGGTTCTGGCATGGTCCGTTCCTTAGGCGGGCGGGAACCAAAGCGGGGAGCCCGCGTCTTTATCGCCGACAACGCGCAAATTATCGGAGACGTCGAATTAGCCGACGGCGTCAGCATTTGGTTCGGCGCCATCCTGCGGGGGGACATCGAGCCCATCCGCATCGGCGAAGACAGCAACGTCCAGGATGGCGTCATCATGCACACCGATGAGGGCTATCCGGTCGAAGTGGGCAAGCGGGTCACCATCGGGCACGCCGCGGTCATCCACGGCGCGGTGGTGGAGGACGAGGCCCTGATCGGCATGGGCGCCATCCTGCTGTCGGGTTCCCGCGTCGGGCGCGGCGCGGTCGTGGCGGCGGGGGCGCTTGTGCCCGAGCGCGCCACGATCCCGCCGGGGGTGCTGGCCATGGGCGTGCCCGCCCGCGTCGTCAGGCCCCTGACGGCGGAGGACCACGCCCGCATCATGCGGGGTGTAGAAAACTACCGCCTGCGGCGGGACCGCTACCTGGCCGAAGGATTCGGCATCAGCTAAGCCCGGCTATTCCGGCGAATCCTGAACCGGATTGCCCGGCTGAACCGGATTGCCCGGCTGAACAGGATCGCCCGGCGCCGGCCGCTCCCATACCGGGTTATATAGGCGGCCGGAGCGCCCCCGCACAAGGGGGATGTACAGCAGCGTCGCGGCTTCGGCCCGCGCCCGGACATGGGGGCGGGCCAGGGTTTCCAGCTCCCGCATGCGCATGCGCCCGGCGGTTTCCACTGCACCGGCTTCGTCATGGTCCAGCGCCGCCCGGCAATAGCTGTACAATTCCTCGAGTTCCCGCTCAAGCCGCATGCGGGCCGCTCGCAGCCAGCCTGCGTCCTGCTCTCGGACCGCCCGTGCCAGGGCGTCGACAGCCCGCTCGTGCGCCTGGCCCAGGGAGAGACGCGGCGGCTCGGCGGGCGTCCCGTCGCCCTGCGGGATGAGGCGCCAGCGGGCCGGGTCGGCGGGCGTGACGGCGAAGGCGTCGCCGGTCACCAGGTCAACGGCCACCGGGACGAGCTTTTCCTGCGGCGCGTAGCCCACGTAGGCCACGAGGAAGTGGAAGATGAGGTAGGGCCGGTCCAGCGTGGCCCGCACGCCCGGTGGGCGCACCCAGGCCCTGCCCAGCCGGCCAAGCTGCAAGGCAACCGAAACGAGCTGCTCCAGGCGCCAGCTACCGGCTGTCACCAATTCGGCCGCTTCGGTTTCCTGGTCAAACGAGAAAGCCAGATACATCGCCGCCCGCGGCTTAGGCAACGGGGAAGGCGGGAAGGAAGGCGCGAAGCGACGGCCTTCCAAAAGCGCCAGCTGCTCCGGGTCCAGCTCCACCCGTACCGCGTCGGCCGCCGGCTCGATGCGGGCGCCCAACTGCGCGAGCACCCCAAGCGCGAACTCCTTTACGGTCACCCGCTCCCCTGTCAGGGGAGCGGCCAGGGAATCGCTATCCATGCGGGAGATCCATCACCCCAAGATGCGGTCCAAGAGCTCGGCGCCACGACCGGCGGCTCGCGCCGCATGCACTTGCGCCGCTAGAGAATCCAGGCGCGCCTTTGCCTCGTCTGGACTTGCGCTGTCCAGGACGATGTCGGCGATGGCCTGTTCAAAGGAGCGATCCATGGCGAGGCGGGCCAGCACCGCATCCACATCGCCCAGGACGGCTTGGAACATGTTCAGCTTCTCGTGCAGGAGATAGAGGATGTACTCCTCGATGGTGTCTCGGGTCGCCAGATTGTGGATGTGCACTTCCCGGGTCTGTCCCAGGCGGTGCACCCGCCCGATGCGCTGCTCAAGCCGCATGGGGTTCCAGGGGAGATCGTAGTTGACCACACGCCGACAAAACTGGAAGTTGAGCCCCTCGCCGCCGGCTTCGGTGCTGACGAGCACCTGCGCCCGATGTCGGAAGAGCTGGCGGGTCCACTCCTTCTTGGACGCTGACATGGAGCCGTCAAAACCCAGCGCCGGGATGCCCGCCTGCTCCAGCCGCCAAAGAAGGTATTGCTGCGTCGCCCGGAACTCCGTGAACACGATAACCTGCTCGCCGGTTTCGCCTATCAGCTCGAGCAGCCGGTCGCACTTGGAGCTGACGCTGGCTAGGCTCTCCCCGAGGTCCAATAGCTCGCTGAGCCGCGCTTTATCGTCCGTGTCCTGCGCCCGCTGCAAAAGGACCAGGAGCGTCTCCAGAGCGGCCGGCACGCTGCTGACGAGCTCCCGCTGGAGCGTGATGAGGGGCAGTATGCCGGCTTGCCCGCGGCGGCGGTACTCCTCTCTGAGAAACCCGGTGACCGCGTCGTAAAACTGCCGCTCGGGTGGACTCAGTTCCACCGGGAGGGCGTGCACACGGCGGGGCGGAAACTCGATGGTGTGGGGACCCCGGCGGTTGCGGATCAGGCACGTGCGCAAGATGGCGCGCAGGGTGCCGGTGTCCCTGGGGGTGCGCTTGTCCAGCATGAACCGCTGCTGGAACTGCCGGTACGTGCCCAATGTCCCAGGCCAGAGAAGCGTGACCAGGTTGTACAGCTCCCGCAGGTCGTTTTGCACGGGCGTGGCGGTCAAAAGCAGGCAATAACGGCGCCGGATCTGGCTCACCAGCCGCCAGTTGGCGGTGCGGGCGTTTTTGAGCTTGTGGGCTTCATCGACGATCAAAAGGTCGTATTCCAGGCCGAGAATGATGTCGCAGTGGGGCGGGCGTTTGGCGGTATCCAAGGAGGCAATGACCACCGCGCAACGCTCCCAGTCGTACTCGCTGCGCTGCAGGGCGGCGGTGATGCCGAACTTCTCTTTGAGCTCCCAGTACCACTGCCAGGTCAGGGAGGCCGGGGCGAGAATGAGCGCTCGCCGCACGAGCCGCCGCAGCATGTACTCTTTGAGGATCATGCCGGCCTCGATGGTCTTGCCCAGGCCGACTTCGTCGGCCAAGATGGCGCGCCCGTGCATGTCGCCGATGACCCGGCGGCATGTGGCCAGCTGATACGGGTACGGCACCAGTCCCACTTGCCGCCAGCGCTCGCGGCAATGATCCTCGATGAGCAGCCGGTCAAGCCCGGGCCGAACCTCGAAGGCCAAGGCGGCCAAGGCCAGCCGGTGCTGTTCCCAGGTCGACCACGCCGCGGACTGCATGCACCGCGCGAGCTCAAGCAAGGCACTCTCCGAGGCCAATACCTCCGCGTCTCCGTCGCGCCGCGGCGGCAGGAAGCGCTCATCCACAGGCGCCGGGCCCCACGCCCCGGCCGCACTTTGGCCCAAGATGGGGACGTCGACGGGAAACGTCTTTAGGGGCAGCTTGAAACTGTGCAACCGCAAGGCCTCCCTGGCAAACGAGGCGGGATTCGTCGCCGGCCAGCAATCGTCGCCTGCTAGTGTAACCAGCCGTCCAGACGTCAACTCCATATGGACAGCGTGGGGAGGGGATGGTATAATACGAAAGCGGCAGGGGCCTGTAGCTCAGCTGGGAGAGCGCTGCACTCGCATTGCAGAGGTCGGCGGTTCGAGTCCGCTCAGGTCCACCAACAGCAGAACCCCTACGGACCGGTGGTCCGAAGGGGTTTTTTCATGCCTTCGTGCGTGCCGCACCGCTGCGGGAACGGGCACACTGGGCTATTCGCACCAGTACCTTGGGCTATTCGCCCATCACTTTGGACTATTCGCCCATCACCTTGATGACAACCCGCTTCGGCCGCTGGCCGTCCCATTCGCCGTAGAACACCCGCTGCCACGGCCCGAAATCGAGCCGGCCGTTGGTCACGGGGATGATCACCTCATGGCCGATGGTCAGGCTGCGCAGGTGGGCCGCACCGTTGTCC
>DATCLD010000085.1:0-5103 GCA_036564115.1 Limnochordales bacterium
CGACGGGCCGCCGCTCACGCCGGGCCGGGGGCACGGCTTCACCCGGCGCGGCATGAGCGGCGACGTGCGAAAGGACGACGGCCCATGTCCCGCAGGCAGCCCAGGGTACCCCACGTGTTTCGCGGGTGCGTCCTGGACGAGTTTCAAATTCAAGCGGCCATCGCCATCCAGCAGGAAATGTCCACCCTCGTCAGCGCGCCGACGGGCACGGGCAAAAGCCTGATCGCCGACTACCTGGTGGACGCCATGCTCCACCAAGGCCGGCGGGTCATCTACACGGCTCCCCTCAAGGCGCTGGTGAACCAGAAGTACCGGGAGTTCCGGGAGCTTTACGGGGGCGCCAAGGTCGGCATCCTGACGGGAGATCTCTCCCTCAACCCGGCTGCGCCCGTGGTCGTCATGACGACGGAAGTGCTGCGCAACCGGCTCCTGAACGCCGCTAGCCGCCGCTGGGATGAGCCTGGCGGCGAGGCGTGGGACGCGAGCGACCTGGCCTTGGGCGCGGAAGACACGGGGGAGGCGGCGCCGGGCGGGGTGCGGGTGCAGCCGGATCAGGCCCGCGACGCAGGCATCGACGTCGACTGGGTGGTCTTCGACGAGTTTCACTACATCGACCACCCCCACCGGGGAACCGTCTGGGAAGAGGCGATGCTCCTTCTGCCGCCCGGCTGCCGCATCCTCGGGCTGTCGGCCACGGTGCCCAACATCGCGGAACTCGCGGCGTGGCTGGAGGCGGTCCTGGGCGAGCCCGTCGCCACCGTCGTCCACACCGAGCGGGCCGTGCCCCTCCGCCACCGCTACTTCACCGCCGCGGGGCAGCTGGTCGACTACGGCGCCCTGTGGCAGCACCTGACGGGACACGACCTCAAGGCCGGCACCCTTTCGGTCGACGAAGCCCCCCTCCCCCGGCGAGCCCCCTTGCCCCGGGAACGCCGCACAGGCGTGAGGCGTGACGCAGTTCATATGGAGCTGGTCGCCCTGCTGCAGCGGGAGGGGCTGTTCCCCGCCATCTACTTTGTCCTCAGCCGCCGCGAGGCCGAGCGGATGGCCCGGGAACTGGCGCGCCGGCGCGGGTTTCTCAAACCCCACGAGCGCGAAGCGGTGCGGGTGACCGTGCGCCACATCCTGCACCAGGTGGGACTGCCTCCGAGCGCCGTCCCGGGGTTGGACGACATGGCGGAGTTGTGGTCCCGGGGGATCGGCGTGCACCACGCGGGGCTTTTGCCCATCGTCAAGCACATCGTGGAGCACCTCCTGGAGCGCCGCATCCTGCGCCTCGTCTACGCCACGGAAACGTTCGCCGTCGGCGTCAACATGCCCGTGCGCACCGTCTGCTTCGACAGCCTGCAGAAATTCGACGGCCAACAGTACCGCCTCTTGACCCAGCAGGAGTACATGCAGATGGCGGGGAGAGCGGGCCGGCGGGGCCTGGACCGGGAGGGCACCGTCATTTGCCTTGCGGATCCGGACACCTTTCTCAAGGCGGGCCTCCGGGACTGGGAAACCGAGGCGCTCGAGCCGCTCACCAGCCGCTTCGCGTTGTCCTACACCACGGTGCTCAATCTCATGTGCCGCTGGGTGGGCCTGCCGTCCGACGATGAAACCGGCAACGCCGGCGCGTCCGGTCCGGGTGTGGCCGAGCCCGGTGTGACCGATCCCGCCGGCACCGGCCCACCGCGCCCGTCCCGGCCGGTCGTCCCCCGACCGGTCCGGAGATGGCTGGGCCGCTCGCTCAAATGCTTCCAGGCCGCCGACCGCGGGCTTGCCGCCGCGGCGCTGGCCGAGGAGTTTGCGGAGCGCGCCTCGGTTCTGGCGAGACTCGGTTATCTGGATGACGGAAAGCTCACCGCCAAGGGTGAGTTTTGCCGCCGCATATGGGTCAAGGAGCTCCTCGTCACCGAGCTGGCGTTTGACGGCACCCTGGCGAGCCTCGCGCCCGATGCCCTGGCGGGGTGGGCGGCGGCGGTCGTCTGGGAACCGCGGCCGCAGGACGCCTCCCTGCCCCGGTCCGCTCCCGGCTGGCTGGCCGCCGCGCAGCTGGCGGCCGACCGCATCGTGCGCCAGGCGGGTGCGCCTGTCCAGGCGAGCCTCCGCGTGGAGGCGCGCATCGCGCCCGTGGTCCAGCGGTGGGCCGCGGGCGAGGACTGGCAGGAAGTGCTGCGCAGCTACCCGCTGGAACCCGGCGACTTCGTCGCCCTCTGCCGGCAGGCCGTCGACCTGCTGCGACAGGTCGCCGCGGCTGCCGCCACCGCCTTGCGGGCGCTAGAAGCACACGGTTCGGAATCCCTTTCGGCCTTGCGCGAGACCGCCTACCAAGCTGTCGCTGCCGTCGAGCGGGACATCGTGCGCGCCTCCCGCCTATTCTAGCGCTGCGTACCTTTGCTAGCCCTGCGTAGACTTTGCTCGCGTTGTGCACCCCTTGCCACGGTCGCTCGCCACCGGCCCGCCGGCGCCGCTTGCCATCGGTCTTGACTGCCGCCCTTGACGTTCAAAATCTGGCGGGCGTATAATGTTTCCAGTCTCGCGACAATTTGGGTGAATATGTCTCAAGTACACGCTTGTCGCGTGTCTTGACAATAACAGACCCAATAGCCAGTCGCCGGCAACTCGGTGGACGATTTCCTGGACGGGGGGCTTTCGCTTGGTAGAGCTGGTGCAGCGGACCACCGCAACGATCGCCACACGAGGTCGCAGCCTGTTGAATCGGGACCGGGTGCTGGGCCCCCTGATGCTAAGCCCAGCTGTCCTCTACATCATTCTCCTGGTCGGTTTTCCCTTCGTATTCGCCATCTACTTGAGCTTGACCGACGCCACCGTGGGCAGGCCGGTGGGCGACTTCGTCGGGTTGGACAACTTCCGGCAAATCATCCAGACCCGTTCCTTCCGCACCGCCCTCAAGAACACGTTCATCTTTACCTTTGCTTCCCAGACGATCATCCTCATCCTGGCCAACATCTTGTCCTTGGCCCTGCAGCGGGACTTCCGCGGCAAGGGCCTGGTCATGTTCCTCATCCTGTTGCCGTGGGTGGCGCCGGTGTCGTTGACCACCATCGCGTGGCTGTGGATGTTCCACTCGCGCTTCAGCCTGATCGACTGGTTTCTTAACAAGCTGAACTTGATCGAGGGAAACCTGTTCTGGCTAGGCAGGCCGGACTTGGCCATGATCGCCATCATCATCGTGCACGTGTGGCGCATGTTCCCCTTTGCCACCGTGATCCTCATGGCCGGCCACAGCGCCCTGCCCCGGGACGTGCTGGAAAGCGCCATGGTGGACGGGGCGGGCTTCTGGCGCATTTTCTTCCAGATCCGGCTGCCGCTGCTTTTGCCCATCATGAGCGTGGCCGTGCTCTTCAGCACCGTTTTCACCTTCTCGGACATGACGGTCGTCTACGTGCTGACGCGGGGCGGGCCATTTGATACGACGCACGTGCTCTCAAGCGCCGCGTACTTGCGCGGCATCTTCGGCGGCAACCTGAGCGTCGGGGCTGCCACTTCTCTCTTCCTCTTTCCGGTGCTCTTGATCGCAGCCATCCTCATCCTGCGCATCGCTCGTCGTACGGAGGTGACGTGAGGTGGCGGCGTCCACTGGCTCCCTACTGCGTAAGGCCGGCCTGCGCACGGGCCATGCGGCCCTATTGTCGGCCTTCGTCGTCTTCACCGCCACGCCGTTCGCGTGGATGCTGATCACGGCTTTCAAGCGCGACAGCGATTTGTACAACCCCAGCAACAACCCGCTCTGGTTCAACGAGCCGCCGACGCTGGACCACTGGGACTACGTGTTGAACCGCACGCCGTTCGTCCAGTGGTTGACCAACACTGCCCTCGTCGGCTTGGCGGTGATCGTCATTACCCTGCTGCTGGCGGTGCCCGCCGCGTACGCCCTGTCCCGCCTGCTGGGCAGCTGGGGCGAGCGGCTGGGCATCATGATCTTCCTCGTGTACCTAGTTCCGCCTACCCTGTTGTTTATCCCGATGGCGCGGGTGATCAGTTCCCTGGGCCTGCAAAATACCCTCTGGTCGCTGATCGCCGTCTATCCCACCATCACCGTGCCCTTCTCCACCTGGCTCTTGATGGGCTTCTTCAAGTCAATCCCGCGCGATCTGGAAGAGGCGGCCATGATCGACGGCTGCAGCCGCCTGGGGGCCATGGCCCGGGTTGTGCTCCCGCTGGTCATCCCGGGCATCATCACCGTCGTCATCTTCAGCTTCACCCTGTCGGCCCAGGAATTCATCTACGCACTCACCTTTGTCACATCGACTGCCGTCAAGACGGTCAGCGTCGGCGTGCCGCAGGACATGGTCCGTGGCGACATCTTCTTCTGGGGGCCGCTGATGGCGTCGGCGTTCACGGCCAGCGTCCCCGTGGCCATCCTCTACTATCTCGTCCTGGACAGGTTCGTCCAAGGTTTCACCACCGCCGGGGCGTTCAAGTGACGGCCGCTCCCGGCTGCTACTAAACGCGGTTGGAAGGGGGCGAGAAGGGGAAGCGCTGGGTCGTGTTGGTGAGGAAAACAAGCGTCGGCGGCAACTGATCCTGACACAGGAGGTGTCTCGAGGTGTGGTACGGCAAGTCGACGCGGCGTGACTTTCTCAAGACGGTAGGGGCTGGTGCGCTCGCCGTCGGTGCACCTGCCATCGCGCCCAGGCTGACCCGGCGTGTGTCGGCCCAGTCCGGGCAGGTCACTTTGCGCATTTTGCAGTGGCAGCATTTCGTCCCCGCCTATGACCAGTGGTTCGACAATGTGTTTGTCCCGCGTTGGTCAGAGAAGTACGGCGTGCGGGTCATCGTGGACCACGTGGGGCTTGCGGACCTGCCGGCCATCGCGGCGGCCGAAGCGGCCCGCGTCGCGGCGGGCCAGGACCCCGGCCACGACCTGATCCAGCACTTGAGCCCTCCGGCGGCCTTGGAGCCGCAAGTCATCGACCACGGCGACCTCATCAAAGAAGCGCTCAACCTGTCCCACCCGGCCCGTCCCGGCGGCGTGGGCAACTACATCCGCCTCGCCCAGTTGAGCACCTACAACCCGGTGACCGGCAAGTACTTCGGTTTCTCCGACAACTTCGCACCGGACCCGGTGCACTATCGCGCCGACCTGTGGCGGCA
>DATCLD010000086.1:0-2363 GCA_036564115.1 Limnochordales bacterium
GGCAGCCCCTTTGCCCTCATTGTCCCGACCACGCTGTGGATGCTCATGCAAGCCGCCGAAGACTACTACCAACGCTGGGACGGCGCTACGCTGGTGCGCCTCCTGCGTTACATCCTGGTGGCGGCGGTGGTGCTCTTCCCATCCATTTACGTGGCAGCCACCACCTTTCACCCGGAAATGCTGCCGTCCACCCTGCTCATCAGCATCGCCGCGGCCCGGGAAGCGGTGCCCTTTTCCTCTTTTGCCGAGGTCTTGCTCATGGAGATCACCGTCGAAGCCCTCCGCGAGGCGGGGGTGCGGCTGCCGCGCCCCATCGGCCAGACCATCAGCATCGTGGGCGCCATCGTCATCGGGGAGGCGGCCGTGAGGGCCCAGATCGTGTCGGCGCCCGTGGTCATCATCGCGGCGTTTACAGGGATTTCGTCCTTTGTCATCCCTCACTTCAATGTCGGCATCGGGTTTCGCATCGCCCGCTTCTTCATCCTCCTGCTTGCGGGCAGCCTGGGGCTATTGGGTATCTCCATCGGCGTGATGCTGATGATCTTGCACCTAGCCGCCCTACGGTCCTTCGGCCAGCCGTACCTGGCGCCTGTCAGCCCCTTGCGCTGGTACGAACTGGGTGACACCATCGTGCGGTTGCCCCGGTGGGTCATGCGCCGCCGGCCGCGGCCCACCGGCGCGTCCGTCCGGCGGGGAGTCGAGTTCCTGCCCCAAGGTTCCACGGACGCTCCAGAGCGGGGGGAGGGATCGCTCCGTGCATCCCCGGGAGACTAAAATCAGCCCGTGGCAGTTAGCCATGATACTGATCCCAGGCATCGGCTCTACGGCCCTGCCGTCCTTTCCGTCGGCGACGGCCGTCTTTGCCCGCCAGGACGCGTGGTTGGCCCCACTGGTGGCCCTGCCTTTCTCGGCCTTCGTGATCTGGGTGTGCGGGCGCCTCGCCTCCCGGTTTCCGGAGGAAACATTTGCGGAGTACGCTCCCAAAGTGTTGGGCACGGTGCCGGGAAAGCTGTGCGGGTTGTTGCTCTTCTGGTACTTCTTCCACGTTGACGCAGCCTTCGCCCGGGAGTTTGCCGACTTTCTGATCGCCACCGCGCACCCGCGCACGCCGATGCCGCTGGCCGTGGGACTGGCCATGTTTGCGACCGCGATCGCGGTGCGCCACGGACCGGAGATCCTGGCCCGGCTGGGCGAACTGGTCATTTTTCCATCGGTGTTCCTGGTGTTGCTAATCATTGGCTTGGCCTATGACAACATCGATCCGTACCTGCTGCAGCCGGTGCTGGAAAACGGCTGGCGGCCGGTGCTGATGTCCGCCTGGCTCAGCCATTACTTCACGGGACATTTGGTGCTGCTGGTAGTGCTGTTCCCTGCTGTAAGGGGCCTGCAAGCGGGGATCAAGGCCAGCTACGGGGCACTGGCAACCATTGTGGCGGCGCTGGTCCTGGTCAGCGCCGTCAGCATCGGCGTGTTGGGGCCGCTGACGTCCAGCTACTACTGGCCATTCTTCAAGGTGTCCCGGGTCGGGAGCTTCGGGGCTGTGCTGGCCCGGCTCGATCCGCTGGTGACGGGTTTCTGGGTCGCCGGCAGCTGCTTTAAGCTGGCGGTGACCTTGTACGCAGCGGTGGTCACCTTCGCCCATGTCTTTGGCCTGCGGGATTGGCGGCCGCTGGTGCTGCCGATGGCGGCGCTGATGGCGGCCTACGCGGTAGGGCATATGGACAACCTCGTCGAGCACCAGCACATGCTAATTTTCTTCTGGCCCCCGTACACGCAAGTGTTCCAGCTCGTGCTGCCCGCCTTGGTGCTATTGGTCGCGGCGGTGCGGGGTGTGGAGGGGAAACCCGGTGGGGCGCGCTAGGCAGTGGATGCGGCTTGTGCTGCTGTACCTGATGATGCTTGCGGCCGGTGGGTGCTATGACCGGATCGAGCTGAACGAGCTGGCCATCGCGGACATCATGGCCATCGATCTGACAGAGGACGGCTTGCTCAGGGTGTCGCTGCAGTTCCTCGTGCCTTCGGAGCTCGTCAACCCCGGCGATGTAGGGGCGGGCTCGGGCGTCCGGGACCCGTTTTACGTCATCGACGCCGTGGGCGAGACGGTGCCCGAAGCCTTAAGCCTGCTCCAGGCCAAAGTGCCCCGGCGGCTGTTTACGTCGCACGTGCGGGTGATCGTGCTGGGAGAGGAGCTGGCGCGGGCAGGGATCGGGCCCGTGTTTGACAGCTTGACGCGCATGCGGGAGCTGCGGGTGGCAGCGGACGTCGTCGTGACCGAGGGAGAGGGTGTCGTCCTGCTGCAGGCGTCACCGCGCCTCGGGCGGCTGCCGGTGGGGGCCCTGGCCAACATGCTGAACCAGGGCATC
>DATCLD010000087.1:0-1785 GCA_036564115.1 Limnochordales bacterium
AACTTGCTCCTGTTCCTGTGGCTGTTCCGGCGCGACATCCCCAGTCGCTTTCCCGTCGACGCCCTTGAGTACACCGGTGAAACCCCGGCCGCAAGCGATCCCGCTGCCCGCGCGTCCGCCCAGCGCCGGCTGGCCGAGTGCCTGATCATCCTGGTGCTGCTTTTGGCCGGCATTGCGGCGGCGCCGTTCTTTGGCTGGGAGCTTTGGGAGCTGGCCGTTGCGGGCGCTGTCGTGCTGACGGTGCACGGCGCCCTCCGGGGCTACGTTCATCCCCGGGAACTGACCCGCGGGATCTCGTGGGACTTGATGCCCTTTGTGTTCTCTTTGTTCCTAGTGCTGCGGGGCGTCGGAAACTCGGGGCTCACCGAGGTTTTCTCTTCCGTGTTGGCCGATGAAGGGGCCGGGGGCTCTTTCTGGGGCCTGCTGGTCATCGCCGCCACTACCGCCCTGGGCTCCAACCTCATCAACAACTTGCCCATGGTGCTGGTGGCCGCCGACAGCCTCACGGCGCCGGTGGCCAGCGGCCAGGTGAGCCTGGCCAGCGTCTACGCGGTGCTGCTCGGCACCAATCTGGGTCCCAATCTGACCGTCATCGGGTCCCTGGCCACAATGCTCGCGCTCTCCATCATCGGCAGCAAAGGCATGCGGGTTTCCGGGGTACAGTACCTCAAGGTCGGCGCCGTGACGGTGCCGCTCCTGCTCTTGGGCTCAGCGCTGGGGCTGTGGCTCGCCCTGCGCGGGTGAGAGGAGCCCCGCCGTCGCTCGTTAGCGGCCGAGCGCGCCGGCTCCGCAGCTTTCCCTCACCACGAGCCGGTGGGGCAACACGATACTCTCCGTTCCTTGCGCCTTGCCCGCGATCTGATCCAAAAGCAATCGGGCCGCCCGCTGGCCAATCTCGTACATGGGCTGGGCGATGGTGGTCAGCGCCGGCCGGTAGAAGGCCGCAAACCGGATGTCGTCAAAGCCCACAACGGCCACGTCGTCGGGCACCTGCCGCCCCATGGCGTACGCCTCTTTGATGAACCCGATGGCCATCTCGTCGTTGGCGCAAAAGACGGCGGTGGGCGGGTCGTCCAGGCTCAGCAGACGGCGGGCGGCCTCGACGCCGCTTTCCAGGTAAAAGGTGCCGGGAGCGATCAGTTCCTCATCGATGGGCAGTCCCGCCTGCTTGAGCGCAAGCGTGTAGCCGCGGAGGCGGTCACGACTAAGGACGACGTCCGGCGGGCCGTTCACGTACGCGATGCGCTTGTGCCCGAGCTGAATCAGATGACGTGTCGCGTCCAGGGCCGCGGCCACGTTGTCGATGGACACTTGCGACACCGCGCCCTCGATGTACTCGCACGCCAGTACCACCGGCACCCGTGCAGCCATGGTCAGGATGTGCGGGCTACTCACCCGGGCGGTCAGGAAGATCGCGCCGTCGGCGCCCCGCCGCCCGATGATCTTGGTGTACTGGAGCTCTCGCTCCAGGTCGTTGTCGGTGTTGCACAACAGCACCGAGAAGCCTTGCTCATGGGCCACATCCTCGATACCCCGGACGATGAAGGAGAAGAAGGGGTTGTTGATGTCGGGCAGCACGACGATGATGGTGGCCGTGCGCCGGATGCGCAAGTTTCTCGCGGAAACGTTGGGCTCGTAGCCGAGCTTCTTCACCGCCGCCACCACCCGGCGCCGCGTTTCCGGCCGCCCCGCGTCGGGATCGTTTAGAATCCGGGAAACCGTCGCCGTGGAAACCCCCGCCAGGCGCGCGACGTCCTTCATCGTGACCAAGGCGCATCAACTCCG
>DATCLD010000088.1:0-12764 GCA_036564115.1 Limnochordales bacterium
CCTGCCAGCAGCTTCAGGGGGAAGCTGGGGCGCCGGGCTATGGCGTCCGGGGGGATAGAGACCCCGGGAATCGCGTTAAGGCGATGCAGCAGTTCGAGCCGCTTCGCCTCCTCGTCGAAAGGCGGTTTAAACTGGTACCAGGAGAAGTAAATCTCGACGCTGGCATATGTCCAGACCGCAAACAGCTGGTGTTGCCGGCCGTTGTGGGAGAACCAGGGAACGAAAGAGATAAATCGTATCACCCATGTCTATCCCTCGGCCAAGCGTTTGTTTTAATTTTCGGGCGCTACTCCCGCTTTCCTTGCAGGCGTTGCAGACGTGGGCCGGGAAGGGAACCGCGGACGCGCGCCCGGTGCGATTCGCTGGCAATTCCCCGGTAGGCGGTTTTGGTTCCCAGCGTGAATATTTGGAACGGCGAGATTCGGCAGGCAGTCCCCCCGTGCAAGGGGGGACCGGAAACAGAAAGAGAGGAGGGCCGTCTTTGGCGGAATCGAAACGGTTCGATGCCGTCCGGTTCGGGGTCATCGGCACCGGCAACATGGGCGCCCAGCACGCCCGGAACATCGCAAGCGGCGTCATGGGCGCGCGGCTGGTGGCGCTCGCGGACCCCGACGAAGGCAGGGTACGGCAGCTCGGCGATGAACTCGGTGTTCCCCACGTTTACACCGACTGGCGGGAGCTTATCGCACGGGACGACCTGGACGCAGTCGTCATCGCCGCACCGTCGCCGACCCGGGCCGAGATGGTGCCGGCTGCGGCGGACGTCGGCAAAGCGATCTTTTGCGAGAAGCCGGCCGCCGTCGACGCGGAAACCGCTCGGCGCATCGCCCGGGCGGTGGTGGAAAAGAAGGTGCTGTACCAGATGGGTTTCATGCGACGGTTTGACCCGTCGTATGCCCGCGCAAAGCAGCTGATCAGCGAAGGAGCCATCGGCGAGCCGGTCCTTGTGCGTGTGTCCAGCCGGGAGGAAGCGCCGCGGCCGAAGCAGTTTGTGCCCCGCGCCACGGGGATATTTGTGGAGTCGTCCGTCCATGACTTCGACTTGGCCCGTTGGCTCATGAACGACGAGGTCGTACGGGTGTACGCCCAGGGCCGGCATGTGTACCCGCAGTTCAACGCCCCCGACGATGTGGACGTGGTCACCGCGACGTTGACCTTCTCGCGCGGCGGCATGGGTTTGCACGACAACCACCGCTACTCGGGATACGGCTATCACATCCAGACGGAAGTGCTGGGGACCGAAGGCGTGCTGAAGATCGGCTACGTCCATCACGATGCGTGCGTGCTCTTGAAACGCGGCCAGCAGGCGGGCGACTACGTGGTGGATTGGCTGGACCGGTTCCGGGACGCGTACCGCATCGAGCTGCAGCACTTCGTCGATTGCGTCCGTACCGGCACACCGCCGGCTATTGGGGTCGAGGACGGCATCCGGGCGCTGGAGATCGCGGAAGCGGCGCTAGAGTCCATGAAGACGGGATTGCCAGTAGACGTGAAGCGGGGTGAAGTCATGTGAAAGTCGGCGCTGCACCAGTGAGTTGGGGAGTGGCGGGCCCGCCCGACTGGGGGCCGATGTTGGACTACCGGCGGGTGCTGGACGAGATGGCGGCGGCGGGCTACGAGGGCACGGAGCTGGGGCCGCCTGGCTTCCTGCCCGACGACGTGGAAGCCATCCGCGCGGAGCTGGCGCTGCGGGGGCTCAAGACGATCGCGGGGTACGTGCCCGTCAACATGCGCACCCCCGAGGCCGTTGAGCGGGCGCTGGTCGACGTGCGGGCGACGGCAAAAAAGCTTGCACAACTGGGCGCGGACCGCATCATGCTCGCCGACGAAGGGGATGCCCGCCGGGAGGCCATCGCCGGCAGGCCAGCGGAAACCATGCGGAGCGGCCTGAGCGACGCCGAGTGGCGCTGCTTTGCCGACGGGCTGCACCGGGCGGCCGAGGAGTGCGCGGCGCTGGGGCTTGTGCTGTGCGTGCATCCCCACGGCGGCTCGTACGTGGAGAACGAAGCGGAGATTGATCGGCTGCTGTCCATGACGGACCCGGCGCTGGTCAAGCTGTGCCTCGACACCGGCCACGTCGCCTTTGGCGGCGGGGACCCGCTGGCCGTGGCCGAGCGCTGGTCGCACCGGATCGGGCTTGTCCACCTCAAGGACATTGATTTGGAACGGTTGCGGGCTGGGCTGGCGGCGGGGAAGAGCTATGGGGACCTGGCGAAGCACGACTGCTTCGTGGCCTTGGGCGACGGCTCCCTGGATCTTGGTGCCATCATCGCTCAGCTGCAAGGAGCGGGATACAGCGGCTGGCTGGTGGTCGAGCAAGACCGGGTTGTCCATCCCGAAATGGACACTCTGGCCGACGCTCGCCGCAACCGGGAGTACTTGCGCAGCCGGTTTGGGTTGTAGCCGGTTCGGGTTGTAGCGGGTTCCGATTGTGGTGGGTTCGGGTTGTGGCGGGTTCGGGTTGTTTGGGTTGTACCTGGGCACGCGAGTTTTGCGACGGTCCGCGACGCGCCAGCGCCTGAAGGAGCAGGATGATGCCGTACGCGTGGCGAAAACAACAAAATCGTCACCGTTGCCATAACGAGCCGAACTGTGTGGGGCCGCGGCCCCGGTGGGGCGGCCAGGGCGGAGCGGCCAACAACCAGTAGCGCTGAAGCGACGATTTTTCCTGCGCGTCGAACCGTTTCGATCCACGGCCCCGAGGAAAGCGGAGGGGCCGGAAACGGAGGCAGGGAGCCCATATGGGATACATTCGCCTGCGGAACCTGACGAAACGCTACGGGAACGTGACCGCAGTCGACAACATGGACTTGGAAATCGGCGAGGGGGAGTTTTTCGCTCTCCTCGGCCCATCCGGGTGCGGCAAGACAACGACCATGCGGCTCATCGCCGGTCTCGAGCGGCCGACGTCGGGCACGGTGGAACTCGCCGGGCGTGACATCACGCACTTGCCGCCCCAAGAGCGCAACGTGGCGATGGTGTTTCAGGACTACGCGCTGTACCCCCACATGACGGTTTTTGAGAACATCGGCTATCCCCTCAAGGTCCGCAAAGTCCCTAAGGCGGAAATGACCGCCCGCGTCCGGCATGTAGCCAAGAACTTGCAGCTTGAACACTTGCTGGAGCGGCTGCCCGGCCAGCTCTCCGGCGGCCAGCAGCAGCGCACCGCCGTCGGACGGGCCCTCGTGCACCGGGCCGACTGCTTCTTGTTCGACGAGCCACTGTCCAACTTGGACGCCAAGCTGCGCTTCGAGGCCCGGGCGTTTCTCAAGCGGCTGCAGCGGGACGCAGGCGTGACCACGATCTTCGTGACCCACGACCAGTCGGAGGCGATGGCGCTGGCAGATCGCATCGCCATCATGGACAAGGGACGGCTCATGCAGGTGGGCACGCCCCTAGAGATTTACCGCCGGCCGCAAAACACGTTTGTCGCCGGCTTTATCGGCAGTCCGCCCATGAACCTGGTGCCGTGCCGCATTGAGCTGACGCCGGAGCGGGTCCGGCTGGTCGTCGGACAGATGTGGGTCGACGTGACGCCGTTGCGGGCCGGGATCGCCAAGGCGTTTCCCGGCGGCGGCGACGCGGTCTTGGGCATCCGTCCGGAGCATCTGCAAATAGGCCCGGCGCAGGACGGCGCCTTGAACGGCGACCTGTATGCCGTCTCCCCCTTAGGGGATCACGTCGTGATCACGGTGCAAATGGGCGATCACCTGGTCTACGCGGTGCAGTACACCGATGAGCCCCCGGCGTTGCCGCCCAAGGTCGGCCTCAGGCTGCAGCTGCGCCGGGTGCACCTGTACCGCAGTTCGGGTGAGTTGGCCTTTTCGGGCCTGGACAGTGAGCAGAAGGAGACGGTCGCTGGATGAATCCCACGCGGGAGCCGGCCCGCTTCGCGCCAGGCGAGAAGCGCCTCGTCATGGAAGGCGTCGCGACGCCGGCCGACAGGGCTGCTTCGCCTTACATGTACTTGCCCTTCGTTGTTCCCGAGGGCACGGAAACCATTACCGTGCGCTACAGCTACGACGAGCGGGGCGTCATCGACATCGGCATGGTTGACCCGGAGATCGAACCGTTCCCGGCCCGCCGCGGTTTCCGGGGCTGGAGCGGCTCGGCGCGGCGGGAGTTTTTCATCACCCGCGACGCGGCGACGCCCGGCTACGTGCCGGGGGCCATCCAGCCGGGCGTTTGGCAGGTCATCTTGGGCCTGCACCGGATTCCGGCCGACGGCTGTCCCTACCGGGTGGAGGTCGTGCTGGACGAGCCGGTGCCTGCACGGGCGGAGGACGGGGAGGCCGGCGGCGCTTCTCCCGGGACGTCCGTGGGTGGTTCGCTTGGCTCGCTGGGTTGGCTCCTGGACGCTGGGGAGCCGGATGACGCCGCCACCGGGCAAGCGCTGGCCGAGTTCCGGCGCCTGAGCGGTAAGGCGTGGCGGCGGGGGGACCTGCACAGCCACACGTACCACAGCGACGCCAAGGGGTCGCCGGAGGCACTGGTCGCGGCGGCGCGGGCGCGGGGGCTCGATTTCCTGGCCATCACCGACCACAACACCGCAAGCCACCACGCGTTTCTCGGCGCGCTGCAGCGGCCGGACTTCCTGGTCATCCCCGGGGAGGAGATCACGACCGATCGCGGCCACACTAACGTCTGGGGCATTAACGGTTGGGTTGATTTCCGGCTGTTGAGCGATGCCGACGTGGAGCTGCTCGTGAAGGAAGCGCATGCCCGCGGCGGGCTCATCTCCGTCAACCATCCCAAGCAGGGCGGCCCGCCGTGGACCTACCCGATCGTCGACGGGTTCGACTGCTTTGAGGCGTGGCAGATGCTGTGGCCGATCCACAACCGGGAAGCGCTGGACCTCTACGATTCGCTGCTGCGGCAAGGCCGGCGGCTGACGCTGGTGGGCGGCAGCGACTGGCACCATCCGGCAGACTACGCCGGGCCATCGGGATCGGCGTGGACCGAAGGCTACAACATCGGCCACCCGACCACATGGCTGGACCTCAACGAGCTGACGGTCGGCGCGGTATTGGACGCGCTGCGCCGGGGGGCGGCCTTCGTCAGCGAAGCCCCGGCAGGTCCCATGGTCCAGGTGCGGGTGGGCGGCGTCGACATGGGCGGCAGCCTCACCGTCCGCCCTGGGGAAACGCCGGTGGTGGAAGCCCTTATTGTGGGTGCGAAAGGCGACCGTGTCCGGTGGATCGGCAGCTCGGGGGTCTTGCGGGAGGCGGACATCGAGACGGACGTGTTTTTCGACCGCTGGGAGCTGGAGGAACCCACTGGCTACGTGCGGCTCGAGGTGTACCGTCGGTTCGGCGAGAGCGGGCCGGATGGGCCCGTGGAGCGGGTGCGGGCGTTGTCCAATCCCGTCTACATCGTCCACGCGGGCGCGTAGCTGCGGGTCCCGGACGGCGGCCGATCCCGGCGGGTGGCGCCGGACGGAAGGAATATTCTGCCGGGGCGCAGAAGGAATGGGACAAAGACAAACCAGTTCGACTGTTCGCATCCCTGCGTCGAACCGGTTCGAAAGTCGTGGTGAGCTGACCATGAGCACGATTCGCGAGATCGCAAAGGCAGCCGGCGTCTCGGTTTCCACCGCGTCCCTCGCGCTGAACGGCGACCGGCGCGTCCGCCCGGAAACCCGGGAACGCATTCTCAAAATTGCTCAGGAACTCAACTATCATCCGATGCGGGCGGCCCGCAGCCTCTCCAGCGGCCGGACATGGACGTTGTATCTGCTCAACCCGCTGGTCGGGACCGATCTGTCCGCAGGCTTCTTCAGCCGTTTCTCCACGGGCGTGCACCATTGGGCCGCCGAGCGCGGCTACAGCGTCGGCTTGTCTCTGGTCAGGGACGAGCGGGAAGCGGAGGAGGCCGCCCGCCGCATCGTCAATGAGCGCTGGGCCGACGGGCTCATCCTCGTAAACCCCACCACCGATGGGGCGTTGTACACGTGGCTCGCGGAAGTGAAATTCCCGCATGTGGTGCTGGGATGGCATGAGGCCTGCCAATACAGCGTGGACACCGACAACGTGGCCGCGGCAGAGGAAGCGACGGCCTATCTATTGGCCAAAGCGGGCGGCCCCGTGCTGTTCCTCGCGGGTCCTGTGCAGCAAACGTTCGGGCACGAACGCGCCGCCGGGTATCGCCAAGCGTTGCGGGCCGCAGGCGTAGAGCCCGACGGTCGGTACATTCTCTTCGCCGGCGGCGGTTCGGCCCAGGACGGGCTGCGGGCCGTGCGGCAGGTGCTCGCCGAGGGCCTGCGGTTTCGCAGCGTGTTGGCCTTGAGCGATGCGCTGGCGGTAGGCGCGATGAGGGCTGTGCGGGAGGCGGGCCTGCGGGTGCCGCAAGACGTGGCGGTCATGGGGATGAACAACGACGATGTGGCCGAGTACACGGATCCGCCGTTGAGCAGCGTGGACCTGCAGGCCGAGGAACTGGGCCGGGAAGCGGCGGCCATGCTGCTTGACGTGATCGAGGGGTCGCTTGTGGGGCCGGCGCGGCGTCTCGTGCCCCACATGATCGTGGCGCGCCAGTCGGCCTGAGGGCCGTGACAGTTGGTGCCAGGGAAAGGTGGAAAACTGGTGGCTGACAACGTGCGCAAGACCGTCTACGTAATGCCCCACACGCACTGGGATCGGGAGTGGTACGAGCCGTTTCAGGTATTCCGGGCGCGCCTGGTGCGGGTGCTGGACCACGCCTTGGGCGTGCTGGACCGGGACCCGCGGTTTCGCCGCTTCGTCTTGGACGGGCAAGCGGTCATCCTCGAAGACTACTTGGAAGCGCGGCCGGAGCGGGAGGGGGACATCCGGCGGCTCGTGCAGGACGGGCGCTTGCGCATTGGGCCGTGGTACGTACTGGCCGACGAGTTCTTGGTGAGCCCCGAAGCCCTCATTCGCAACCTCGCCATCGGGCGCCGGGTTTCACAGCGCTTCGGGCGGCCGATGCCAATCGGCTATACGCCTGACCCCTTCGGGCATATCGCACAGTTGCCCCTCATCCTCGCCGGGTTCGGCTTGGGGGCGGCGGTATTCCAGCGGGGCGTAGGGGATGAGGCTGAGCGCCTCGGCCTTGAGTTCATCTGGGAAGCTACCGATGGTTCGGCGGTGCTGGCCAGTCAGCTCCCCGCAACGTACTCGGCCGCGGCCGGCTTGGGCCACGCAACGTGGGACTATGAAGAGGGCGGCAAGTACGACGCCGACCTCGCGACCCGCCACGTGCGGACGATCTTGTTCGGCGACGTCGATCCCCCGGAGGAGCTGCCCTTCTGGCTAAAGCTGCCCTTCTCGCGCCTTAAGGGCCGCGGTTTAGTGGGGCACAGCCGTTCGCAGGCGCTGCTTTTGCCCAACGGTACGGACCACCTGTATCTGCAGGAAGACCTTCCGAACGTCCTGGACGAGCTCGCTCGGGCCGTCCCTGAGGTCGACTGGGTGCTCGGGGACCTCGAAGAGTACTTGGCCAGGGTGCAGGAGACGGCGGGTCCCCTTGAGCGCTACCAAGGCGAGTTTCGCGGCTCCCGCTACCACCACATCCTCTCAGGAGTCCTCTCGAGCCGGGCCTACATCAAGCAGGCCAACGACCGGGCGCAGCAGCTGCTCGAGCGCTACGCGGAACCGCTGGTGGCCTTGGTCCGGGCGGCGGGCGGGTATGACGCCGCGGCCATCCTCGAGCAAGCCTGGAAACTTCTCATTAAGAATCACTTCCATGACTCCATCTGCGGTTGCTCCGTGGATCCGGTTCACCGGGAAATGATGACCCGCTTTGCATCTGTCACGCAGATCGGCGAAACCGAGGCCCGGCTGGCCTTGGCGCGGCTTGTGGGAGGTACCCCGGCGGGCGTCGTGCCCGAGCCGGCGCTGGAGTCGGCGATGGCCGTATTCAACCCGCTGCCGTACGCGCGGGAAACCGTGGTGTACCACACGGTGCACGTGCCGGCTGGCTTCGGTGCTGGTGTCGCGGTCCTGGATGCCGACGGCCGGCCGTTGCCCGTGCAGCGGGAAGTGGAGACCGTGTTCGCGCCAGGCCGCAGCGACCGGATGGTGGACCGGGTGACCATCATGTGCGCTGTGCCCATGCCCGGCCTGGGGGTGGCGCCGTTGCGTGTGGTGGCGGCTGCCGAGGCCCATGCGGCTGTTCCGGCGGCGACGGGAGACGGGGCGCAGGCCGAGGCGGCGGCCGCTTCCGGGGCGGAGCAGCCCGCAGCGGGTTTGGCGTCGGCAGCGGCAAGTGCCGCAGCAGGATCCGGTCGGGATGTGCGGGTGGACGCCCAGTCTTTGGAAAACGAGCACCTGCGCCTAGAGGTCGGCCCCGATGGACCCGTGCTCATTGACCGCGCCAGCGGGCGGCGGCATGCCTTGCGGCTGCGGTTCGAGGACACAGCCGACGCGGGGGACAGCTACGACTTCTCGCCCTTGGCGGGCGATGTGCCCATCGTGGCGGACCGCCCGGCCGGCCCGCCGCGCGTCGTGCGCTCCGGGCCCGTGGTCGGCTCGCTGGCGGTGGTGTACCCGCTCACCGTCCCGGCGCGGCTTTCCGCCGACCGGACCCGGCGGGAGGGCTGGGTGGAGATGCCGGTAGACGTCGTGTTCACGCTGGAACGGGGTGCTCGGGCCTTACAGGTGACGGTCAGGCTCAACAACGCCGCAGAGGACCACCGGCTGCGGCTCGTCGTTTCCTCGGGCGTGCAGAGCGACCACGTGTGGGCCGGGGATTCTTTCGTGTGGCTGCGCCGGCCTGTGCGCCCGCCCAAGGGCGACGGCTGGTACCAAAAGCCCCAGCCGACGGCGCCCATGCGCCACGTGGTGGCCGTGTCGGAAGGGCAAGCCGGTTTCGCTGTCATGGCCAGGGGATTGAAGGAGTATGAGGCGATCCCCACCGCCGCCGGCGTCGACCTGGCCGTGACGCTCTTGCGCTGTGTCGGGTGGCTCTCCCGGGACGACCTCCTTTCGCGTCCCGAAGGCGCCGGGCCGAGCCTGCCCGTGCCCGAAGCCCAGTGCCTGGGGCCGCACCGGTTTGAGCTGGCCCTCATGCCTTTCTCGGGCCCGTACTGGCAGAGCCCATTGCTTGAGGAACTAGACGCCTTTGTGACCCCGCCCATGGCTCAGACGGTCGTCCTGCGCGGGGCGGGCGACCACGGTGCTGCCTTCGCCGGTGCAGTTGCCACCCGGGCCACGGGCGCGGGTTTCTTGGAAATAAGCTCGCCGCTGCTCCTCTCGGCGCTGAAGCCGGCCGACGGGAGAGGCAGCGTCATCGTGCGCGTCTGGAATCCCGCTCCCGAGCCGGTGGAAGGGTGGATCCGCATCGGTCAGGGGCGCCCGGCCGTGTACGAAGTGCGGCTGGATGAAACGCGCCTGAGCGAGGAACCGCTGGCGTTGGACGCCGACGGCCGGCTGCGGGTCTCCTTGGCTCCCGGCGGGGTGCGGAGCTATGAACTTGTGGACTGGCGCCTGGTGCCCTTGAAGGGAGGTGGTGTCTCCGCAGCGGTCCTGTGACGCAGTAACCGGCACGTCGAGGCGAAGCGGAGAGGACAACCGGATAGGACGAGGACCAAAGAAGGAGGTAGTAGGAGCAATGTACCGTCGTTGGGTGGCCGTGACGCTGGCGCTCGTACTGACCCTCGCCATGACGGGCAGCGCATTTGCCCAGTCGGTGTCCATCATCGCTCGCGCGGTCGAGGGTGGCGTCAATGCCCACATCGTGAAGTGGATTCACGAATCCGTCTTCCCGGCGTTCCAGGAGAAGATGCGGCAGCAGGGCCGTGAGGTGGAGCTGCGGTTCATCCAGTTTGGCGGTTCCGACGAGGCCCTCAAGCAGCAGTACGCGCTGGACTTGAGCGTGGGCGCCGGCGCCGACATTATGGCGTTTGACGGCTTCTGGGTGCCCGAGTTCGTTGAGGCCGGATACTTGAAGCCGCTGGATGAGGTGGCTGGTCCAGACGTTTGGAATTGGGAAGGTTGGGCGCACATCCCCGAAGGTCTGCGGGGCCTCTTGGGCTATGAGGGCAAGGTTTACGGCCTCGGCCTCGGCACCGACGTGCGCAAGCTCTACTACCGGGCGGACCTGTTTGAGCAGGCCGGCATCCCCTTGCCTTGGGAGCCCAAGTCGTGGGAGGACGTGCTGGAGACCGCCCGCATTCTGAAGCAGCGCTTCCCCGGGTCGACGCCGCTGCAGATCAACGCCGGCACCTCCATGGGCGAAGCCACCACCATGCAGGGCTGGTTCATGGTCCTGCTCGGGACCGGGATCCACATGTACGACTTCGAGCAGGGCAAGTGGATCGTGGAGCACCCGGGCATCCTCGACGCGCTGAACCTGTACAAGCGGATCTACGTGGATGAAGGCCTCGGCGACCGGCGTATGCAGCTCCTGGCGCAGGGCCGTGAGCAGAGCTTCGCCGCCTTCCGTGATGGCCGGATCATGATCCTGGCCGAAGGCGACTGGTTCTGGCGCTCCGTCGTCGCGCCCGGCAGCGAGTGGGAGCCGCCGGGTGGCCGCAACGCGGTCGTGCGCTGGGCGCCGTTCCCGGCTAAGGCCCCTGGCCAGGGCTACGGCGGGACGGACTTCGTCTCCATCTCGGGCGGCACGGGCTATGTGCTGAATCCGTTCAGCAAGAACCCGGATCTCGCGTGGGAACTCTTGAGCTTCATGTTCAGCACCGAGATGATGCTCAAGCTGCAGGAGCTGCAGCCCGGCATCCGCATCCGCGACGACGTGCCGGTGATCACCGATCCCGTCATGAGCGCCATGGCGGAGAAGCTCCTGCCGGTGTCGACCGTGCGCCCGCAGCTGCCCGCCTACCCGCGCATCAGCGTGGAGGCGCAGCTCATGACTGAGCGGGTCATCACCGGCGAGATGACGCCCGAGGAGGCCATGAAGGCCTACGCGGAGGCCGTTGTCGAGCTAGTTGGTGAGGAGAACGTCATTCGGGTGAAGTAACGGATTGCGGGCGGCGGGGGCGGTGGCCTCCGCCGCCCGCAACTTTTCTTGGCCGGCTTCCGCGGGGAGCCGTTATGGCCGGTCGGCGTTTGCAGCTGCTTTGGGTTGGGAGGGATTCGCAGTGCGGCGAGACGAAGTCGCCCTCCTGTCTGGCCGGATGGGCTTGACGTTTCTGAGCCCCGCCTTGCTGTTCATCATCCTTTTCCTCTTGTTTCCCTTCGTCTGGGTCGTGGTCATCAGCTTCACCGACCGGACGCTCTTGGGCGCATCGGCGGTCTCGCCAAAGTTTGTCGGCCTAAGCAACTACCTGGCGCTGTTCAGCCCCGAGCGGTGGATGCGCCGGGGCGAGTTTGGGTACTCCCTGTATGTGACGTTGATGTTTGTAGCCGGGTCCATCGCGGGGCAGATGGGGCTCGGCATCACCTTGTCGCTGCTCTTTTTCCGGCGCGAGGGCATTTTGAAGGAAGTCATGTACACGCTGGTGACGCTGGCGTGGATTTTGCCCGAAGCGGCCATGGCCTTTACGTGGAGCGCGTTCTTTGATCGGGACGCGGGCACGTTGAACGCCATCTTGGGCTGGTTTGGCTTGGGGCCTTACGACTGGCTGCTGGATTATCCACTTTTGTCAATAATTATCTTCAACATCTGGCGGGGCACCGCGTTTTCGATGCTTCTCATGACGGCGGCCTTGGGCAGCATCCGTCCTTCCTATATTGAAACCGCTATGGTGGCGGGCGCGAGCCCCTGGCAGCGTTTCCGCGACATCAT
This sequence comes from Limnochordales bacterium, assembly GCA_036564115.1. GTDB lineage: Bacteria > Bacillota > Limnochordia > Limnochordales > ZCTH02-B6 > ZCTH02-B6. Next base: position 11,701 of record DATCLD010000088.1, read on the forward strand.
GTTCCCGCTGGTGCGGCCCCAGTTCTTGACCGGGCTCGTCCTCATCACCTTGTGGACGTTCAACGTGTTCACGCCCTTCCTTTTGACCCAGGGCGGCCCGGCGTTCCAGACCGAAGTCGTGGCGATCCACACGTATCGGGTGGCGTTCCGGTTTTATCAGTTCGGGCGGGGCAGCGCCATCGCCGTGGTGGTCATGGTCATCAACCTGATCCTGGCCAGCGTGTACCTGCTCAGCCAGCGGCGCCAGGGGGTGCGTGCCTAATGACGCTGGTGCGTTACGTGTTGGCCCGCATCGGTTTCTATGTGCTCGTGGTGCTGGTGGGGAGTTTCTTCGCACTGCCGCTCTTGTGGCTGTTCACGGCGCCTTTCCACAGCCAGGCGACGCTGTCAGTGCAAATCCCGACCCAGCCGACGTTGGCCAACTTTGCGGCGGTGTTCCGCAACACCTTCGCCGTGCGGGCGCTGTTGCGAAACAGCGTTATCCAGGCGGGCGGCGCGATGATCCTGACCACGTTTGTGGCGAGCTTGGCCGCGTATGCGCTGGCCCGCGTGCGCCTGCCGGGCCGGGACGTGCTGGTGTACATTCTGATCCTCTTCTCATCGGTGGTCACCGGCACCGCGGCCATGGTGCCCATCTTCCTGCTCATTTACAACCTGGGGCTCATCGACACACACGTGGGCGTGATCCTGGTGTTTACCGGCGGGCTGTTGCCGACCGCGATTTTCATCATGCGGGACTTCGTCGCGGGCCTGCCGCGGTCGCTGGAGGAATCCGCAATGGTGGCCGGCGCGGGCTCGTGGCAGATCTTGCGGCAAATCGTGCTGCCCCAGGTGCGGCCGGGCATGATGGTGGTGGCCGTGTGGGCGTTTGTCAACGTCTGGGGCGGCTTTCTCATCCCCTTCATCTTGCTGCGCAGCCCCGACAAGATGCCCGCCTCGGCGGCAACGTACTCGTTCTATACGGAATCCGGCACGCCCGTCATCACGCTGATCTCGGCCTACGCGCTTCTCTACGTCATCCCGGCGCTGGCGCTATACCTGTTTGTCAATTGGCGCTACGGGTT
>DATCLD010000089.1:0-11319 GCA_036564115.1 Limnochordales bacterium
GTGTAATACTATGGCGCTGTAAGCCAGCCAGAGGAATCCGGTCCAGTGGACCCGGACAAATGAGGAGGTCGAATTAATTGAGAGACCCAAGACAGCGGTTCATGCCTGTCATTGTCGGAGCGCTGCTCCTGGCGTTGCCCGGGATGGCGCTCGCTCAGTCGTCGGGCCTTACTGGACCGTTGGGCTTGGCCGCCGGCGATGCGCTGTTCCTTGAGCCGGTGGCGTTGGGGCCGGTGGGATCGGTTGCGTTTTTCGTGATTGAGCAGACTGCCGACGTCCGGATCAGCGATCAGACGGGCTTTTTCACCCTCATGTCGGAAGAAGACATCGGTGAGCAGCTGACCGCCGCCGTCCGGGCCCGGATCGAGGTATTGGAGCCTGATCCGGAATCCGGCAGCCCGCGGGTGCGGGTGCAGGCCCAGGCCATCGACCCCGAGACGCGCGAGCCCGTGTCGGGCCGGATCTGGGACGGCGTGTACGTGTTCGGCGACAAGGAAGCGTACTTGGTGGAGGGCGACGAGCCGACTGCGGAGGAATACCAGCAGATGGTCAACCCCCGGTGGCTCGCCAACCTGTTGAGCTCGGCCCAGGAGGACCTGCCCGGCCCGCCCCTGCGTCCGGGCGACCGGTGGCAGTCCTTGACCGCGGCTCCCGAGCTGGAAGAATTAGGCCTTGAAGGCGGCACGCTGCCGCTGGACGGCGAGTTCACCGGCTGGGTGGACGTGCCCGTCGGGCGGGCCGCGGTTCTGGTGGAGTCGGTCAACATTCAGAACACCGTCCGCCAGCCGGTCGGGGAGAACTTGGCCTTCGACGTGGACTACACTGTGGTCGGTCAATCGCAGGCATGGGTCGTGCCGGGGGACTTCCCGTACATGATGATCGGGTCCATGGAAGGCGACCTCGTCTTCGCCACCGCCGACATGGAGGACTCACCCTTGGCGGGCAGCATGCGCATGAAGATGGTCTACGGCCAGCGCATCGAGCGGGAGCTGGGCGGCAGCCTGCAGGCGTACACGGCCCCGGCCCCCGACCTGCCGGTGCTGGAGATCGGCGCCACGGTGACCGGTTTCCTGGGTGAAGACAGCGAGGACTTCGGCGACGGCACGTGGGCCGACTTTTACGTCCTGTACGGCGAGACGGGCGACGTGATTGCCATCCGCATGTACGCGATGTACGCGGAAGAATTCGACGCCTACCTGGAGATCTGGGATGACACCCGGAGCATGCTGCACTGGGGCGACGACACCGACGGCGGCACCGACGCGGAGCTGTATATCACCCTCCCCTACACCGGTCTCTACTACGTGGTCGCCAATTCCTACTTTGCTGATGAGGGCGGCGACTACACCCTGACGGTCACTCGGGAGCCGGCACCGGAGTGGTTGGGGGGACGAGGAAGATGAGGATTGGTACGAAGAGCCGGACGTGAGCTTCCTCGTCGACGAGGCGGCCGCGCTGCTGCCGCTCCTGAAGGACCCGCCGTCCATGACCGACGACGAGCTGAGCTACTTGCAGGGACTGCTCTGGGAAATGCTGAATCTTGTCTCGATCGAACAGGACAGGCGGGCGGCCGAGACGGAGGGCGAGTAACGGCGGGTGCGCGCCCGCCCAGGAGGCAGGCAGCGCCATGGGCTTGAAGACGGCCCGGGCCGCCGTGCTCAGCTTGCTGTGCTGTCTGGTGATGGGGACCGTTGTGGGGGCCGCGGGGCGCGCCCCCGCAACGGTCCGTTTCGTCGCGGAAGCCATCGCGTTCACCGCGGTGTTTACGGGCGACGAGGTGCGGCTGTTCTTCGACGACGGGCAGGATGTGACTTTGCCCCGGGTGGCTTCCCACAAAGGCCGGGGCGTGCGCTACGCGGCGGGCGACATCAGCCTGGCGGTGCAGCGGGGCATGGCGCGGCTGGAGTTGAACGGTCTCGTCTACTTGGTGCAGGAGTGGAATCCGTCGCTGGATCCCTGGGAACGGGCCCGCCGGGCCGGGGTGCACTTCCGGGCCATCGGGCAGGAGCCCGGCTGGATGGCGGAGATCCGCGACGGCCAACGAATCGAGCTCCTGCTGGACTACGGCGAAACCCGGATCACGACGCCCATCTCGTTCCCGGAAGCCAGCGCCGATGGGAGGACCATCACGTACCGCACCCCCGGCGCCCATGTTCCTGTCCAGCTCACGGTGACCATCACGACAGGCACGTGCTACGACGGCATGAGCGGCGAAGAGTTCCCGGCCTCGGTCGTGGTGCAACTGGCCGGCGGCGGGCGGGAGTACCGCGGGTGCGGCCGCTGGCTGCAGTGACCCGTGGTGGCACCGCCAGGGCCGCAGTGACGGGTAGCCGTAGTGGCCGGGGGTCGCGGTGACGGGGAGGAGCAGCCGTTCCTCCGGGGAGAGAATCTCGGAGCCGGCGGCCGGCGCTGGGCCGCCCTCTTCGCTCCGCGCCTCGTTTCGGAGCTGCGTTTCGTACTCCTCATACCCACCCGGGTACTCGATCACGGTTCCCTGCTCGATGGCCAGCGTTTTGTTGCTGCCCCGCCGGAGATAGTCCATTGAGCGTCGGTGGCAGGTCCCGTACAATGTATCCGTATCCCGCTGCGAGGGGCCTGGAGGGCCTACGCATAAGACCGTTTGCGATGTGCCGGAGCCAACAGGCCGTGGACGGCACCGGGACCGGCGCACCAAAGGGTGCGGAAGGGGTTATCCCCATGGAGCTGCGGGTGCCGCCACCTGTGGTGTTCACAGTGTGCGCGGTGATCATGCGTGCCCTCGCCTGGGCGTTGCCGGCCCTTGAGGTGTCCGTGCCGGCCATCATCCGGGGCGGGGTAGCCGTGTTTCTGTTTGTGCTGGGGCTGGCCAGCGGTGTTCTGGGACTGACCGCCTTGCAGCGGACCGGCACCACGTCCGATCCCCGCCGTCCGGACCGGGCCGCGGTGCTGGTCACCAGCGGCATTTACGGCTACACGCGCAATCCGATGTATTTGGGCCTGGCTGCAGCTTTGCTCGGCTGGGCGGTCTGGCTGTCCAACGTCGCGGCCCTGGTGGGCGTGGTCGGCTTCATGGCCTACGTCCACCGCTTCCAGATCCTCCCTGAAGAGCGCGCCTTGGCGGCCCGCTTCGGCCAGGCGTATGAAGAGTACCGGCGCTCGGTACCCCGGTGGCTGTAGGGTGCCGGCGGCTGCCGCGCGTCAGCCCGGTGCCGGTTCCGGGCCGCCGGTAGGCTCACAAGGCGCGAGCGCCCGCTGCCGGAAAGCTGAACGAGGCTACCCGTCTGCGCGATGGCCCAATCGGCCCACGTGATGCCCAAAGCGGCGGCCGCGACCTGATCCCGTCCCGCGTCATGGGTGATCAGCGTGAGCCCCGCCTGCTCCTCCGCGGCGAGCCACGCTTGGGCCTGCGGTTCGAGCCAGCGGGGGTTGCCGTCGCGTACCGCCGTCGTGCCCGGGAGGCTCGCCATCAGCTGCCGCAGATAGGCCACCAAGCCGGCGGGTGTGTGCACCCGCTGGCCCTGGCCGCCCACCGCCGCCCGTTCCTGTAGAAAGCGGTCAACCAGGTCTTCACGCTGGCGAGCGTCCGCTCTGCCAGCGTCTCGCTGCAGGCGCCCCGGCCAGCGGCCGGGATGGGCCGCTTTGGGCCCCGGCTGCAGCCGGGACCGGAGATGGGCCAAGAACGCCTCGGCGGTGGTCCTTCCCGGGGCGGCACCCGTGGGGCAGTGCTCTGCGGTTGCCGGGGAGACGGCCTTGATCGATGGCGGAGGATAAAAGATTGCCGCAAATTTGCTGGACATAGAAGGAAATCAGAGAAGCACGGGAGAAACATGTTTCTGAAACACCAGAGAGGACCGGTGAAACATGGCGACGCTGCGGGACATCGCCCGGGTTGCCGGCGTCAGTCCGGCTACCGTTTCCCGGGTGCTCAACGGCAACCAGCAGGTGGCGCGGGAGTTGAGGGAGCGCGTGTACGAGGCCGCCACCCGGGTGGGCTATCAGCTGGCCAATCTGCGCCGGCCGCGGGCGCACCTGCGCCAGGTGGCCCTGGTCGTGCCCCACGTCAGCTCTCCCTTCTATTGCGAAGTGCTGGCGGGGGTCGAACGGGAGGCGTTCCAACGGGGCTATGACCTCATCTTTTATACCACCGCCGGGCGGTCGCACGAAAACGTCATTGAGCGGGTGCTGCAGGCGCCCCAGGTGGCCGGGCTTGTGGTCATCACGCCGCGGCACGGGGAAGAGCGGCTGCTGGCCGACCGCCCCGACGCGCCGCCGGTGGTGGTGGTGGATCACCGCAGCGCCGGGAGCCCCCATCCCCATGTGGTGGTGGACAACTTGCGGGGCGCGTACCGGGCCGTCTCCTATCTAGTGTCCAAAGGCTACGACGACATCGCCATGATCCGCGGGCCGGAGAACATCCAGTCGTCCATGGACCGAATCCGCGGCTTCCTGCTGGCCCTCCAGGAGGCGGAACTGCCGGCGGGACCGGACCGGGTGTGGGCCGGGGATTTTGAGCAGCGTTCCGGCTACGAAGCGGTGGCCCGGCGCCTCGCGCGGGGGGAGAAGATGCCCCGGGCCATCTTCTGCGCCAACGACCTCATGGCCCTCGGCGCCATCAACGCCCTGCACGAGCGGGGCCTGCGGGTGCCTGAGGATGTGGCGGTGATGGGGTTTGACGACCTGCCCATTGCCGCCGCGGCCATCCCGCCGCTGACCACGGTGCGGCAGCCCGTGCAGGAGATGGGCGCCATCGCGTTTCGCATGGTGATCCGCCTGGCGGCCGGGGAGACGTTGGAAAGCGACCGGATCGTGCTGGATACGGAACTGGTGGTGAGGGGGTCGGCGTAAATGGCGCCAGAGGGTCTTGCCCGCCCAGAGTCCGGCAGCGCCCGACGAAGCCCGGCCCACATTGGTGCACCGGCCGTGAGCGCGGTGGCGGCCGCCGCTCGCCAGCAGCGCGGCCGGCTGTACCGGGTTCGGCGGTTTCTCATCCGCATGGGCCCGGCGTACTTGCTCATCCTGCCCGCCGTGGTGGCCATGCTCTTCGTCCACTACATTCCCATGGCCGGCGGGATCATGGTGAGCTTCCGCGACATCAACCTGTTCACCGTCACCCGCTGGTACGAAGCGCCGTGGGCGGGCTTGGCCAACTTCGTGGCGGGGCTCGATCCCAACGGTTTCCTGGGCGAGCGCTTCTGGCGATCGCTTTGGAACGTGACCTACTTCGGCGCCATCACCATCGCCGCAGGCTACTGCATCGGCATGGCGGTAGCGCTTCTGTTGAACCGCCCCTTCCCCCTGCGCAACGTGGTGCGGGGCCTCATCCTCCTGCCGTACATCACCCCCGACTCGGTGGCCTACAGCGTCTGGCGCTTCATCTTCCAAGCCCGCATCGGCCTGGTCAACATGTGGCTCATGAAGATGGGCATCATCGAGGAACCCGTCATTTGGCTAGTGGGCGCCAACTCCATCTACGCGGTGATGGTGGCGGCCATCTGGAAAGGCTGGCCCTTCGCGGCGCTGGTGCTGCAGGCGGGCCTGCAGACCATCCCGCGGGAGCTGTACGAGTCGGCCATGATCGACGGCGCTTCCCGGTGGCAGCAGTTCCGCTCCATCACGCTGCCCATGCTGGCGCCGGTCACCCGCATGCTGATTCTGGTTTCCATTCTCTGGAACTACAACGCCTTCAACCAGTTCTACGTCATGCTGGGCAAGGACCCGGGGCCTGCGGCCGACGTGCCGTCCACCCTCATCCTGCGGGAAACCTTCAGCACCTTCAACTTCGGCGTCGGCATGGCCATGTCGGTGGTGCTGATGGTGGTCATGCTGCTTTTGACCATGCTGTACCTGCGGGCCTTGCGGGCGGCGGAAAGGGGGCAGGCGTAAATGGTCGGCGGAGGCGGCCTGGCAGCGGGCGGCGATCCGGCAGCCGCGCGCGGGCATGTGGCCGGCGGCGGCGCGGTTAGCAGGAGGCGGCGAAACGGACGGGCCGTCGGCGGGTGGGTGCTCTTTGGTCTCGCCCTCGCGGCGGTGTTGGCCGGCGTTCTTATCCCGTACCTGTGGATGGTGTCGGGGTCGTTCAAGTCCAGCGTCGAGCTGCAGGCGGCCGATGTGACGCGGCCGGGCATGGAGCCGTCGTGGATCCCGCGCCAGCCGACCCTGGACAACTACCGCAACGTCAACCGCACGGTGCGCATCCTTGACTACCTGCAGCACAGCCTGATCATCAGCACCGGCACCATGGTGGTGGCCACCAGCATCGCGCTGCTGGCCGCGTACGCCTTGAGCCGTTGGGCGTTTCCCGGGCGCAACGCGTACGTGGTGGCCGTGCTGTCCACGCAGATGCTGCCCGGCATCTTGTTTCTGATCCCGTACTTCATTCTGTTCACGTGGCTGCGCAATCAGTTCGGCATCCAGCTCAGGGATACGTACTCCGGCATGATCCTGACCTACACGTCCTTCGCGCTGCCTTTCTCCATCGTCATGCTGCGCAGCTTCCTGGACTCGATCCCCGTGGAGCTGGACGAGCAGGCCCAGATCGACGGAGCGAGCCGCCTGCGGATCCTGTGGTCGATTCTCTTGCCCCTGGCCCGGCCCGGCATCGTGTCGGTGGCCATCTACTGCTTCATCATGGCGTGGAACGAGGTGCTGTTCGCCTCGGTGCTCACGGGCAGCCACACGCGCACGGTGGCCGTTGGGCTGCTTGAGTACATCACCGCCCACGAAGCCCGCTGGACCATGATGATGGCCGCCTCCATCATCGTGTCCTTGCCCGTGCTGGTCCTGTTCAGCTTCATGCAGCGCTACGTCATCTCGGGGCTGGTGTCGGGCGCGGTGAAGGGCTGAGGACTCCGGGCAACGGGCCCCGGTGCGCTGTGGCCGGCCGAGGACGGAGCCGGTTTCTGGACCGAGGGGTGGCAACCCTGAAAGGGGGGATGTCCGGACCGCGAGCTCCAGGTGCGGCGCTGGGGCGCCTGCCGTGACCGCGGCGCGGCAGGCAACCGGCGGTGTGCGGATCAGGTTTCGCTGATGGAGGAAAAACGCCCACAAGGAGGGAATCGCTGTGCACGGCACAAGCCGTTGGCTGGCCGTCGCGGTGACGGCCGCGCTGCTGGTGGCGATGGGGGCTGGGGCGGCCCTGGCCCAGGAGATCACCTTTTGGGTCATGCCCAATGCGGCGGACGTGATCCACGTCCCGTGGCTGGACCAGAAGGTGGAGGAGTTTTACCGGGAAACCGGCATCAGGGTGCGCTATGAGATCATCGGCTGGGATCAGGCCTGGTCCCGCATCTCCACGGCCTTGATCACCGGCGAAGGCGTGGACGTGTTCCAGGCCGGCACCACGTGGAACCCGCAGTTTGCCGCCACGGGCGCGGTGGCCGAGATCGACATCAACGAGTTCGGCGGCCCCGAGGCCTTCATGGAGGCCAACCTGATCTCCACCACGTACAAGGGCAAGTACTACGGCCTGCCGTGGTTCGCCGAAACCCGCGCCTTGTTCTACAACAAGGACATGTTCGCGGCCGCGGGCGTCGAGCCGCCCCAGACCTATGACGAGCTGGTGGAGGTCGGCAAGCGTATCATCGAGGTCTTCGGCGAGGGCAGCGCCATCGCCATCGCCGGCACCAACGCATGGGACCTGATCCACAACTGGGCCATTATCCTGTGGGCCTACGGCGGGGATCTCGTGGACGCCCAGGGCCGGCGGGCCATCTTTAACGGCCCCGCGGGCGTGCAGGCCATGGAGTACTACGTGGACCTGGTGCGCCTGGGCCTCGCGTCCAGGGCGACCGCGGAGTACAACCAGCCCCAGGCGGACGCGGCCTTCATTAACGGCAACGTGGCCATGGCCTTCATGGGGCCGTGGAACATCGCCGACATCGAGGTGGAGAACCCGAGCCTCAACTACGGCGTCGTGGAGCCGCCGGCCGGGCCCACGGGCCGGGCGGCCTTCTCGGGCGGCAGCAACCTGGTGATCCTGGACGCGAGCCCCAACAAGGACGCGGCCATGGAATGGATCAAGTTCCTGTTGCGCCACGAAAACCTGGTGAGCTACACGCGGGACTTGTCCAAGATGCTGCCGGCCAAGGTGGACGCCTTCAACGACCCGTACTATGAAACCGGCGTCTGGCAGGTGTTCCGCCGCGGCTTGAGCTACGCCACCGCCTATCCGCCCTTGGGCGTGTGGGGAGACATCGAGAACGCCATCGTGGCCGAGTTCCGCAATATCTTGACGGCCTACGTGGAAGGCAGCCTGGAGCGCCAGGGCGGCGTGCAGGCGTTCCTGAACCGGGCGGCCCAGCGGGTGGACGAGGCCCTGGCCCGGGAGCGGTAACGGCCGCGGCACGGGCCGCCGCGAGCCGGGGGCGGGGGTGACGTAGGTTGGATGGGGGAGGGGCGCCGCACGGCGCTGCGCCGTGCGGCGCCTCCCCATCCGGCGGCGGCCGCCCGCACCCCCGCTTGCGGGTTTGCCGCCCGGTGTGCGTGACGCTGCTGGACGACGCAACGGATGCAGGAGGCGACCATGATCGAGTGCCCTTTTCCCGCCGGCTTCCTGTGGGGAGCCGCCACATCGGCCTACCAGATTGAAGGTGCCGTCGCGGACGACGGCCGCGGGGAATCCATCTGGGATCGGTTCTGCCGGGAACCCGGCCGCATCGAGAACGGCGACACCGCGGACATCGCCTGCGATCATTACCACCGCTGGCGCGAGGACGTCGCCCTCATGCGGCGGCTGGGCCTGAGCTCCTATCGTTTTTCCATCGCCTGGCCACGCGTGTTCCCCACGGGAAAGGGACAGGTGAACAAGCCCGGTCTCGACTTCTACGAGCGCCTCGTGGACGCGCTCCTGGCCGCGGGGATCGAGCCTTTGGTGACCTTGTACCATTGGGACCTGCCCGCGGCGCTGCAGGAGCGGGGCGGGTGGACGAACCGGGACACAGCCTACCGCTTCCGGGACTACGCGGGCTTCTTGTTTGAGCGGCTGGGCGACCGCGTCGACCGGTGGCTGACGGTGAACGAGCCTTACGTTGCAGCCATGCTGGGGCACGCCTTTGGCGTCCACGCGCCCGGGCTGCAAGACCCGGACGCGGCGTTGCGGGCCGCCCATCACCTGCTGCTGGGCCACGGCTTGGCGGTGGAGGCCTTTGACGATGTGGGCCTGCGCAGTCTAAGGCGCAGCCGGGGTCCGGCCCGCATCGGGATCGCGATCGACATCCACGCGTACAGCCCCGCCACGGACAGCGAGGCAGATCAGCAGGCGGCGCTGCGGGCGCAGGTGCTGGAAGCCCGCTGGTTCGTGGAGCCCGTGCTCGTCGGCCGCTACCCGCAGGAAGGCCTGGAGTGGTACGAGCGGCTGGGCGTGCGCCCGCCGGTGAAGGACGGGGACTTGGAACTCATGTCCCGGCCCATCGATCTCTTTGGCCTGAACTACTATCGCCGCCACGTGGTGGCCGACGATCCGTCCCGTCCGCTTTTCGGCTACCGCGTCCAAGTGCCGCCGGGCCGGCCCGTCACCCAGGTCGGGTGGGAAGTGTATCCCGAGGGCTTGCACGAGGTGCTGGCTTGGCTGCAGGAGAAATACTTGTCGCAGCCCGCCGCCGACCGCGAGCCAGGCGCGGCGCCCACCGGGCGAAAGACGGTCACCGCCGCCGGCGAACCGGCGGGCAAGGATGCCCCGCAGGCGGCCGCCGGCGACGCCGCCGGGGAGGCGGCCGGGTCCCTGGAGCAGCGGGCGAGGCATGCGCCCTCGGCCCGCCGGGTCGCGTTTCTGATCACCGAGAACGGCGCGGCCTACCCCGACACAGTGGAGGCCGCCCAGGGCGGCGGGACGGCCAACGACGACGATGTGCGCATCCGGGATGACCGGCGGCGGGACTATATCGCCCTGCACCTGCACCAGGTGTGGCGGGCGCTCCAGGCTGGCCTGCCGGTGGAAGGCTACTACGTGTGGTCCCTCATGGACAACTTCGAGTGGGCGCGCGGCTACCGCGTCCGCTTCGGCCTGGTCTACGTGGACTACGAAACCCAGCGCCGCATCGTGAAGGACAGCGGCCGCTGGTACGCCCGGGTGTGCCAAGAGAACCGCCTCACGTTCGACCCGGAGCGGATCACGCTGTAGCGGGCTCAGTTTCTGCGTGGGGCGGAAGCGGGAGTGGCATCGGCCGTGAGCCGCGGGCACCGTCCGCCGTGGGCGGTTGCGTTCGGCGAGCGCACCATCGTGCACGTGGACATGGACGCGTTCTTTGCCCAGGTGGAGGCCCTGGACAATCCCGAGTACCGGGGCCGGCCGCTGGTGGTGGGGGGCGACCGGGACAGCCCCCGGGGGGTCGTCTCCACGTGCTCCTACGAGGCCCGGGCGTACGGCATCCGCTCGGCCATGCCCATCCGCCGGGCGGTACAGTTGTGCCCGCACGCCATCTTCGTGCGGCCCCGCATGGCCCGCTACCAGGAAGTGAGCCGCCGCATCCGGGCGGTGCTGGATGAGTTCAGCCCGCTGGTGGAGCCCTTGTCCATCGATGAGGCGTTCCTGGACATGACCGGCGCCGAGCACGCCTTCCGGGACGCGCTGGACCTGGGCCGGCAGCTGAAGGCTCGCATCCGGGCGGTGACGCAGCTGACGGCCTCGGTGGGCATCGCCCCCAACAAGTTCGTAGCCAAGCTGGCATCCGACAGCGGCAAGCCCGACGGGCTGGTGGCGGTGGCCGCACCGGACCTGGACAGGTTCCTGCTGCCGCTGCCGGTGGAAGCGGTGTGGGGGGTTGGTCCCCGCACGGCGGTGCGCCTGCGCCGGGCCGGCATGCAGACTATCGCCGACGTGCGCCGCCGGCCGTTGTCCGAGCTCCAGGCGCTGCTGGGAAACAAGCTGGGGTTGCACGTGTACGAGCTGTGCTTCGGCCGCGACCCCCGGCCCGTCACGCCCGAGTCCGAAGCCAAGTCTCTCGGCCGGGAAACCACGTTCCCGGTGGACGTGCCCGACGGGCCCAAGCTGCGGGCCCACCTGGCGCGGCTCGCGGCGGAAGTGGGCGCGCGCCTGCGCCGCCACGGGATGACGGCCCGCACCGTCACCGTCAAAATCCGCTATCCCGACTTTGAAACCCACACCAAGAGCCGCAGCTTGCCTACGCCCTTCCGGGACGACGACCGCATCTTCCGCGAGGCCAGCCGCCTGTTGGATGCGTTTGCCCTAAAGCGCCCGCTGCGCCTTCTGGGTGTGTATGTGTCGCAGCTGGAGCCGGACCGGCAGGCGTCCCTTTTCCCGGAGAAGGCGGACCGCGTGGCCGAGGTCATGGACGCCATCAACCGGCGCTACGGGGCCCGGGTGCTGCGCCGCGCGCGGGAGCT
>DATCLD010000090.1:0-1722 GCA_036564115.1 Limnochordales bacterium
GGCAGCCCCCAGGCGGCGTGGATGAAGCTGCGGAGCTTCCTCCGCAGGGAGTCCGGGCGTCTAGGTCCCCGCTCCGGCGGGGAGGAAGGCGGACAGTAGGCTTGATGGGAGGGGGCGCTTGTGGAGATGGTGCCGCCGGTAGCCGCGGGCGTGGCGGCAGGCACCCTCGCACGGCTGTTGCTCCTGCGCCGGGACTACCGGCAGTTTCCCAGCTACCCGCAAGGGTATACGATTCACCTGTCCCTGGGCTTCATCGCAGCGGCCCTGGGCGCCATCGCCCCGCCGGCTATCGCCACCGGGGACTTGGCCGCGGCGTCCTTTCTCGCGCTGGCGGCCACGCAGTTCCGGGAAGTGCGGGCGGTGGAGCGCGAGTCGCTGGTCAACGTGGAAGCAACGGAGCTCGTCCCCAGGGGACCCGCCTACATCGAGGGCATCGCCCGTGTGTTTGAGGCCCGCAACTACCTGGCGATGGTGACGGCCCTCGTCGCCAGCCTCGCCGGCGTCATCGCCGTCCCGTGGGGCCCGTGGTGGTCCTTGGGAGTCGCCTCGGGCGCAGGCCTCGTGGCGGTGGTGCTCGTGCAAGGTTTCATGTCGGGCCAGCGCATCGGCGACATCGCCATTGTAAAGCCTGCGCCGCTGGAGTTTGACGGGCCCGTGCTGACGGTGGCGGGCGTGCAGATCATGAACGTCGGCCTGCCGGCCGCGCGCGAGCGCTATCTCAAGGAGGGGCTGGCGGTGGTCATCAGGCCCAAGGACGCGAACGCCCGCGCCACCTTGTCCAACCTGGGCCAGCGCCAGGCCATCGCTCACGAGGTGGCCATGCTGCTCGGGCTCAAGATGGACGTGGATGAGCCCGAGTTTACGCCCATCGCCCGCCAGAACCCGGCCACCGGCGAGGTCGTCATGGCCATCGTCCCGCTCCTGCGGGACGAGCGGGCTCTTGTGCGGGCGGTCGAGTATGTGCCTGTTCTTGAGGGCAGCGTGCGCAAGCCGGTCGCGTCCGGGCTGTGGCCGCCCGATCTGGCCAAGCTGGAGGGAGTGCGGGAGGCGTGAGCCGGGGGGAAAGCCGCATCGTAGCCGTGGTCACGTTGCGCCAGGACGTCCAGGCCGGCGGCGTGCCCGTGTTTCCTGCCGCGGACGAAGCCGAACGGGACCAGGTGGCGCGCCTGCTGGCCAAGCTCCTGCGGGGCACCATCCACGACCTACGGAATGGATCCTACGTCATCGTCCGTCATTGAAGCCGGGCCGGTACGGGTCATCTACTCCTGCTACGGGGGCACTCACTCCTCGCCCGTGGCGGCTGCGATTCACCTGGGCCGGCTACCCCGGGACAGGGTGCCCGCCCGGGAAGAGCTGTTGTCAATCCCCGGTTTTGACCGGGCGGAAGGCGACGGCCGCGGGCGCCTGACCCCCGTGGGCACCGACCGGTGGGGCAACTTCGTGTACGTCCTCCCGAGAGGTTCGATCCCCCTGCGGGCCCTGCGCCGCCTCATCGCGGGAACGCTGGCCATGTGCGGCCGCGCCGACCTGCCGCTTCTGATCGTGGATACGCTCGTTTGCCTTAATTGGCCGATGCGCGTTGGGGGCTTCCTCAGCCGGCGGCTGGGCCTCGTCTTCGTCGGCCGGCCCCTCGTGGCTTGGGGGACGCAGCGGGCGTACCGGTGCCTGGTAGCGCTCGTCGAACGGGTGGAAGCCGCCCTGAGCGGGCCGGCGTCCGCCGCC
>DATCLD010000091.1:0-13969 GCA_036564115.1 Limnochordales bacterium
CCGCGAAGGGGCAGCGGGTGTGGAAGCGGCAGCCGCTGGGCGGGTTGATGGGGCTAGGCACATCGCCCTGCAGGATGATCCGCTCCCGCTTGAAGTCGGGGTCGGGCACGGGAATGGCCGAAAACAGCGCCTGGGTGTAGGGGTGCAAGGGGTTCCTGTACAGCTCCCGCTTGTCCGCCAATTCCACGATCTTGCCCAGGTACATGACGGCCACCCGGTCGCTGATGTGCTCGACGACGGCCAGGTCGTGGGCAATGAAGAGGTACGTGAGCCCAAACTCCTTTTGCAGGTCCTTGAGCAGGTTGATGACTTGCGCCTGAATGGACACGTCCAGCGCGGAAACCGGCTCATCGCACACGATAAGCTTCGGGTTCACCGCCAGCGCCCGGGCGATGCCGATGCGCTGCCGCTGGCCGCCGCTGAACTCGTGGGGATAGCGGCGGGCGTGGTAGGCGCTCAATCCTACCACTTCCAAGAGCTCCTGCACCCGCTTCTCCCGCTCGCGGCCCCGGGCCAGCCCGTGGATGAGGAGGGGTTCCCCGATAATGTCGCCCACGGTCATGCGCGGGTTCAAGGACGCGTACGGGTCCTGGAAGATGATCTGCATCTCCTTGCGGAGCTCCCGCATCTCTTCCTTGCGCAGCTTGAGGATGTCCCGGCCGTTGAACTTCACCTGGCCTGAGGTTGGCTCGATGAGCCGCAGGATAAGCCGGCCCGTAGTGGACTTGCCGCAGCCGCTTTCCCCGACCAACCCCAGCGTCTCGCCGGGATTGATATGAAAGCTAATGTTGTCGACCGCCTTGACCGCGCCGACCTGGCGGGAAAAGAGGATCCCTTTCGTGATGGGAAAGTGCTTGACCAGATTCTTAACTTCCAAGAGCGGCGCCGCTGCCTGTGCCTGGCCCATCTCAGCTCACCTTCTCCTCGAGGACCTGGAAGTCCGTATGCTTGAAGCACGCGGCCAGATGCCCGCCGCCCACGTCCATCAGCGGCGGCGCGTACATCTGGCAGATGGGCTGGGCGTAGCGGCACCGGGGGTGGAACCGGCACCCTTTGGGCATGTTGAAGGGGCTGGGCACGACGCCCTCAATGGTCTGCAGCCGCTCCTGATCGGCGTGCAGGCGCGGCAGGGAGCCCAACAGCCCTTCCGTGTATGGGTGCTTCGGGTCGCGGAACAGCGACCGGACGTCGGTCCGCTCCACGATCTTGCCGGCGTACATGACGATAACCTCGTCCACCATCTCCGCGATGACGCCCAGATCGTGGGTGATGAGGATGATGGCTGTGCCGAACTCATCCCGGAGCTTGCGCATCAGGTCCAGGATCTGCGCTTGAATGGTCACGTCCAGCGCCGTGGTCGGTTCGTCGGCGATCAGGAGCTTCGGGTTGCACGACAGCGCCATGGCGATCATGACGCGCTGCCTCATGCCGCCGCTCAGTTGGTGCGGGTACTCGTCCACGCGTTTCTCGGGCGAGGGGATGCCCACGAGCCGCAGCATCTCGATGGCCTTCTCCCGGGCCGCCTTCTTGTCCAGCTTCTGGTGGAGCATAATGGCTTCCATGATCTGATCGCCGATGGTGAACACCGGGTTCAGCGACGTCATCGGCTCCTGGAAGATCATGGAAATCTCATTGCCCCGGATGCGGCGCATCTCCGCCTGCGACTTCTTGAGCAGGTCTTCGCCCTCAAAGAGGATTTGGCCGCCAAGGATCCGGCCCGGGGGACTCGGGATGAGGCGCATAATGGACAGCGACGTCACGCTCTTGCCGCAGCCCGACTCGCCGACGATGCCGAGGGTGGCGCCCCGCTCCAGGTCAAAGCTGATGTCGTCAACTGCAGGAACGAGGCCATCTTCGGTTTGGAATCCGACTCTGAGGTTGCGTACCGACAACAGGGGAGCCACCGACGTCCCTCCTTAAGGCGTTACCGTAGAAAATTCTCGGCGGGGGCCGCCTCTCCTCCTATCAGAGCATCCGCACCAGCCGCGGCGCCGGCGTCCGCCCAGGGATGCGGCCCCGCTTGGCCACGGGCCGGCCGTCGACTTCCTTCAAGTCCATGGTCATGTCGATGGGGGGCGCGCCGGAGATGTAGCTGCCGACGCCAAAGGCGTCCGCGCCCGCAGCAGACAGCTCCGCGATGCGCTCCGGATTCAGCCCGCCCGAGACGAGGATCTGGACGTGATGGAACCCAGCCTGGTCGAGCCGGGCCCGCACCTCGGCCACAAGCCCCGCCGTCACCCCGCCCCGCTCGCCGGGGGTGTCCAACCGCACCCCCTGCAGCCGCTCCTTCAGGGCTGCCGCCACCCGCAGGCTCTCTTCGGCCTCGTCCTTAAAGGTGTCCACCAGCACCGTGCGGGGCGAATCGGGCGGCATGACGGCATCGTAGGCCAGGGCGCCTTCCACCGTGTCGCCGATGATGAGGAACATCGCGTGGGGCATGGTGCCCACGGGCTCCCGCCCCAGGAGCTTGGCTCCCAGAATGCAGGCCGCACCGTCCGCGCCGCCCACGATCGCCGCCCGCTCCATCACCGGGGCGACGGCGGGATGCACGTGCCGGGCACCAAAGCAGATGACAGGCTTGTCCCCCGCGGCCTGCTTGGCCCGCCGCGCGGCCGTTGCCCAACCGGTCGCGCTGGCCAGCATCCCAAGGAGCGCCGTCTCATACACCCCAAAGCGCCCGTAGGGCCCGATGATGCGCATCACTACCTCCTTGGGGCCAAACTCCGAGCCCTCCGGCAGCGCCCAGACCTCGACGCCCGCGTCCTTGAGCAGGAGGCAGCACTCCTCGACCCCACAGAGGACACCTTCCTGCCGCGGGAAAATCTCGGCCACCACGGGCTTGTCCGCGAGGCCAAGGTGCCGCAAGACCTGAAGCGTCTTGATGAAATAGATGTCGGTCGTCGCACCCGCGGCGATCTCCTCATGGGTTGCGGAGTGAAACCGGGCGCGGCCGTCGACGTGCCAGTTTTTCACGTCTTGCACCGTTTCAAGTCTCCAGCCCACGACGGGCCCTCCCTTTCGGAAATCGGATCTACATTCGGTTCAAGTCCGGTGAAACCTGCTCAAAAGAGCCGTCGTAGAGCCAGCGATACGTTTCCAAGGTGGTGAGCACCCGCCGCACGTGATGGCGAGTTTCACCAAAAGGAATCTCGTCCAGCGTCTCCTCGCGGCCGTCCCAGCGGCCCTGGGCCAGCCACTCCTGCACCCGCGTCCGCCCGGCGTTGTACGCCGCGAGGGCCACCACGGGGCGCCCCTCGAACTGGTCCAGGAGTGTCCGCAAGTACCACGCTCCCATGCGCAGGTTAAGCTCGGGGTGAAACAGCCAATCAGGGTCAAAAGCGCTTGCGCCCATCTGCGACGCAATCCACTGGCCCGTGTCAGGCATCACCTGCATGAGGCCGCGCGCCCCGCGTGAAGAGACGGCACGCGGGTTAAACCCGCTTTCCACGCGCACCAGCGCCGCGATCAGGAACGGATCCAAGGCGTTCTCCTGGGCAGCCGCCGCGATTTCGCGTGCGAAGGGGATGGGAAATAGCCGCCGCAGTATCGGCTTCATCGAGAAAGCTGCGAGCAGCACCGCCACCAGCGCCAGCCACAAAAAGCGCCTCGCGACGAGTCGGTTGGGCAAAGGCGCGCACCCTCCCCGGGGCTGCCATCCTGGCGGAAGATTATGCTCCCCCTAGGGAGGCGATGATCAGCTCGGCCGTCGCCAGGTTGGTGGCCAGTGGCACGTTATGCACGTCGCATACCCGCAAGAGCGCCGTGATGTCCGGTTCGTGGGGCTGGGCGGTCAGCGGGTCCCGCAGGAACAGGACCGCGTCCACTTCCCCCGCCGCCACCCGCGCGCCGATCTGCTGGTCACCGCCGTAGGGGCCAGACAACATCCGCTCGACGGTCAACCCGGTCGCCTCGGCGACCACCTTGCCGGTCGTCCCGGTGGCGATGAGCCGGTAGCGGGCCAAAATGTCCCGCCAGCGGCGGACGAACTCAACCATGTCGTCCTTCTTCTTGTCGTGAGCGATCAGGGCGATGGTTTTCACCCCGCGTCAGCTCCTCCCATATGCGCCGCACCTGCTCGCGGGTACGGGCCAAATCTTGCCGGTTGTCAATCACATAGTCGGCCATGCGAGCCTTCTCCTCGAGGGGGAGCTGGGCGCGCAGTCTCGCTTCCGCCTGCTCCCGGGTCAAGCCGTCCCGGGACATGAGCCGCGCGAGCTGCTGTTCCCGGTCCACGTAGACGACGACGGTGACGTCCACCAGCGCCCGGCTGGCTTGGCTTTCAAACAAGAGCGGTATTTCCGCCACCACGTCCCGGCCGTCCTTGACCGCCGCCTCGATGCGCTCCCACATGCGGGCCCGGATGCGGGGATGCAGGATGGCCTCCAGCTCCCGCCGGCGCTCGGGATCGCCAAAGACGATTTCCCCCAGCCTGCGCCGGTCCAGCCGCCCATCGGGCAAAAGCACCTCTTGTCCGAAGACGGCGCGGATCTCCTCCAGGGCGGGCTCCCCGGGCTCCACCACTTCCCGGGCGATCGCGTCGGCGCTGACGATCACCGCGCCCAGATCGGCGAACATCGCGGCCACGGTCGACTTGCCGCTGGCGATGCCCCCCGTCAGGCCGATGACGACGCCCCGCTTTCCGGCGGTGCCCGTCTTGTCGCCGGTCATAGCTCCCACCGTGCCCTCCTCCCGCCCCGCCCTAGCGCTGGCACTGGGGACAGGCGTGGGTGCCCCGGCCTGCGAGCTTGCGGCGCACGATGGGGGTGCCGCAGCGCCGGCAGGGCTCGCCGGCGCGGCCGTAGACGTTCAGATAGCGCTGGAACTCGCCGGGCGCGCCGCGCCCGTTGAGGTAGTCCCGCACGGTGGTGCCGCCTTTGGCCAAAGAGTCGGTGAGCACGGCCCGGATGCTCTGGTGCAGCCGGGCGAGCTCTTCCTGTGTCAACGACCCGGCCGCGCGGCCGGGGTCGATGCCCGCCCGGAATAAGGCTTCATCGGCGTAGATGTTGCCGATCCCCGCGATGCGGCGCTGATCCAGCAGCACTGCCTTGACCGGCGCCCGCCGCCCGGCGCAGATGGCGGCCAAGGCTTCCGCAGTAAAAGCGTCGGAGAGCGGCTCCACACCCATGCTCGTGAGGCCTGGAGGCAGCGAAGCGGCACCTTCGCCAACGTAGTGCCACGTACCGAACGTGCGCATGTCGTGGAAGCGCAGCTCGCGGCCGTCGTCGAGCGCGAGGGCCGCGCGGGTGTAAGGACCGTCAGGTTCGGCCGCGTCCGTAACCGTCAGGCGCCCGGTCATGCGCAGGTGGATGATGAGCGACGTCCCGTCGTCCAAATGGAGCAGGAGGAACTTTCCCCGCCGGTCGACGGAGGCAAAGCGCCGTCCTTTGAGGCGCTCCTCGAGTTCTCCGGGCGTGATGTTTCTCAACGTGCGAGGCAAAAGCACCCGCACGCCCCGGATACGCCGGCCCGGCAGTTCCGCCTCCAGCTGCCGGCGGACGGTTTCGACCTCGGGCAGCTCAGGCATGGGCCGCCCCCTCCAAGGGCACCGGCTCGGTGTCAAGCCAGTTGGGGCCGGCCTCCACGTCCACGACCAGCGGCACGGCGAGCTGGACGACGTTGACCATCGAGTCCCGGAGCAGGGACGCCGTACGCTCCAGCTCCTCCTTGGGCACCTCAAGCACCAGCTCGTCGTGGACTTGCAGCACAAGCCGCGCCCGCAAGCCTTCCTCCCGCAAGCGCCGGTGGACCTCGACCATGGCCAGCTTAATGATGTCGGCGGCCGTGCCCTGGATGGGGGTGTTCATCGCGGTGCGCTCGGCAAAGCTGCGCCGGGCCCAGTTGCGGGAACGCAGGTCCGGCAAGTACCGCCGGCGTCCGAAAAGCGTCGTGACGTAACCCCGCTCCCGTGCGGTTTCGATGACCGTGTCGATGTACCGCCGGACGCCCGGGTAGCGGCGGAAGTAGTCTTCGATGTAGCGCTGGGCGTCCTGTTGGCTTAAGCCGGTTCCTCGGGCAAGGCCGAAGCTGCTGATGCCGTAGACGATGCCAAAGTTGATGGCTTTGGCCGCGCTGCGCATCTCCGGGCTGACCTGCTCGGGCGGCACGCCAAACACTTCCGAGGCTGTGCGGGTGTGGATGTCCTGCCCCCGGCGAAACGCGTCGATGAGCACCTCGTCGCCGGACATGTGGGCCAGCACCCTCAGCTCGATCTGCGAGTAGTCGGCCTTGAGCATCAGCCAGTCGGGCCCCTCGGGGATAAAGGCCTTGCGGATGCGCCGCCCCTCCTCGGTGCGGACGGGGATATTCTGGAGGTTGGGATTGGTGCTGCTCAGGCGGCCCGTGGCCGTCACCGCCTGGTTGAAGGTGGTGTGCACCCGCCCGGTTTCGGGATGGATCAGCGAGGGCAAAGCGTCCACGTAGGTGCTCTTGAGCTTGGTCACCTGGCGGTAGTCCAATAGCAGCGCCACCAGCTCGTGCTCGGCCGCCAGCGCCTCCAGCACTTCGTGGTCCGTGGAGGGACCGGTTTTCGTCTGCTTGAGCACGGGCAGCTTCAGCTTTTCAAACAGGATGCGGCTCAGTTGCTTGGGCGAGTTGATGTTAAACTCCTCGCCGGCGAGCCGGTAGATCTCCCGCGTGAGCCGGTCGATCTGCGCGTCCATCTCCCGGGACAGCTGGGCCAGGTAAGCCGTGTCCAGGCGGACGCCGTTCATCTCGGTCTCCACGAGCACGTCCACGAGGGGCAGCTCCATGCCCCGGTACAGCTCCCACAGGCCGTCCCGGCGCAGCCGCTCCTCCAAGACAGGGCCCAGTTCCCGGATCACCTCCGCCTCTTGGGCGAAGTGCTGGGCGACTTCCTCGGGAGCCAGGTCATCCACCTCGACGGCGCGGCGCCCCGTCGCCGCGTCGCTAAGCCGCTGCTTCCACGACACGAGATACCGGTTGGCGAACTTCATGGCCGCATCGGGCATGGAGTGGTCGCCCTGCTCGGGGTTGATGAGGTAAGAAGCCAGCATCACATCGTGGGCAACCCCGGCCAAATCCGCGCCGTGGCGCCGCAGGATGATGCGCAGGCGCTTGGCGTCGTGGCACCACTTGGGCACTTTCGGATCGGCCAAGAGCGGTATTACGGCTTCCCGCACCGCGGGCCACGGCACCTGGTCCCCCACGGCCAGGCCCCGGTGGCGCATGGGCACATACACCGTCCGCCCGCCACGGGTGAGGGAGACGCCGACGATAGCCGCCTGCATGCGGTCGGGTCCCACTACAGCCAGCCCGATCACGAGCGGTTCCTCGGGCGGAGCGGACCGGAGGGCGGCTACTTCGGCCTGGAGCGCCTCCGGGGTACGGGCGAGCACCGGCACCGGGGCGGTAGATGCGGTCACACGGGTCGTAGCCGGACCACTTGGATCCGCTGGGGCGCTCTCAGCTGTGACGCTGCCGTCGGCCCCGGCGGCCGCCGCGGCGGTGTCCGGCGCCTCGCCGGGTGCGCCGCTGGGCTCGCTCGCAGCCCGGGCGCCGGCGGCATCGGCGAGCGACACGACGCCTGCCTTGTGCAGGCGGTCCAGCAGGGCCTTGAACTCAAGCTCCTGGAACAAGGCCACGAGCCTCGGCGCATCGGGCGCGTGGCGGCGCAGCGCGTCCGGGTCAAAGCCGATCGGCGCGTCGGTGCGGATCTTGGAAAGCTCTTTGCTCATCCGCGCCTGGTCCTGGTAGGCGCGCAAGTTCTCGCCCAGCTTGCCCTTGATCTCTTCCGCGTGGGCAAGCACCTCTTCGAGCGTCCCGTACTGCTGCAAGAGCTGCACCGCCGTCTTGGGTCCGACCTTGGGCACGCCGGGGATGTTGTCGGAGGCATCTCCCATCAGCCCCTTGAGGTCGGGCACCCGCTCCGGCGGCACGCCCAGCTTCTCCTCAACGCCCTTTGGGTCCAGCCTCTCCATGTCCCGGATGCCCTTGCGGGTCAACAGCACCGTAATCCGATCGTCGACCAGCTGCAGCAAGTCCCGGTCGCCGGTGACAATCAGCACGTCCACGCCGCGGTCCCGCGCTTGGCGGGCCAAGGTGCCGATGATGTCGTCGGCCTCGTACCCTTCGACGCCGTAGACAGCGAGGTTCAAGGCGCCCAGAAGCTGCTCGACCCTGGCAATCTGCGGGCGCAAGTCCTCGGGCATCGACGGCCGGTGGGCCTTGTAATCGGTGAAGAGCTCGTCCCGGAAAGTGGGACCGGCCCGGTCGAAGGCGGCCGCCACGTAGTCGGGTTTTTCTTCGTCCAAGAGCGCCAGCAGCATCATGGCGAAACCGTAGACGGCGTTGCTCGGCTCACCGCTGGATGTGGTCAGGCTGGGCAGGGCGTAATAGGCCCGGTGGATGAGGCTGTAAGCGTCGATGAGCACCAGCTTCTCGCGCTTGTCCACGGGATTGGCAGCGGCCTTTGGCGCCTGGGCGGGCGCTGTGCGGCTGTCCATCGGCTCCTGGGGCATGGTCCTCGCTCCCGGCGTGTTGGAGTCGCCTGCGCGCCCGGCTGGCCCAGCGGCGGGACCGAACCTGTGCGCGGCCCGGGCTGCGTTCAGTATAGCATGGGCTTGGCGGCGAGATCCACTTCCTGGCCGGATGACCATCCCCGCCCTCTTCCGCCTAGCCGGCGCCTTTCCTGTCTGTCCCGCCCCTCGCCTACCTGTACCCCCCTCGCCTGCCGGGACTTACTTAAAGGATCGGCCCGGACGCTGGGGAATCGCGCTTTGTGATATATATCGCGATCCACCCTCACCGACGATTAAGGCAGGGGGAGTGCAGACCCATGTTCAAGATGCCCGCTCAGCGCGCAGCCCTCATCGGCTTGGCCGTTCTCTTGGTCCTGGCCGCTTTCGCCGGGGCGGCGTCCTACTTGAAGACCGGCAGCCAAGTCGCGCAGAACCCACCGGAGCAGCCGCCCGAAACGACGCCGTCCGCGCGCGACGGATCGCAGCCGATCTCCGCGCGCCCGCCGGCAGAGGACCGGCAGCCTGGTGATCGCGCCGCCGCGGACCCGGGTTCCCCGCTCACCTGGGGGGAGCTTTTGGCCCTGATGCAGACCGCTTTCGACCCCGCGGCCGCTCCGGGTCTGTCCGGCGATGAACAAGTCACGCTCCTTGATCCGGGTACGGACCCGGCGGGCCAGGTAACCCGCGCCGGTTTGGCCGCTGCCATCGTGCGGGCCCTGGAGCTCGAGGACGCCGCCGCAGCGCTCATGCCTGCGGAAAGCATGTTCCAAGACATCTCCCCGCTGCACCGGGCGTTCCCGGCGGTGGCCTTGGCGCACCGGCTGGGCCTGATCCCCGAGGAAACGGGCAGCATGTTCCGGCCTGAACAGCCCGCGACGTACGCGGAGGCGCGGGAATGGATCGACGCGGCCCGCCGGCTGGACATTCGCTCAGGCCGGCTGACACAGGTCAATGTGCCCGGCGGTAGCCTGAGCGTCGTCACGGACGGCGGGGAGGCCGCAGCCTTCGTGCTGGCTCCGGACACGGGCATCGTGCGCAACGCGCAAAAGGCCGGCGCCGAAGAGCTGCGGGTCGACGACCCGGTGCGGGTGGTGGCCGACGCCACCGGACAGCTCAAGCTGGCCGTCGCAGCGGGGCCCGAGATGACCAAGGCCGACGCGGCGCTGGAGGCCCTCGCCGGCGTCCTGCGAGAGCTCCTCACCCCGGAGCAGACGGCGGCCATCTTGGCCCAGGACTGGGAGCGGGCCGGGGCCGAACTGAAGGTATCCCTGTACAACCAGCTGCTCGAGCACGGCCTGACGCCCGAAGAAGCGAACGCCGTCTTGTCGCAGGACTGGACCGCGGTTTCCGAGCACGGCAAGTCGCGGCTGACCGAGCTCGCGGCGGCCCGCTGGGGCCTTGAGCCTGAGTTGGTGCGGGCGCTGCTGGACCAGGACTGGGATACGGCCGTCAGCCACGCCGAGGTTTTGGTCCTGGAGTACCTGCTGAACGAGTTGATGGAAGCCGCCAACGCGTGACGTCCGGCGCGGTCGCCCTCATGGCGCGGCCGCGCCGCTCACCGGTTCCTGCTGACTGAGACTGCTCTTAAATGCGGCCAGGGGCTGTTGCTCTTGAATCCGGCCAGGGGCTGTGTTATGATGAATCCTGCCCGCCGCGGTCACGCGGAAGCGACGCCTTCAGCCGGGCTGGCAGGTTTCGGGCACACAAATGAGCCGGAGTGGCGGAACCGGCAGACGCGCACGACTCAAAATCGTGTGGGTTATCCCGTGTGGGTTCAAATCCCACCTCCGGCACCAAGCTCTACAAGCCCATTTCCGAGATCGGGAGGGGGTGGTCGACAGGACGGCAGATGGAGCTTGACCCCAATTTGACCCCAGTTTCGACCCCAGGGAAGACCGTGGGGTTTTTGGTGCTTTCTAGAGCTATCGTCGTGCGATAAAGCGGGGTGCCGGTTAGCGTGGAGAGATAGAGTGCAGGAGGCGAGCACAGTGGGAGCCAAAGCAGAGCGCTCCAGGCGTTCCAACTTGGAAGGTTCCGTCCGCAAGCGCAAAGACGGCCGCTGGGAAGGCCGGATTATGGTCGGCTACCTGCCGGACGGCCGCCCCGACCGGCGCTCGGTGTACGGGAAGACCAAGAAGGAAGTCTTGGACAAGCTAAGTGAGCTGCGGGTCCAGGCCGCTAAAAACGAGCTGACCCCGCCGAGCAACGTAACCGTGGCCGAGTACCTGACGAGTTGGCTGGAGACTCACCGGCTGTTCGGTGGCCGCGATGGCCAGGGGATCCGCCCGAACACGTACCGGGGGTACAAACAGGTGATCGAGAAACACATCATTCCCATCATCGGCCGGGTGAAGCTCCGGGACGTAGATACGACAGTCCTGGAAAAGCTGTACGCCGGGATCCTGGATAAAGGGACGCCCGATGAACCGCTGCGCCGGACAGTTACCCTCGCCCACGTCATCATGCACGCAGCTCTAGACGACGCGGTTGCTAAGGACCTGCTGGCGAAGAACCCGTGCGATAAACTTCGTCGGAAGCCTAAGTTTAGGACCCGAGCCGAGGAACGGGAACGGTTGTCGCCGGAGCAAATTCGTCTCGTGCTGGATGCCTCCAAGGGGTCCATGTACTCTATGGCCATTTTCCTGGCCCTGACGACCGGCATGCGCCGGGGCGAAATTTGCGGGCTGCAGTGGGGCGACGTAGACCTGAACAAAGGGATCATTCGGGTCAGGCGCCAGGTAACCACCAACGGGAGTCACCAATTTGTCCTGCAGGACCTGCTCAAAACCCGCAATTCGTACCGGGAGTTTAAGGTGCCGGACTTCGTGGTCCAGGCGTTGCGGGAGCATAAAGCCCGGTTGTCCCGGTCAGGGCCAAAAGACTTTGTGTGCCAAAACAGGAAAGGCACCCACCTCGATCCCGGCGAGCTATCCCGGTACTGGCGGCAACTGTGCCGCCAGCTCGGGCTACCCGAGGGCTTGCGCCTACACGACCTACGGGGGTCCTGGATCACGTGGATGGCGGAACAGCAAATGGACCCGAAGACCGTAGCGAGTATGGCTGGTGTGGACCCTGCGGTTGTTTGGGAGTATTACCAGAAGGTTACGCCGCGGGGACAAGAGCGGGTGGCCGCGGCGGTCGCGGACCTGTTCCAGAAGACCGTGTAAACGAAAAACGGGCAGCTGGCCAAAGCCAGCTGCCCTTCTTACTTCACGCCCGGATCTGCGAGGTAGGAATGACGTAGAATCTGTTCGTCCCGGAGATTCCCAGGGCGGACTGCTCCGTCCCTTCCATCGCTTCTTTCAGCGCCCGGGCAACCCGCTCGGCATCCTCCCGGCTCATGCAGGAGTGAGCCGCCTTGATCACCATAACCCGCTCGGCGTAGTCCAAGACCTTCTGGCACAACGGGTCCTTCTCCTTGTCGCACCAGAGGCCCTTGCCCTCCCAAACCGTGGCCCCACCTGCCGCCTCCACGACGGCGGCAAGGATTTGCCGTGCGTATTCTTCGGACCGTGGATGTTCCAACGGGAAGTAGATTTCGAGGCTGTTGACATGGCAGGTGACATCCGGCCCCCGGTGCTGGGCAAGCCAATCGTCAATGGTGTTGACCCGGCCACGTGACGCTAGGAATTGGGCGATTCGCTCCCCGAGGTTGGCCATTGTACTCCCTCTCCCTCCAGCTTTCTTCGCCGCTTGCGCCAGGTGTCGACGCTCACGTCCATGTTTTTGAAGGTGTCCGACCAGATATAGTAACCTTCATCGTCGAAATACACGGTCATGTCGTGGACTACCTGCTGGCGCCCTTCTCGGCCGAGAAGGGTACGATAACTGCGAACGGTGTCGCGGATCTCTTCCATGATGGCCCGGAATTCCTCGGGGTGTTCGGTCTGCCAGGTGCGATACGGCAACTCCCAAAGGATGCCGATGAGGTTTTTGATCTTGTTCTGGAGGGTAGCGGCAAGCATGGCCTGGCTCACGTCAACCGGCCTCCTTTCGTATGGGTTATGGGTGCGGGTCGACCTTTCCGCGCCGCTGGTGCCGGGACCACAAAAACCTCGGCGCCAGTAGGGGCGCCAGAGTGTGTCTGGCGCCCCTACTGGCAGCTTGCGTTAAGCGTTGACGACAACGGTGTCTTTCGCCTCTTCGCAGGTGTCTTCGTCGGCCACGTCCCAAACAGGGTACATGACGGCTTCCTGGAGCTTGAGGAACGCCCGGATCTCCTGGGCGGCCCGCTCTAGGTGATCGGCCATGCGCTCCACGTGGGCGATGGCCCGCTTCGTAGCCCGGCCGCTGGCAGCCATATTTTGCTGCTGGTAGCGCACTTCCTCCGCCATCTGCTCCAAGATGTCGGCCCAATGGCCCAGGTTGGTCATGGAACCCGCCTCCTTTTTGCTTTGTTAAGCGGCCTACTTGGCCGCTTGCTCGACGAAATACTCAATAGCCGCCCGGACGATAGCCCGCTTGCTCGTGCCGAGCATGTCGGCCAGCTTGCCCACGGCCACAAGCTGGCTGTAGCGCAGGTAGACGATGCGCTCGACGATCTTCTCGCTGGGCGCCTGCACCCGGTACTGGCCGACCCGATTGGTGTCCATTATCAGATTCGGCTGGGCCAGGAATTTCTCCAGTATGTCCCGGATCGCGTCCGAGCGAGACTTGTACCCGGCACGCTGCCACGCGGCGTCAAAGGCTTCCCAGGCGCTCACCGGCAGCTTGATCCCGATTTTGTGAATGATGTTGGTCACGTCTGCTTCCTTGACCGCTTCGGTAGCCGCTTGGGTGAGGTTGGCGGCAGCGATGACTTCCAAGGGAAACTTGGGCTTGTTTGCCATGATCGATCACCACCTCGTGCTTAGTTTCGCGTATTGACGGTGCACCGTCAAGGCCCCCTCCGTGCGATCAGGAGTTGACCGGCGGCGCCATTTCGCCGGTCAGGACCTCCGGGACCGGCAGGATAGGAAGGTGGCGGGCCTTCTCGGCGATGAAGTTGCGAACCTGCACGTAGTTGAGGGTTGGGTTGATCCGCTCGTTCCATGCCAGCTCAAACTCATCGCCAGGCTTCTCGGCAGCAACCCGCAGCTCACCGCCCCGGAACCCGTTCTTCTCGCTAGACTTGTACCAAAGGTACAGCGCCGTAAACGGGCTAGTCCGCGAGAGGGTGATGTACTCGACGAACGCCTTCTGCACCTGGTCGGCCAGGTAGGCCGAGAAGAATTGCACCCGTTCCGGCACCGAGGCTTTCGACCGCTCCACCTTGCTCCGGTCCATGCTCACGAGCCTCCTTTACTTTGGGAATTCGACGAAACAAGCCACAGCGGCGGCCTGTTGGCCACCATGTACTGCTCGGGTTTGGTCCCAAGCACCCGAAGAAGGTAGCCCTTTCTGGTTAGCGATCCCAACACCTTGCCCATGCCAGCGGCGCATGCGAGATCCAAGAGCGGGTTCAGGAGGTACGCTGCTGTCAACGCCGAAATGATGTTGGGTCTCCCGCAATT
>DATCLD010000092.1:0-14090 GCA_036564115.1 Limnochordales bacterium
GGCACCACCGCGGCTCCCAGCGCGGCCGCGACAGGCATGTAGGCGCCGATGCGAAGCGGATCTGGTCCCGTGTGCAGCCCGAGCGTCAACGGCCGCCACTGGGCGGGCAGGGCCCCCTGGGCCAGCGCCGGCCCGGCCGGACCTGTCGCCAGCCGCACGGCGAGACCTAGCATAAGGATGAGGCCAAACACAACAGCGAAGGCGCGCCGTGCGGCCCGTGCGTTCGGAAGTCCCGGCATCATCCGACCCCCTCGACCCCCTCCCGGAGGCGCTCCGCCAACCCGCTGGCCCGCTCCTCTTCGCGGATCCCCCGTAAGGCCAGGCGCAGGGCGCGGCGGCTGCCGACGATGACGACCAGGCGGCGGGCCCGCGTCACGGCCGTGTAGAGGAGATTGCGCTGGAGCATCATGTAGTGCTGGGTCGTGAGCGGCAGTATGACCGCCGGGTACTCGCTGCCCTGGCTTTTGTGCACGGTGATGCAGTAGGCCAGCGTCAGCTCATCCGTCTCCCCTGCGGCATACTCCACCACCTGCGGCCCGTCGGGCTGCGGGTACTTCACCCACACGCTCCCGGTTTCCGGGTCCACGTCCACCACTCGTCCGATGTCGCCGTTGAACACCGCTTTCTCGTAGTTGTTGCGCGTCTGCATGACCTTGTCGCCCACCCGAAACGGCAGCAGGCCTCCGGCGAGCTCCGGCCTCCCGTCCTGCGGTGGGTTCAAGGCCGCCTGCAGCAGCTGGTTGAGCCGCTCCGAGCCCGTCGGCGTACGGCGCATAGGACTCAGCACCTGCACGTCCTCGATGGGGTCGCAATGCAAGTACTTGGGCAGCCGTTCGGCGTTCAGCTCCCGGACGGTTTCCGCCACCTGCTCTGGGTCGTCGCACTCGATGAAGAAAAAGTCGCCGCGGGGGCGGTTCATGACCAAGTCCTCGCCCCGCAGGATGCGGTGGGCGTTGCTCACGATGAGGCTCTGCTCGGCCTGGCGGAAGATGTGCGTCAGGCGCGCCACCGGGACGACGCCCGACGCGATGATGTCCCGCAGGGGGTACCCCGGCCCCACCGGCGGCAGCTGGTCCACGTCGCCCACCAGCACAAGGCGCGTGCCCGGGGCAATGGCCCGCACCAGCTGGTATGCGAGGGGCAGGTCCAGCATGGACGCCTCATCGACGATCACGGCGTCCGCGGCCAGCGGCCGGTCTTCGTTGCGCTGAAACCGGAAGCCCTCCCCCTCCACATGCCCAAACTCGAGCAGCCGGTGGACCGTGCGCGCCGGGCGACCGGTGGCTTCCCGCAGCCGCTGCGCCGCCCGCCCCGTCGGGCACGCGAGCTGCACCCGCATGCCCGTCCCCTCAAGACACGCCAGTAAAACCCGCAAGATGGTAGTCTTGCCCGTGCCGGGCCCGCCGGTGATGACAAAAACCCCATGGCGCAGCGCGTCCAGGACCGCCTGCCGCTGCTGGGGGCTCAAGGTGAACCCCGCAGCCCGCTCGGCCTCCGCCACCGCCGCTTCCCAGCGGGAACGGCCGTCCGGCTCCCGCAGCAGGCCCCAGCCTGCCCGCAGCCGCAGCAAGGCCCGGGCGAGCCCGGTTTCCGCGCGGTGAAGGGCGTGCGAGTAGATCCGCTCGCCTTCGGCCACGGCCTGTTGCTCGGCCACGAGCCGCTCCAGCGGCCCCGTGAGCGCTGCCGCGTCCACCTGCAGCGCCTGAGCCGCTTCCTCTAACAGCTCCTGCCGCAGCACATAGACGTGACCGCGTTCGGCGGCCTCCTGCAACATGTGGTGCAGGCCGGCCGCGAGCCGCTCGGGAGCGTCGTGGGCAATCCCTAAAGACCGCGCGATGGCGTCGGCCGTCTTGAAACCGATGCCCGGAATATCCATCGCCAACCGGTACGGGTTTTCTCGCACGCGCCGGATGGCGTCGTCGCCGTAGATGCGGTAGATGCGGGCCGCATAGGCGGGGCTGATGCCGTGTCCCTGGAGAAACACCATCACCTGCTGGATTCCGTGGTGGCGCCGCAGGCTTTCCGCAATGGCCTTGGCCCGCTGCGGCCCGATTCCGGGTACCTCCAACAGCCGCTCGGGTGTTTCGGTGATGACGTGCAGCGTGTCGACGCCAAAGTGGGCCACGAGGCGCTCGGCCAGCACCGGTCCGATGCCGGGGATGAGGCCCGAACCCAGGTAGCGGCGGATGCCCTCCACCGTCGCCGGTGCGACGACGGCGTAGTCGGACACCTCCAACTGCCGGCCAAACTGGGGATGGTCCACCCAGCGGCCCCAAACCCGTAACCGCTCCCCGACGGCTAGGGACGGGAACCGGCCCACGATGGTCACTGCGTCCCCGGCGGCCACGGGCGTCCATGCTGCTGTGGCGGTCTCAAGGGGCCGGTCTAGAGCCAGGCGGGCGACGGTGTAGCCGTTGGCGTCGTTGCGAAAGGTGATGCGCTGCACGACGCCTTCGAGCGCTGCCTGCCCGCCGGGCTTGTCCTCCTTGGGATGATCAGGGTGCGACCTCGCCATGGCCAGGCCATTCGGCGGAACGCCCGCCGCTTCCTGCGTCAGCCGCCGCCCAGCACCGCGCACCCGTTTATGCCTACCCCGGCCCGGTTTCCTCCGGTTCATCCGCCTCCAGCGAGACGAGGCCTAGCCGCACCGCCCAGAGGGCCACCTTGGTGCGGTCGTCAACGCCCAGTTTTTGGTAGATCCGGCTGACGTGATTCTTCACGGTATGGGGGCTGATAAACAGCCGCTGGGCGATCTCGTGGTTGCTCAACCCCTTGGCAATGAGCCGTAGCACATCCCGCTCCCGCAGGGACAAATCAGCAAAGCGCTCCGCGAACCGCTCCTCACCGCGATCCACAAAGCGCCCTTCGCTCGTGTAAGACATAGCAGGACCTCCGTGGACAGACGTCGTGTCCCCCATGATATTCAGAGGGGACGACTTGTGCCCGTCTCACGCCCGGGGATGACTTTCGCGTATCACACCGAGCGCTGCCAGGAGGACAAAATTGGGGGGCATAAAAAGGACGACGGGAAGCAGGTTTGGGGGTCGGGGTGGTGATGCCTCTCTAGGGGGCCCTGCTTCCCGTTGTCGTTTGATGGTGGCTTGCCCGCCGTTGGGGGCCGGTGTCCGCCGGACAGCTTGTCCGGTCGCCGTCCCTGTTTGGCTATAACATAACACCGGCGATCGCCTGTGAAAATCCATCGGAAGACTTAACTTTTGTTTGGGATTTAGGTCCCAAACAACTTCCGCCGGCAAACCCTCTCTGAGCTTGGCTTTTCCAGGAAATAGGGCCCTACCTTTGCGTCACAAACCCTGCGCTTGCTGCACAAACCGTACCCTTATGTCACAGGTCCTACCTTTTCGCCGCAAACCCTGCCATTGCGTCAGGAGCTCTACCGCGCCGCGCTGTCGGGAAACTCAACAAGCCCGTGCCGGAGGGCGTACACGGCCGCCTGGGTGCGATCCTCAAGCCCCAGCTTGCGCAGCAGGTTGGTCACGTGGTTCTTGACCGTCTTTTCGCTGATAAAGAGCGCCTCCGCGATCTCCGCGTTGCTGCGCCCGTCCACGATCAGCTGCAGGATCTCCCGCTCCCGGTCGGTCAAGGCCGGCGCTCCAGTCCTGGCACGCCTGGAAACCCCCATGGCCTCGGCGCTGTGCAGCCGCCGGAACTGGCCCAGCACCTTGTTCATGAGGTCCGGCGGGACGAAGGACCCACCCTGGTACACTTGCCGGATGGCTTCCACCACGCGGGCGGGCTCCGAATCCTTGAGCAGATATGCCCGGGCGCCGGCGCTGATCAGCTCGTACAGGTACTGCTCGTCATCGTGAATGGTGAGGACGATGACGCCCACATCAGGCCAGCGCCGGGAGATCTCACGCGTCGCGCAAAGGCCGCCGCCCTTGGGCATGTTCACATCCATTAGTACGATGTCGGGCCGGTGTTCGGCGACGCGCTGCAGCACTTCCTCGGCGTCTTGCGCCTCGGCGACGACCTCCATGTCGGGTTCCAAGGACAAAATCTTCACGAGGCCTTGGCGCAAGAGCGGGTGGTCATCCGCGATTAGGACCCGAATCGCCATCCGTTGGCACCGCCTTTCCCTTTCCACGGGCCTGCCCCGCCGGACGACCCGCTGGGCCGTCGGGATCGGGTTCGCCGACCCCTTCCCACGGCACGAGCACCCGCACCTTTGTGCCGCGGCCGGGCGCGCTCTGCACCCGCAACTCTCCCTGCAGCAGGTGCACCCGCTCGCGCATGTGCAGCAAGCCCAAACCCGACTCGCCCGAGCCCGGCGCCACCGCCTCCGGGTCGAACCCGACGCCGTCGTCCTGGATCACAAGCCCGACGCCCTGTGGCCCAAACTCCACCCTCACCATCACGTGCTGGCAGCGGCCGTGACGCTGGGCGTTGTGAATGGCTTCCTGCACCACCCGAAAGAGGGCGGCTTCCGCCGTGGGCGACAGGCGGCGCTCCCGCCCCATCACCTGCAGCTCCACGTCCAGCCCGCTCTGCTCTTTCAAGGATTCAACGTATCCCCGCAGGGTCGGCACCAAACCCAGATCGTCCAGCGCCATCGGCCGCAGGTTGAACATGCTGCGACGCAGGTCCTTTAGAGTTTCCTTGACTAAGATCTTGATGTCCTGCAGCTC
Source organism: Limnochordales bacterium (assembly GCA_036564115.1). Lineage (GTDB taxonomy): Bacteria > Bacillota > Limnochordia > Limnochordales > ZCTH02-B6 > ZCTH02-B6. The sequence goes on from DATCLD010000092.1 coordinate 4,647, forward strand.
GGCCCGGACCTGCTCGCGGTCGCCGTCGAACATCCGCTCCGCGATGTCAAGCCTCAAAACGAGGTTGGCCAGCATCTGCGCCGGCCCGTCGTGCAGCTCCCGCGCCAAGCGCCGCCGCTCTTCCTCTTGGGCCCGGATCACATGGTGGGCGATGTGCGCCCGCTCCCGCATGCCCTCCACCTGGCTCGTCAGGCTGGCCAGGTTGCCGCTTAAAAAATCCAGCGCCACGCTGACCTGGGAGACCACCTGCTCGGCCCTGGCCAAAAGGTTCTCCAGGTGGCGCAGCTGCCGCTCCAGGTCGTCCCGGCGCTGCCGCAAGGCCCGCTCCCGCTCCCGGGCCGCGCCCAGGGCGACCATGATCCGCTCCGCCCGCTCGTAGGCCTCGCGGATCTCCTCGCTGCTGTAGTGCGCGTAGCTGCGGCTGATTTCCGCCAAACGGATGCGGGCCGCGTTGCTCTGCTCCTCCAGCTCGTCCACTTGCCGGATGCAGACCGCGACCTGCTCCTTGGCCTGCTCGATCAGCTGCTTGAGCCGGATCCGCTCCTCCCGGGCCGCCTCCGTGAACTCGAACATCTGATGGTGCGCCTGACGAAGGGCGTCCAGGGAACCTTGAAAGACCTTTTCAATCAGTTGCTCGTCCAAAGTAAACGCAAAGTTCGCGGCGTCCACCGCGACCATACCTCCACCCCAAGGCGTTAATCCGGTATTCTTTCACTCCTTTACCTGATCCTGTCAGCCACGGGCCGCACGCGCAACGCGACCTGCCCCACCGTGGCACCCGCCGCATTGGCCAGCACGTCCTGCCACGACGCAACCCGTCCGGGGACAAACGCCTGGTGGATCTCGTCGGTCACTCCGTACACGGACGCCAACACCACCGCCGCGCAGGCCCGCAGCCAAAAGGGCCAGCGGAATGAAGCCGCGAACGCCAGGTGGGCGATGACGCCGAGCACCAGGTAAGCGGCGCCGTGGAGGACGTAGTCGGGCACCCGCAGGAAGTTCCAGCGTTCGACCACGTCCCCCGGGCGCGACGAGAGCCAAAACAAGAGCACCATGTAGGCGATGGTAGCGGTCCAGGCCAGTGCAGCCCGCAAGCGTGCCTTGGGATGCGGGTTGGCTGCGGCCCGCTCAGCCCCGCGCGTGGGCAACGGCCTCACCGCACTGGCACGCCCGCCCTTCCGGCAGCGCCTCGATGCACGCCACGAGCAGCTCGCGGAGCTTGGCCAGGTTGGCCTGGAACACCTTCAGGACTTCCTGATGGCTCACCGGCTTGATGCTGGGGTCGTCTTCCAGGCCCACGTCGTAGTCGGTGATCAAAGAGATATTCGCGTAGCAGATGCCCAGCTCCCGCGCCAAGTACGCCTCAGGGTACTGGGTCATGTTGATGACCTCCCACCCGTGGGAGCGGAACTCGCGGCTTTCGGCCCGAGTGGAAAACCGCGGCCCCTGCACGACCACCACGGTCCCCCGTTCGTGCACGGGCAGGCCGAGCCTCTTGGCCTGCTCGATGGCGACCTTCCGCAGCTCGGGGCAATAGGGGTCCGCGGCGCTGATGTGAGTCACCACGGGCCCTTCAAAGAAGGTATCGTCCCGGCCCCACGTGCGGTGCACGAACTGGTCGCAGATGACAAAGTCGCCCGGGCGGACGTGGGGCTGCAGGCTCCCGGCGGCACAGGGGCCGAAAATCCGCGTCACGCCCAGCTCCTTCATGGCCCACAGGTTGGCCCGGTAGTTGATCTTGTGGGGCGGATAGCGGTGATCCCGCCCGTGGCGGGGCAAGAACGCAACCCGGCGGCCGGCGATCTCCGCGATGGCCACTTTGTCGCTAGGGGCCCCGTAGGGCGTTTCAATCCACACTTCCTCCACGTTGTCCAGGAACGAATAGAAACCGGAACCGCCGAAGACTCCCACATCTGCCCTAGCCTTGCCCATGTGAAACCCTCCTGTCACTCTGTGGCCAGTGTTTCGGTTGTTTCCCGAGCTGGGCCAGCTACGGCCGCCCTCTGCCGGGATCGTTGTCCTCGCCGCCCTCCGGTGCGACGCCGGCGGGGGCGCACAACAACTCCCACAGCCGCGCCGGGGCATACAGGAAAAACGGGTACGTGCGCCGCAGCGCCGCCGCCGCCGACCGGGCCCTCGCCTCTAGGCGCGCAAGCTCCGCCCGCGCCCGCTCGGCCACCGGTCCCAGCACCCGGGACAGCTCGGCATTGACGGCTTCAATCTCTCGCGTCAGTTGCCGTTTTGGCGCACCGGGCGCGTTGATGGCGCCGATCAAGTCCTCCTTGCGACGGATCAGGGCGATGGCACCATCATCCAGCTCCCCGGCTTCCCAGGCGAACCGCTGCGGGTTGAAAACCAGGTCCCTCAACTTGCGCCGCTGGGCCTGCAAAGCCGAAGCTGGCACCGGCCGCTCGCCCAAGGGCAAGTACAAGGATGCGGACACGACCGCAAACCGGGGAGGCGCAATGCCAAACCAATCCGCGATCAGGGCGTCGGTTACCTGATCGTAACGGCCCCCGCCCGTTCCGTGCACGAACAAGTCGGCCACGAACAGCCGGTGAAACACCGTTAGGGGAACGGCCTTTGGCCGCACCTGCACACCAGCCTCAAGCAGTGCCTCCACAGCCTCTTCCCCGCCGGCCGCGGGTATCCGGGCCACAGTCCCTTCCAGATGGCTGACTTCGAGGTCCCCGCCGACGCGCCTCACGTACAGCTTGCGCCGGATCCCGGCGGGCGTGATGGCCCAGAAGGGCAACTCAATGGCGCCGTCGGGCCGCTCGAGGAGGTCGGGAAACGGCACTGCGGGCGAGCGCACACGATGCACCGACCGGAAACCCGCCAGCGCCCGGTTGAACGCCTCCCGCAACGCGGGCGCGTTTCTCACCCAATGCACGAAAAAGAGCAGGAACTCAGGCGTCCGGCTTACCTGGGAGATGGCCAGGTCGGGACAAAGTTCCTCCCCCCAAGCCCGCTCGTACGCCCGGCGGCTTGCTACCCCCAGGACGGCGGCGCTGGCAGCTTCCTTGGCTGCCTCTTGGAGGCCGGCGGCAAACCGTCGCCAGTACTCCAGGCCCTCCGGCCAGTCCAGCGTGCCGAGCCGCTCCTCGACCCGGGCGGCGAACTCCTCCACCTGTTGCGTTCCAGGCGCCGGCAACGTTTCCAGCGGACGGCCGTCCTGGGCACGAACCAGGTACTCCTTGACATACCGCAGTTCCTGCCCGACCCGCACCGGGAGTTCGGCCGCCAGCTCCCCCGCGTCCTGGTCGACTGTCAGGTTGAGCGCGTGCGCCCCGCGGCAGCGGGCATAGCCCGTCACCGCAAAGGCCTTGATCCAGATGCCCGGATGATAAAAGACGGGCTGATGGCCGGAGACGAAGAGGGGGCGCTCCACGTCGCGCTCGAGCCCCGCGAGCGCGAGCAGCCGGCGGCGCGCCCTGGCCCGCAACTCGGGCGCCGGGACGCCCTCGATGGCAAACGACCAGCGGCCCACGGCGGCGCGGTTCTCCGCCGCCACCACCGCCCACTCGGACAAGGGCGGATCGCAGATGAGGGACGGCGTGCCCCCGGAAACCTGGACAGTCATCGCACCAGCTCCCGGATGCCCAACAGGCCGATCTCCTCCCGCGAGGCGAACGGTTCCCCGTAGGCGGTGCCGATGAGGCTCCCCCAGTACGCGTTGCGGGTCCGGATCAGGTCATAGAACGCGGCCCCGTCGGGGCGGCCTTTCTCAAACTGCGTATAGTAGCAGCGGATGGCCGCCATCTTGGTTTCCATCTGGGCGCTGATGTCCAAGATAAAGGCCGGCTTCGGGTGCAATCCCCGCAGGTGGTTGCTGAAAAAGTAAAAGATCCGGTTGGGGTAGAAGGGCTCGCCCTTCATGTCCGTCTTGGTCAGCTTGGCGTAGAAGCGCGCCGCCTCGCACAAGCGGCAGGCCTGCACGTGGTCCGGGTGCGCGTCCTCCCAGTAGTGAATGAACAGGGTCTGGGGCCGCCACTCCCGGATGACCTCCGCTACCTTCTTGCGGTTTTCGACGGTATCCATGAGGGCGCGGTTGGGCAGGTCCAGCGTCCGCCGCACCGTCACGCCCAGAGTGCGGGCCGCCGCCTCCGCCTCTCGCATGCGTTCCTCAGGGGAGCCGAAAGGCGTCGGCTCGCCGTTGGTCAGGTCAAGAATGCCGACCTTCAGCCCGGCGTCCAAAAAAGCCTTGATCGCGCCGCCCATGCCCAGCTCCACGTCGTCGGGATGGGCCCCGATGGCTAGGACATCGAGCATTTGGCCACCTCTTTCTCGATCACGTCCAGGTAGTAGGCGAGCCGTTTCTCCGCGTCATCCAGCTCGCCGCCGAACCGGCGCTCAAAATTGGGCACGTAGATCAGCGGCACCGGCCGCTCGACGACCGTGAGGCCAGCCCGGGCCGCCTGGATCCAAAACTGCAGCGGAAACCCGTAGCCGGGCTCAGTCAGGTCCAGGCGGGCCAAGGCGGCCACCCGGTACGCCTTGAAACCGCAAAAGGCGTCCGTCAGCCGGTAGCCGGTCAACTCGTTGATCCGCTGCGTGATAAGCTGATTGATGCGCCGGCGATCCTCAGGCACTTGGCCCAGGCGGGGCGGCTCCGGCACCAGGTAGCGACTCCCCGACACCACGTCCCACTCCCGGGCCAAGGCTAGAAATTCAGGAATGAGCGCGGGCTCGTGCTGCTCGTCGCAGTCCATGGTCACGATCCGCTCATAACCATGCTCGCGCGCGTAGTTGAAGCCGTCGATCAGCGCGGCCCCATAGCCCATGTTGACCGGGTGGCGCAGGACGCGGATACCCTCGATGCCAGCCAAAATCTCGGCCGACCCGTCGGTGGACCCGTCATCCACCACGAGGATGTCCGCGCCTTTGGCCGCCGCCTTGGTCGCCGTGAGAACCCGCTGGATGCTTTGGGCTTCGTTGTATACGGGAATGACAACCAAATCCGCCACGGGCGGTGTCCGGCTCCCTCCTCCAGGTGCTTCCGGCAATCTCTTCCCGCATCACCGGCGCAATTCCTTTCCCGCCGTGCCGCACTTCCATCCTAGGGCAAATCAACCGGCGCATCCAGCGGGAGCCGGCGGGCCGCAGCGCCCGTCCCCGCTGCAGCCGCGTCCGCTCTCCCCGCTCCACTGTCTGCGCTCCTCCGCGCTCACCTGCGGGTCGATAGCCGAGATCAATCGCCGGGGTCAATCGCTGGCGCTCGGCCCGGTTTGCCACTCGAAGCGGATGTACGGCCCGCCGCTCCCAGCAGCGGGTCCCAGCGGCCAGCGCCAGCCGGCGGTCCACCGCAAACCCGTGTCCGAATCTCTCCCGATGCCCAGTTCCAGCTCGGTATCGACAACGACCCTCCCGCTGGTCTCTGGCCACTGCACGGACCAGCGGACGCCCGTAATGCTGTGCCACCCAGCGGTTACGGGACGACTCCAAGACAGCGCTGTTTGGAGGCTGTAGAGCCCACCCGCGCCGTCGCGGCGGGCTTGCCGCAACAGCAGCTGACCGGACACTTCCCCCGCGTCCAGGACGCTCCAGCGCCGGCTCACGCGCGCATCCCACGTTTCCCCCTCCTGGCCGAGCGTCCAGCGGATCTCCGCCTCGGACCAGCGCCCGCCGCTCGGGGCTGCGCGCCACCCAAGCCCTGCGGCGGCACGCGTTTCCGTGCCGCTGGGCTCCCAGACCAGTTCCGCCCGCCAAAGGCTTCCGTCTAACTGGGGGCGATGCAGCTCGAGCCGCCCATCGATCCGCTCGAGGAGCTGTGCATGTCCGGCCCGCCACGCCCATTGCGCCCGGACGAGCGTGTTCCACGGTCCTTCCAGCTGGGCCGCGGCGCGTACCTCCGCTTCATCGGCGCCGCCTCCGTGCAGCGACCACGTCCACCGGCCCGCTTGCCCGCCGATGGTCCAGCGCAACGGTGCCTGGTTTTCGGCCCGCAGCCCAAGCCACCATCCCGAACCGGGCAGCGGCAACACCAGGGCCGTCGCCGGGCGCCACTCCCCGTCATGCATGAGCCGTTGCCGCAGCTCCCAGGCGCCGAGCCTGCCGGCGAGCTCTAGGTCGACGCCGTCACTGTCCGACAGCCCCACCGTGCCCCGCCACTCGGCTCCTGACGGCGGCTGCCAGCGGAGTCCCAACGACCAGCCGCTAAAGCGCGGCTGCTCGAGCCACGGCACGGCGAACTGGGGCCCGGAAAACCGATACGTCCCCTCCACCTGCCAGGCGGCGCCGAGCTGGACGGCCGCGGTCGCGCCCCAGGCGCTGGCGCCGTCCATGCTCAACCCCGGCCGCCACAGGCCCTGCACCGCGACCTTTAAGGGCCCGCGCTCGATCTGCCCGTGGGCGCCAACGAGGTCGCCCCGCTCTCCACCGCTTTCGCCCTGGACCCACCACACCCCCGCTGCGCCGGCAGCCCCCTCGCGGACCAAATGCAGTCCCCACAAGGACTCATCCGGCGTGTCTCCAACACCATCAGCAAAGGCGGCCGCGCCCGCCATGAGGGCCAGGTGCACCTCAGCTTGGCCGGCGCGGCCAGCGCCGCTATCCTGGCTGTTTGGATCAGCCTGGACATGCCGGCCGGCCGTGTACAGGGACAACGGTCCGGACCACGGCCATCCGAGGGGAAGAAGGAGCTTGGCGGCCAGCGGCGGGCGTTCCGACTTATCCGTGGCAGTCGCTCCAGACGGCCCGCGGGCCGGGTCGATGTGGAGCCGCAAGTCGCTATCTCCGGTTCGCCACGCGGCAGCAAGCCGCACCCCTTCGGGTCCCGCTTCGGCCGCCAAAGCGCCCTGCACCGGCGCCGTCTCCGGCTCGCCTGGGAGCAATGGGATCTCGACATAGGTCAGGGCGCCGGGAGCAAGGCGCACCGGGACGGGCGGCGCGTGCCACCCGGGAGGCAGCGTGCTGTCTTCCGGGACGAGCACATACAGGCCCGGCCGCCCAGACCACGTCAGGACCCCCGTCTCGTCGGTCTCAAGGCGCGGCCCTCCTACGAGCCGGAAGGCGACGCCTTTCGCACCTGCCTCCGCGGGGACGACCCGCGCGACGAGCCGCCCGGCGGCCAAATACCCGGGCGTGACCGTGAGGGGCACCATGACCGGTTCGGACAACACGGCCCAGGAGCCGGCCTCACGAGCGGTCACGAAGACGTCGTAGGACCCCTCCGGTGCAAACGGTGCCACAGCAATCCAGACGTGCCCCTTGTGCAGTGTACCGGCGGGCAGGTCGTCGATCGCGATGGCCCAGCGAGCGTAACCCGGTTTGCCTACTGGGACAACCGCGTCCAGGGTACCTCGCTCGGCGGGCGATGCAGCTTTTTCGCCGGTCGATAGCATCTTCTCGGCTGCGGGAGCGACGGGGCGCAGCCAATCCGGCAAGTACAGCTCCAACCTCACCCCGCGCACGGACACGGTGCCTGGGTTGGCCAGCGTCCACTCGAGGCGCAGCCACTCCCCTGCCTGCACCTGGTTCGGATCGGCGACCGCCGCGAGGACGAGCGGGGGAAGTGCGTTCTCTGCGTGCGTGCTGTGCGCAGCCGGATCGAGCACGCGCACGGACAGGCTGGACAATTGAGCTGTGGGCACCTCCGGCGGCACGCACGCCCCGGCGGCCACGAGCTGACCGTCCGGACCGGTGACGGTGTAGTAATACACCCCGGGCGGGAGGGGTTGGCCCGCGTCGTCGGTGCCGTCCCACACCCAGGTGTGCCAGCGGCCGCCCGTTTGCTGTTGCACAACCGTTCGGACGATTATCCCCTCAGGGGTGGCCAGTTGAATCCGGACCGGCACGCTGCGTTCGCCGGGCAGCCAATAGCCGATCGCGAAGCGGGTAGGCTCGCCCGAACTCCCAGGCAGCGCCTGCGCGAAGGAGGCGGTCAGCGCGGCGCCCAGGGAAGCCGTGTAGACGAGCTGCGTGCGGTAGGGCGCCGCGGCCGGGGCGTCATCCCAGCCCACCTGCAGGCGAAAGGACAAGGCCAACAGCACCGGTCCCTCCCCGCCCGGCCCTTGCGCCACCACGGCAGGCACCGTGCTCAAAGGGCGCCACGGATCGTCCGCCGGGCCTTCAAGGGCCCATTCAAGGCGCGCCGCAGGCAAGGCCGGTGACCCGGGCATTTCGCTCGCGAAATCCCCTGCCGCGGCCACCGTCACATGCCAAGGCATGTCCGCCTCGACAGCCAGCTGCACGGCGCGCCTTGCTACCCGCGGCCCGTCCAGAGGACTCACCGAGCCGAAGTCGACGGTCAAACCGTCCACGCTGATGCCGACGGCCGCAGCTCGGGCAGCGCCTCCCAGGGGCGGCGGAACCGCCGGCCGCCCGGGCGGTAGCAGCAGTAACAGCAACGCCAAGAGCAGCAGCAACAGCGAAAACAGCAGTCGCCGCAGCAAGAGCCTAAACCGTGATCTTCCCCGTTGAGCCGCCCGCGCTCCCTGGGCCTGCCGCAGCGGGCCGGGTGCCAAGAGCCCGCGCGCGGCCGCCCCGCGACTCACCACCCCGTTCCGCCCGCGCCGGCCAGCGCGGGCACCGGATCCAGCGTGAACGCAAGTTCAAGGGGCGGCGCCGGCACCGGCTCCTCGAGGCGCACCGTGGCCACATACGGACCTATGCCCGCTCCGGGCGGCAGCCACTGGGCCACTAGCTCCCGCTCGGCGCCAGGCAGAACCATACCAGGGACAAGAGGGATGCGGGCCACTTCGGCGCCTGAGCCGTCGGCGATGGTGACCTTGCCCCCGGTGAGAGCGTGCACGTCACCCTCGTTGCGGACCCGCACCGCCACCTCCAGCGCTCCGCCGGGTCCGGGCCGCACCGCTGCCGCCTCAGGGCGCACCAGCGCCGTTCCCTCCCCCACCGTGAGCAGCGTGATGACCGCGACGCGGGGAACTGCCTGGACGCCGGCGAGGTCAGAGCTTTCCGCTGGATGAACCTCAAGGAAAATCACCGGGTAGAGACCGCCCGAGAAGCTGTCCGGCACGTGCACCGTCGCTCGCAGCGGCACTGTCTCTCCGGGCCCGACATACAGCTCATCGGATTCCAGCCGCACATAGCGGGAGCTCTCGGCCCGCGCCGCCGCATCGTCCCGGTAGACGGGCATGCCGTGCAGATCGTGGCCGCCGAACCCCGTGTAGGCCACAACGCGCACCGGGTCGTGCCCGCGATTGGATACCTCGATGGGAGGCAGCTCGGTTCCGTCCTGCACCTGGGCTTCGATGCGGGCAGGCCGCACGACCACCTGCGCCTGAGCGGGCGCAACAAGCGCCGCCGCCAGGGCGGCCGCCATGACGACCCAGATCCACGCCCACCGTCGCACGCGTGGCAGCGTCATGACCGGCCTCCCTCCTAGTACACCAGCCCGGCGGTGTAGGTGAGCACGATGCGGTACTCGCGGCCCGCCGGCAGGCTCACATCGTCGAAAGTGGTCGTCTGGCGCAGGTAAAACTC
>DATCLD010000093.1:0-4954 GCA_036564115.1 Limnochordales bacterium
GGCCAAGATGTGGAACGACATCGACGTGGTCGGCTACGAATACGCCAAGAGCGTGGGGTATGAGTTCATCACGCTGCCCGACGATGAGCTGGTGCGCTGGCAGGCCCGGGCCAACCAGGTGATCAACGACTACATCCGGACGATGGTCGCCCGCGGCTACTCGGAGCAAGAGCTCCTGGACCGCATCAAGTTTGTCCGGGACCGCATCCAGTACTGGACCGAGCGCCAGGCGGAGCTCGGGATCAAGTCCCCCACCGGGCCGGCCTCGGTGCGGCTGTAGGCGCAAAACTGGACGGGGCGGGCCGCCGGGCTCATTGCCCGGCGGGCCCGTCCGGCCCCGCTTGCTGCGGAGGGAGGAATCGGGCGCATGGGCTTGCGGCGCTTTGCCCGGCGGGCCGCCTTCATCAGCGAAACCGTGGGCGTGTACGCGGTGCTCTTCATCATGGCGCTGACCGTGGTGGACGTCATCGGCGCGAAGGTATTCCTGCAACCGGTACGGGGGTCGACCGAGCTGGTCGGCTTTGCGCAGTTGGTGGCCATCGCCGGCGGCATGGCCATGGCGTGCTTTGCCGGGCGGCATGTGGCCCTGGAGTTTGTGGTCGACAAGCTGCCAAAGCCGGCGCAGCGCTTTGTGCAGGCGCTGGTGGGCGCATTGGGACTTGTGCTGTTTGGACTTGTCGCGTGGCAGTCGTTTTTGTACGGGCGTGCGCTGGCGGTTTCGGGGCAGATGGCCGCCACGGCGCGGGTGCCCTTTTGGCCGTTTGCCTATGCGTTGGGCGTCTTTGCGGCCGTGACGGGGCTGTTTTTCTTATCTGACATCGTTAAGGCGTTGGCGGGGGATGGGCAGGAGCCATGACACCGGTACAGGTCGGCCTGGTCGGCATTGCAGCGCTGTTTCTCCTGTTCTTCCTGCGCTTCCCGGTCGCCTTTTCCCTGGCCCTGGTGGGCTTTGCGGGCTTTGCGTACTTGACGTCCTTCCACGCCGCCGCGAGCCTGCTGGCGCGCGACTTCTTTTCCCAGCTCTCGTCGTACGGCCTGTCCGCCATCACCATGTTTGTGCTCATGGGATCTTATGGCCTCATGGCTGGCCTGGGCGAGCGGCTGTACACCGCGGCCCACCGGTTCGTCGGGTCGCTCCCGGGAGGTCTTGGGATTTCCACGGTGCTTGCGTGCGCGGGCTTCGCGTCCATCTCGGGTTCCACCACGGCCACCGCGGCCACCATGGGCAAGATCGCTTTGCCCGAGATGCGTCGCTACGGGTACAACATGACCCTCGCGACCGGCAGCGTGGCCGCTGCGGGGACCTTAGGGATTCTCATTCCGCCCAGCACCGTATTTCTCGTGTACGCCTTCTTGACGCAGCAGCCCATCGGCGCGTTGTTTACGGCGGGCATCGTGCCGGGGCTGGTCCTGACGGCCCTGTACGCCGCGACGGTGTACCTGATCTGCAGGGCTCGGCCTGAACTGGGCCCGCCGGCGGAGCCGGCGCCGTGGCGCGAGCGGTTTGTGGCGGCTGCGGCCGCATGGCAGGTCATCGCCCTCTTCCTGCTCGTCGTCGGCGGCCTTTTCTACGGCTGGTTCAGCCCGACCCAGGCCGGCGCCATCGGGGCGGCTGGGGCGCTGCTTGTGGGCCTCCTCAACCGGCGCATTGACTGGAAGACGCTTATTGAAGGCACACGGGACGGGTTGCGCACGTCGGTGATGATCATGGCCCTCATCGCCGGGGCGAGCGTCTTTGGCCGCTTTATGGCGGTGACGCGCATCCCATTCCTGATCGCCGGCTGGGTGGAGAGCCTGCCAGTGTCGGCCAACGGGATCCTGTGGATCATCGTCCTCATCCTCTTTGTGGGCGGGTTCTTCATGGACTCGATGGCGCTGGTGACGCTCCTCGTGCCGGTGCTGTTTCCGGTGGTGGAGCGGCTGGGGTTTGACCCCATTTGGTTTGGCGTCGTCATCGTGATTACGGCCGAAATGGGCGTGATCACGCCGCCCGTGGGGGTCAACGTGTACGTCATCAAGAACATCTACCCCGAGGTCCCGTTGGGAGAGATCTTCCGGGGCGTCATGCCGTTCCTTGTGCCCCTGTTGCTGCTGGTGGGCCTGCTGATGGCCTTCCCGCAGCTGGCCCTGTGGCTTCCCAGCCTTGGCCGCTAGAGATCGCCGTGACAAAGGAGTGAGCGCGCATGGAGCAGCAGGTGGACCTCAAGGCCCTGCGGGCCCGCTATGAAGAGCTCATCGGGTTTGTGCCGCCCCGGGCGGGGGCGCGGCTCGAGGTCTTGGCCGAGCTGGACCCGGAGACGCTCTTGATGCAGGAGGAGATCCGCCGGCGGCTCATGTACCCGCCGTGCTTTGACGTCAAGACGGCGCAGTTGATGCTCTTTGGGATGCTGCTGATGACTCTTGCGGACGCGGCCCGGCTGCACGGCATCGCCGCCCGGCGTGCCGGCGCCACGTGGGAGGAGCTGGCGGCGGTTGTCGGCCTGGCCTTTCTCTTCCGCGGCTTGCCCGCAGCCAACCTCGGATCGCTCATCATCAAGGAGATGATGGAGCAGGAGCGGGCGCAGGGCGAGGGGCAGGGCGGACGCCCGGGCGGCGGCGAGGCGCAAGGCCCAGCGCAGGGCAAGCGCGCGGGCCAGGCCGCAGGGGAGTGAGGGCCGCGGCATGGTGATGGTGCGCGTCCACATGCTCGCGGGCCGCAGCAGCGAGCAAAAGGCGGAGCTCATCGCCCGGGTGACCGCGGCGGTGGCCGAAACGCTGTCCATCCAGCCCGGCGACGTGCGGGTGCTCCTTTTGGAGATCCCACCCGACGCGTGGGGCATCGCCGGCCAACCGGCCAGCGTAGTGCGGGGGACCGGCGCCGGTTAGGGCCAGGTCAGGTCCACCACGACGGGCAGGTGGTCGGAGGCGTCCGCCGGCCAAGGCCCGGCAGCCTCGACGCGGCCTGCCAGGTCCGGGGAAACGAAGACGTAGTCAATGCGGGCGCGCGGGTTGGCGGCGGGAAAGGTGGGCCCCGGGCCGGGATCGCCGGCCAGCTCTGAGGCGTCTACGAGGCCCGCGGCCAAGAGGTGCCGGATCTCAGGAGCCCCGGGTTGGGCGTTGAAGTCGCCCATGAGCACCACCGGTCCGTTTCGTGCGGCGGCCAGTTCCACGAGCCGCGCCGTTTGGGCGAGCCGGTCGGAGCGGCTCAGCCCCAAGTGGGTGCCGAGCACGGTGACGGTTGCGCCCTTCAGCTCCACCTCGGCCGCGACTGCCGCCCGGGGTTCGCGGCCGGGCCCCACCGGGAGGCGGACGGTCCGGGCGTCTTGCAGCGGAAACCGGCTGAGCAATGCGTTACCATATAGGGAAACCCCAAGCCCGCCGGAGGCCCATGTGCGCAAGGCCGGGCCGAAGTACACGTACGGGTACCCGGCGGCGGCCGCCAGGTATGCGGCCTGGTCCGCGTTGCCGCTGCGCCGCCAGTTGACATCCACTTCGTTGAGGAGCACGATGTCGGCGTCGATGGCCTTGAGCACCGCGGCGGTGCGCTCTAGGTCATGGACGCCGTCCGCGCCCAAGCCCCAGTGGATGTTGTACGTAGCCAGGCGCAGGCGCGACTCTGCCCGGGGCGCGGGGCTCGCGTGCGCCTCCTGCGCCAGCAGGCTCTTGTGCGTCGTGAAGGTGCCGTTGGTGGACATGGCGCCGCCGATCGTCACCAGCTTTCCCAGCCAAAGCAAAAGCAGCAACAACACCGCGGTGCCCACGCCCCAAGCGCTGCGCCCCGGTCGGCCAATGCCCCTGCGGCCAACGCCCCTTGTCATGGTCGCCCCCCGTGGGCCAATCGCCCGAAATCCCTGGTGGTTTCTTTCGAGCCTGCCAGCCCCTACGCCTAGAGGGAATCGATGGCTGGAGCCGCTATGCCGACCGCCGTTCGCTGGCCAAAAGGAGGGCCACCGAGATGGAGGAGGCGAGGATGAGCAGCAGCGCAGGCGCCGCCGCCTGGATGTAGTACGCCTCGCTGACCGCGCTCCAGATGCGGGTGGTGAGGGTGCGAAAGCCCAAGGGGCTCAGGAGCAGCGTCGCGGGCAGCTCCTTCATGGCCGTAAGAAACACGAGGGCCGCGCCGCTGGCAAGCCCGGGCCGGACCAGGGGCAAGGTGACGGTCCACGCCACGCGCCACGGGGAAAGGCCCAGGCTTCTGGCGGCGTTTTCCACGTTGGGGCTCACCTGGAGCAAAGAGGCCCGGATCGCGCCGAGGGCCTGGGGAAGGAAGAGCACCACATACGCGAAGACGAGCAGCGCCAAGGTCTGGTACAAGGCCTGCGCGAAGTTGGCGCCAAAGAAGACCAAAGATAGGGCGACAACGATGCCGGGCAGGGCGTAGCCGACGTAGCTGGCCCGCTCGATGAGGGCCGACACGCGCCCGGGCCAGCGCACGGCGAGGATGGCCACCGGCAGTGCGCAGAGGACGCAGGCCAGGGCGGCCAGGAAGGACGCGTACACGGAATTGGCCAGCGCATGCCAATCCAATTGCACGCCCATGCCCGCCACAAGGCCCCGCACGAGCCAGTACCCGTTGACCGCGACAGGCACCGCCACGGAGACGAGCCCCATGAAGGCGCAGTAAGCGATCGCGGGCCATTTCCACGGACCTAACGGCACCGCCGCCTGGCGCCGGGCGGCCCCGGCGGAGACTTTGTAGTAGCGCCCGCGCCCCCGGGCGACAGCCTCCAGGGCCAGGAGGCCTAAGGTCAGACCCACCAGGATGAGGGACAGCACCGCCGCGTACGAGCGGTTGAAGGTGGCCTGGTACTGGACGTAAATCGCCTGGGTGAATGATTCGAACTGGAGCAGCGACACCGCGGAGAAGTCGCTCAGGGTGTAGAGGGCCACCAGCAAGGCGCCCGAGGCGATGGCAGGACGCAGTTGCGGCAGCGTGACCCGCCAGAGCACGCTCCAGGTGCCGTGGCCCAAACTG
>DATCLD010000094.1:0-2178 GCA_036564115.1 Limnochordales bacterium
CAGTTTGAAGGCCAGACCAAGACCAAGCTGGGCAACAGCGAGGTGCGGGGTGCGGTGGAGTCGGTGGTGGCCGAGGGGCTCGCCACCTACCTGGAGGAGCACCCCAGGGAAGCCCGGCGCATTGTGGAAAAGGCGATCCAGGCCGCGCGGGCCCGGGAGGCGGCCCGCAAGGCCCGGGAGCTGACCCGGCGCAAGAACGCGCTGGAGGACACTTCCTTGCCCGGGAAGCTGGCCGACTGCACCTTGACGGATCCGGAGCGGTGCGAGTTGTATCTCGTGGAGGGCGACTCCGCCGGAGGCACCGCCAAGCAGGGCCGCGACCGCAGCTTCCAGGCCATCATGCCGCTGCGGGGCAAGATTCTCAACGTCGAGAAGGCGCGGCTCGACAAGATCCTGAGCAACCAGGAGATCCGCGCCATGATCACGGCGCTGGGCACTGGGATCGGCGAGGACTTTGACCTGTCCAAGGCCCGCTACGGCAAAGTGATTATCATGTCGGTCGACGGCGACGAGCTGGCCTTTGTGCGGGATGAGCAGGGGATCATCCGCAGCGTCAAGGTGGGCGACTTCATCGACGCCTGCCTCGACGGGCGGCTCGACTACCGCCGCTTCTCGGTGCTCTGCTTCGGCCTGGAGGACCACAAGTGCGCCTTCCGGCCCATCCAGAAAGTGATCCGGCACCCGCTGTCGGAGACGCTGTACGAGATCACCACCGAGTGCGGGCGTTCGGTGCGGGTCACTTCCTCCCACAGCGTCTTTGTCTGGGAGAACGGTGAGAAGAAGCTCAAGCGGGGCGACGAGATCCGCCCCGGGGATCTGGTGCTCGCGCCGGCCCGCGTCCCGCTGGGTCCGGCAGGCCAGACGGTGGAGGCGGGGCAGGGGGCGGCAGCCAGGGGGAGGCTCGTGCCCGCCATCCGCTTTACGACCGCGCCCGTCGGCCGGGCGGCCATCGCCCGCCTGCGCCGGCCCGCGGCCATCGTCGTCGGCGGGCTGGGCCGGGAAGGGGACGGAGCGCCCATGGCGGCCATCGCCCGGGGCAGCCTGGCCGGCGTGGAAAGCAGCGCCGCGCCGGCGGCCGCGGAGCGCGTCCCGGACCGCATCTTTAACCTGGGCCCTGCCGAGCAGCGGGCATATCTCGAGCGGTTCCGGCCCCGGCGGCGCCGTCAGCGGGGGCCCCGGCTCATCTTGCGCACCCGTTCCCGGGACGTGGCCGGGCAGCTGGCGTATCTCGTACTGGCCCAGGGGATGGCGGTGGAGATCCGGCGCGGCTCGAATCTGCGCGGCCAGCAGGTGTACTGGGTCATCGGCAAGCCCCGTTCCAAGGAGCCGGCGGTTTCCGCGCCCGGCGGGGACCTGGAGGCGCTGCGGGTGGCCAAGGTGGAGCCGGTGAACCCGAGCCGCGGGCAAGTGTACGACTTCTCGGTGGAAGGCGATGAAAACTTCATCGCCGGGATGGGCGGCATCTGCTGCCACAACACCGATGCCGACGTGGACGGCGCCCACATCCGGACGCTTCTGCTCACGTTCTTCTACCGCTTCATGCGGCCGCTGGTGGAGTCCGGCCGCCTGTATATCGCCATGCCGCCCTTGTACGGCGTCAGGAAAGGCAATCAGATGTACTACGCCCACAGCGACAAGGAGCTCGACGATATCCTCGAGCGCATCGGGCGTCAGGGCATCACCATCCAGCGGTACAAGGGTTTGGGTGAGATGGACGCGGAGCAGCTGTGGGAGACGACCATGAATCCCGAAACCCGCACCATCCGCCAGCTGACGCTGGACGACGCGGAAATGGCCGACCAGATCTTCGCTATCCTCATGGGCGAAGACGTCCAGCCGCGGCGGGAGTTCATCCAGGCCCACGCCCGGGAAGTCCAGAACCTGGACGTCTAGCGCCCGGCGGGCAGCGTAAGGAGACGCGAGCATGGCCATCGACTTCAGCGAGGAACGCATTCTCCCCGTCCGTGTGGACGAGGAGATGAAGCGATCCTATATCGATTACGCGATGAGCGTCATCGTGGACCGGGCCTTGCCGGACGTGCGGGACGGGCTCAAGCCGGTCCAGCGGCGGATTCTCTACGGCATGTACGAGCTGGGCCTGCGGCCCGACCGGCAGCACCGCAAGTCGGCGCGCATCGTCGGCGACGTCATGGGTAAATACCACCCCCACGGCGACGC
>DATCLD010000095.1:0-3483 GCA_036564115.1 Limnochordales bacterium
GCGATGGTGATCTCGCTGCCGATGCGGGCCAGCATGCGCAGCGTGCCGCCGATGAGGAGCTCCAGGTCTTCCCAGCGCCCGACGGCCACCAACACCCGGTGGCTGCGGTGGAGCAGGCGGTTGCCGCGGGCGAGCGCGAGCTGGGGCTGTGCGGGGCGCAAGGCTCTTTCGGCCGCCCGGTAGGCGGCCCAGCCGCTGACGGCCACGGCGCCTGTCATGAGCAGCGCGCGCCGCAGCCATGTGTTTTGGGCCAAAGCGTCAGTGCCTCCCGGCCAGGTCTTAGGCCGGCCCGCGAGCGGGCGACCTTCGTTGCGAGCAACCTGTTGCGGGGACCCGTCTGGGGAACCCCCAAGGCGCTCTGCGGACTAGTATCCCTGGGCGGAGCGGGCCCCATGCGGCTGCGGGTTCCGTGGGGGAGGGGGTTGGATGGTGCTGCTCCAGCTGTATCTTGCCTTTCTCAAGGTGGGGGCCTTTGCGGTCGGCGGGGCGTACGCCCTCATCCCGCTCATCGAACGCCAGGTGGTCACCGTCCACGGCTGGCTGACCCGGGAAGAGTTCCTGGAAGTTTACGGCGTCAGCGCCGGCGCGCCTGGCGCCATTTCCATCAAGATGGCCACCTACACCGGTTACAAGCTGGCCGGCGTTCCCGGCGTCATCGCGGCCAATCTGGGACATTTCACCGTTCCCGCCCTGCTGATGGTACTGTTCTTCGGCGTACTGCGCCAAGCAGCCCGCTGGCCCGCGGCCGGCGCGTTTCTCGCCGGGGTGCGGGCGGGCACGTGGGGGTTGCTCGTCGGAGTCGCCGTGTCGTTGGCCCGGGAAGGCACGGTCGACGCGCGCGCCCTGGCCATCGCCGTGCCGGCCCTGGTGCTCATCGGACTTTTCCGGCTCGATCCCGCCATCGTGCTGGTGGCCAGCGGTTTGGCGGGGGTCTTGCTCTATCGCTAGCCCGGCAACCTTTATCGCTGGGGATTGACGGTTTCCGTGGCAAGGTCTACAATACAATTAAACTGTTGCTTAATCGTCATTCGGATCTAAAGGGTGATGGCCATGGCCAACGTCGCGGTCCGGCCGCTGGCCGATTACTGCGATACCCACAATCCTTCGTCCGCGGAAACCCGCGAGGCGCTGCGGGCCCGGCTGCTGGAGGTGGCCGGGCTGTCCGAGCTGTTTAAAGTACTGAGCGATGAAACCCGCACCCGGATCTTGTACCTGCTTTCCCTGCGGGAGCTGTGCGTGTGCGACATCGCCGAGATTATGGAGATGAGCCTGCCCGCCGTATCCCATCACCTGCGGCTGCTGAAAGCCCACCGGCTGGTGAAGTACCGCCGGGAAGGCAAGCAGGTTTACTACTCCCTCGACGACGACCACATCGTGGGGCTGATCTCCTTGGCGCAGGCGCACTACGCCGAGGCGAGGTAGGTGGCGCACCGTGGCGAGTGCGGGCGAGCGGAGGTACATTCTCGAAGGGCTCGATTGCGCTGCGTGCGCCGCGAAGATTGAGGCTGCGATCGAGAGGGAAATCGGGTTGCACGGCGCCGGCGTGGACTTTGCCACCCGCTCGATTTACCTCTCGCCCGAGCACGCCGCGGCTGTGCAGCAGATCATCGAGCGCATAGAACCCGGTGTGCGGCTGGTGGCGGCGTCAAGCGACGCCGGTGCGGATGAGCCCGGCGCCGGTGAGCACGGTGTGCGGGGCGATGGCGCCGCTGGAGACGGCGCCCGTGGGCGTGATGCCCGCGTGCATGGCGCTCATGGGCGTGGGGAGCAGGCGCGCGCGGGCGGGGGCCCGGACCTGCGGCGGTTGGGCGAAATCGGCGCTGCCGCCGTGCTGCTGGTGTTGGGCAGCGTCTTTCACGAGTCGCTCCATGGGACGCCGGGGGCAGTGGGCGAGTATCTCGTGTTCCTGGCCGCGTATTGGCTTGTCGGGCGCCGGGTGATCATGGCGGCCGCGCGCAACGCCCGCAGCGGTCAACTGTTTGATGAAAACTTCCTGATGACCATCGCGACCGCCGGTGCGATCCTCATCCATGAGCTGCCTGAGGCCGTCGGCGTCATGCTCTTTTACTCCGTCGGCGAGGCGGTTCAGGACGCCGCCGTGCAACGTTCCCGGCGCTCGATCCAAGCGCTCTTGGACGTCCGGCCCGACGTGGCCTACGTGCGGCGCGGAGGCGAGCTGCACCGCGTTTCCCCGGAACAAGTGCGGGTAGGCGAGGAAGTCGTCGTCCGGCCTGGGGAAAAGATTCCCCTGGACGGCGACGTGATCGAAGGCGACGCCTGGGTCGACACGTCCGCCCTCACGGGTGAGCCGGTGCCCCGCCACGCGGTGCCGGGCACGCAGGTGCTGGCGGGCATGGTCAACACCGACGGGGTGCTGGCGATCCGGGTGACGAAACCGTACAGCGAATCCTCGGCCGCCAGGATACTGGCCCTCGTGGAGCGGGCCGCGGCCCGCAAAGCCCCCACGGAGAAGTTCATCACCACCTTTTCCCGCTACTACACCCCCGCCGTGGTCGGAGCGGCGGCAGCCGTCGCCCTCTTGCCGCCCCTCCTGGTCCCGGGAGCGGCGTTTTCCGAGTGGCTTTACCGGGCCTTGGTGCTCTTGGTCATTGCGTGCCCGTGCGCCCTGGTGCTGTCCATCCCGGTCGGCTATTTCGGCGGCATCGGGGGTGCGTCGCGGCGGGGCATCCTGGTCAAAGGCGCCAACTACTTGGACGCCCTGACGCAAGTGCACACCGTCGCCCTCGATAAGACCGGCACCCTTACCCAGGGGGTGTTCCGGGTCGGTCAAGTGACGGCGCTGGCAGGCGCTTCGGCGGAAGCGGTGCTCGAGTACGCGGCCTACGCCGAGCACTATTCCCGCCATCCCATTGCCGCCTCCATCCGGGACGCCTATGGGCAGGCAACTGACCCGGCCCGCATCGGCCGCGTGCAGGAGGTGGCCGGCCACGGCGTCATTGCGGAGGTGGACGGCAGGCGGGTCCTGGCCGGCAACGACCGGCTGCTGCACCGGGAGGGCGTTCCTCACGATGCCTGCACCGCCGACGGCACGGTGGTCCACGTGGCCGTCGACGGGACGCTGGTCGGCCGGGTCCACGTGGGCGACGAGCTCAAGCCGGACGCGGCCAAAGCCATCCGGTCCCTCAAGAAGCTGGGCGTCGCCCGCACCGTGATGCTCACGGGCGATGAAGAGTCCGCCGCCCGCCGGGTCGCGGAGGCCGTGGGCGTCGACGAGGTGCATGCCGGCCTGTTGCCGGAGCAGAAGGTGGAGATCCTCGAGCGGCTCACGGCTGAGGCCCACGCAGCGGGCGGGAAAGTGGTCTTCGCCGGTGACGGCATCAACGACGCCCCCGTCCTGACCCGGGCGGACATCGGCATCGCCATGGGCGCGCTGGGTTCGGACGCCGCCATCGAGGCGGCGGACGTGGTGATCATGGACGATCAGCCGTCGCGCATCGGCGAGGCCATCGCCATCGCCCGCCG
>DATCLD010000096.1:0-5230 GCA_036564115.1 Limnochordales bacterium
GGCCGCAGACCTGGTGGAGAGCATTGAGCGCCCGGGGACCAATGTGACCGGCACGTCGGACCTGACGCCAGTGCGCGCCCAGTTGGAGCTGCTCAAGGAAATCCTCCCGCGGGCGACCCGCGTCGGCGTCCTGTACAACGCGGGTGAAGTCAACTCGGTTGTCCAGGTAGAGATCGCCCGCGAGGCCGCGGCGGCGCTGGGCTTGCAGTTGGTAGAAGCCACCGCCGCCAACTCCAACGAGGTGCTCCAGGCCGCCCAGTCGCTGGTGGGCCGGGTTGACGCGATCTACGTGCCGACGGACAACACCGTCGTGTCGGCCTTGGAGTCCGTCGTACTGGTGGCGGAGCGGGCGCGCCTGCCGCTCATTGCCGGCGAGGCGGACAGCGTCGCGAAAGGGGCCCTGGCCACTGTCGGCATCGACTACTACCAGCTGGGCCGGCAGACGGCGGATATCGCGGTGCGGGTGCTCAATGGGGAGAACCCGGCCGAGATTCCCATCGAGTACTTGAGCGAGCAGAGCGTGGTCCTCAACATGGGTGCCGCCCGGCGCATGAACGTCCAGATCCCGGACTCCGTCATCGCCAAGGCGGTACGCATCATCGAAGAATAGGAGCCGGATTCGGCGGGTCGTTTGGGGTGGAAGGCCTGCAACGGCCTTCCACTCTTTTTTGAAGGACGCCAGGACGTAGGACACTCCGGTCCAGCACTCCTGGATCGGGCGGGAAGGATGTAGCGGCCTTGAGTTGGTACGCCCTGAGCGGGTCGCTTGAGCAAGGGCTGGCCTACGGCGTGCTGGCCCTCGGGGTCTATCTGACCTTTCGCGTGCTGCACTTTGCCGACCTGACGGTGGACGGGACCTTCCCCTTGGGGGCGGCCGTCGCCGCGACGCTGATCGTGGCCGGGATCTCGCCCATCGTGGCCGTCGTGGTCGCCTTTTTCGCCGGGATGCTGGCGGGCGCCATCACGGGATTCATGCACACCAAGATGCGCATTGCGGGCCTTTTGGCCAGTATCCTGACAATGACCGCGCTGTACTCGGTCAACCTGCGCATCATGGGCCGGCCCAACGTGCCGCTGCTGCGCCAGCCGACGCTCTTTACCAACCTGTCCGACTGGGGGTTCGACCACCCCCTCCAGGCGCTCATCGTCTTTGGCGTCCTGGTGCTCGTCGTCAAGCTGGGCATGGACTGGTTTTTAAGCACCGAGGTCGGCCTCGCCATGCGCGCGACGGGTGACAATCCCGCCATGATCCGCAGCCTAGGGGTGGATACCGACGCCATGATCGTGCTGGGCTTGGCGTTCTCCAATGGCCTGGTGGCGCTGGCGGGTGCGATGATGGCCCAGTACCAGGGCTACGCCGACGTGGGGATGGGGCTTGGCACCATCATCACCGGGCTGGCGTCGGTCATCCTCGGCCACGCCTTGATCAGGCCTTCCACCGTCTTCCGTGCTACCCTCGGGGCCGTCATCGGCGCGGTCCTCTACCGCTTGGCCATCTACTTCGCGCTGGGGGCTGGCTTCGCTCCCACCGACCTGCGGATCGTGACGGCCGCCATCGTCGTCCTGGCGTTGGCTGGGCCCGCGCTCAAGGAGGGCTTCGCCAGCCGCAAGACGCTCACCGACGAGGAGCTGGACGCGCTGACCCAAACCAACGCCAACGGCGTTGTGGCCGCAGCCCGGGCCGGAAGGGAAGGAATGTGAGCCGTGCTGGTGCTGGAAAAGCTGACCAAGACGTTCCCGGTGGGCGGCGGCAGCGTTAAGGTGGCCGTCAACCGCGTCGATCTGACCATCGAGAAGGGCCAGTTTGTCACGGTGATCGGCAGCAACGGCGCTGGCAAGTCGACCCTACTCAACCTCATTGCTGGCCGCTACCTCCCCGACCGGGGCCGGATCATCCTCGACGGCGTCGACATCACCCGTTGGAGTGAGCACCGCCGCGCCCAGTTCATCGGGCGGGTCTTCCAAGACCCGCTCCAGGGGACCGCGGCCTCCATGACCATCGAGGAAAACTTGAGCATGGCCGAACTGCGGGGGCGGCGGCGCACGCTGGCCCGGGGCGTCACGCGTGCCGGCCGCGCCCGGTACCGGGAGCTTTTGGCACCCCTAGGCCTCGGCCTCGAGACTCGGCTGCAAAGCGAGGTCGGGCTCTTGTCCGGCGGCCAGCGGCAGTCGCTGTCTCTCATCATGGCCACGATGACCCACCCGTCACTCTTGCTTTTAGACGAGCACACCGCCGCGCTGGACCCTAAGACGGCCAAGCAGGTCTTGGATTTGACGACCCGGATCGTGGGCGAGTACGGCCTGACGACGCTCATGGTCACCCACAATCTGGAGCACGCCCTGCGCATCGGCGACCGGACGATTATGATGCACGAGGGCAGCGTCGTCTTGGACCTGTCCGGGCCCGAGCGGACCCGCATGACGGTGCAGGATTTGCTGCAGGAGTTCACCCGCGTGCGAGGGGCCGACTTGGTGGACGACCGCCTGCTGCTCGCGTAAGCGCACGCAGACGCGGGCCCAGTGTCTTGAGCGCGCGGTGCCCCTCACAGCCTACCCTCGTGGCCAGAAGGAGCGCACCACGTGGCGCATAGACCACTCGCCCATGGACAGCCACGTAATCAAGGGCTCCCGCGGGAAAAGGTGGCGGGTCACTTGACGCATGGACCAGCCGCGCGCCGCAAGCTCCCGGACTTGTCCCTGGATGTCCGCAAGCATCTGGAGCTTGCGCTCCAGGGCGGCCCGCCCTTCGGCTACGGGGCCGGCGTGGGAACAGAACACGGTGTCAAACGGGAGCTCGAGCACCCGGCGCAGGGAATCCATGAGCGCGGGCAGCGACTCTTGCCGCATCACGGGGCCGACTCGGGGACCCAGGTACAGGTCGCCGCTGAACAGCCAACCCTGGTTGGGCTCGTAAAGCGCCACGTGATCGGTCGCATGCCCCGGGGTCGGGATGACGTGAAAAGAATACCGCTCCGTCTCCACCGCATCACCTAAAGGCTTTGCCACGAAGGGCTCCGGCGTCCCCCAAAAGACGTGCCGGTAGAGGGGCAGCCGTACCCGCTCGCCGGCCGCTATGCCCGTCGTGTCCAGGCAGTAGACGGGCACGCGGTGCCGCCAAGCCACGAAGGCTGCCATGCCGCTGTGGTCCTCGTGCAGGTGGGTAAGGACCACCCGGTCAAGCGGCGGCAGTCGGTCAAGAAAACCCGGCAAGTGTTGGCCGAGTGTGCGTGGACCGGTGTCGATGAGCAAACCGTCGACGGCGTACAAGTAGATGCGTAGGCGCATGCCGAAGCTTTCCACCGTGCCCTGGCCGATGACGACGGGGCCCGACGTGCTCAAACGATACAATCCGTTTCCCCCCTCTCACCTGCGCCTTTCCCTGCGCCGTGCGGCCGCTGGAACCTGGACTCCGGCGGCGGGTGCCCAGCCCCACATGAACGGCGCTGAAAAATGATCTAAAATGGGGTGCGTGACAACCGCTCGCGCCCCGGACGCTGGCCGGGCCGCACGGGCAGCACCCGTCAAGGGGGTTCCCCCATGCGCAACAATGACCATCAGGCGGCACGTCTTGAACGTCAGCTGCATTTCCTCCGGGAAATCGACAAGCTCAAGAGCGTCACCCGCCGCAACCGGCTGCTGGACGGATCACGCCGGGAAAACGCCGCCGAGCACTCATGGCACTTGGCCGTCATGGCCATGGTCTTGGCTGAACTTGCCCCCACCGCGTCCGTTGACATCGGGCGCGTGATCAAGATGTTGCTCATTCACGACATTGTCGAGATCGACGCGGGCGACAACTTCTACTACAACAACAACGGCCCCGAGCAGCACCAGCGGGAGGAGCTGGCAGCCCAGCGCCTGTTTGGGCTCTTGCCCCCCGACCAGGCGCACGAGTTCCGGGCGCTTTGGGAAGAGTTTGAGGCCGGGCAGACGCCCGAGGCGGCTTTCGCCCGGGCCCTCG
Source organism: Limnochordales bacterium (assembly GCA_036564115.1). Classification (GTDB taxonomy): domain Bacteria; phylum Bacillota; class Limnochordia; order Limnochordales; family ZCTH02-B6; genus ZCTH02-B6. Next base: position 3,962 of record DATCLD010000096.1, read on the forward strand.
ACCGCTTCCAGCCTATCTACGGCAACTGCCTCCTCGGGGGCGGCACGTGGCTGGAGTTTGGCGTCACCCGTGCCGACGTCGAGACCCGCTCCGGACCCCTCGTCGCCCGCGGGGCGCCGGCGTTGTGGGATTATTGCCGAGCGCTACTGGATGAGCTCACCGCCCGGGGCGTCCTCCCGGCAGCGCCCGGCCGCCCGGCGGGCAGCCCCGGCGAGTCGCAGCGCCCTGTTTCCGGCCAAGGGCCGGAGGGCCCCCAACAGCCGTAGGCTGCTCACCGCGGCGGGTACAGCGGCATCCGCCAGGAGGCGAGCAAGGCGAGGGCCAACAGCAGCAACGTGTTGCCGACCGCGGCCATCTCGAAGCCGTGGCCCGCGGCGACCAGCTTGCCGACCTCCCACAGCCGCTCGAAGGTCAAGAACCAGAGGATGAGGGCAAGCACGAGCCGCGCCTCCCACCACCAGACGATCCGGTTGCCCGACACGATCCTTTCACCCCGCTGTCAATGACACCTCGTTTGGGAGCGGATGCGAGGGCGGCGGGACAGCCCCCGCCGCCCAACCGCCTACGCTGCGGCGCTGTCTAAAGGCCGAGTTTTTCCCGCACCGGCGACCAGACGTACTTGTCCAGCGCCGGTTCGATGACGTTGTTCCAGGCGCTTTCGGCCAGCTTTACGCCGACCCAGGCGGCAGCCGCCCGCGCCGCCACCATGGCGACGCCGGCTAGGGGCAGCGCCTTGCCCGTCACATCCTGCAGTGCCTCATCGTCCAGCACTTCCCCCACCGGCAGCACGATGCCGGCCTCAGCGGCCTGGGCCGAGGCCCGGCCCATCTGCCCCATGGGCAGCCCGGCCACCAGCAGGGCGACCACCAAGCCAACGGCGATGATCCGACGCGAGCTCCGCACCGATGCCACCTCCTGATGAGTTGCACCAGATTGCGCCGCGCGCAGCTCACCTCGAGGTGTGTCATCAATGTAGCCCGCGGGATACCGGCGCGTCATCCCGCGTTTCGCATGAAATGACGCGGCCCGGTCCAACCACTGTGTTTCTCGCACAGTGGTGCGAAACCCTTGCCGAAGGACAAATTGCTGCACGGATACAGCGACAATTAACAACGGCCGCAGAAAATAAGTGATCCAAAAACGGTCAGACACTGGTACAATTTACCTGTACCGCCGTCCGGCTCCCCGGCGCGGCACACCATTCCTCACGGGAGGGTGAAGCGTGGCACGGGTGCGTGTATTGGTTGGGACGCGCAAGGGCGGTTTCGT
>DATCLD010000097.1:0-33096 GCA_036564115.1 Limnochordales bacterium
GTCGTGCGGGCGGTCCTGGAGCACAACATGGACAAGGGCGCCCTGCCGATCAAGCTGTACTACATGGGCCCGATGTTCCGTTACGAGCGGCCGCAAGCCGGACGGGCCCGGCAGTTCCACCAACTGGGCGCCGAGTGCCTGGGCACCATGGACCCGGCGGCCGACGCCGAGATGATCCGCATGCCCGCCACGTTGCTCAAGCGGGTGGGCGTGACCGGTTTTGAGGTGCTCATCAACAGCATCGGCTGCCCCCGGTGCCGGCCCGCGTACGTGGAGCGGCTGCGGGCGCACCTGGCCGACCGGCGGGAGCAGTTGTGCGCCAGTTGCCGGGAGCGCTACGACCGCAATCCGCTGCGGCTCTTGGACTGCAAGCGGGAGTCGTGCCGGCGGCTCACGGAGGACGTCCCGCGGTTGGTGGACAGCCTGTGTGACGAGTGCGCGAGCCACTTCCAGCAGGTACGGGCGTACCTGGACGATTTTGGGCTCCCGTACCGGCTGGCCCCGCGCCTGGTGCGGGGGTTGGACTATTACACCAAGACGGTCTTCGAGCTCGTCTCGTCCGACTTGGGTGCGCAGGACGCCCTGGGCGGCGGCGGGCGGTACGACGGGCTCGTGGAAACCTTGGGCGGCCCGCCCATGCCTGGGGTCGGTTTCGCGGCCGGGATGGAGAGGATTCTCCTGGTCATGGCCAAGCACCGGCCGGCGCCCGCACCCCAGCCCCTGGACGCCATGATCGCGCACCACGGGGCGGCCGGGCGGCGCATGGCGGTGCGGCTTGCCGGGGAGTGGCGGGACGCGGGCCTGCGGGTGGAGATCGACTACATGGACCGCAGCCTGCGGGCCCAGATGAAGCAGGCCGACCGGCTGGGCGCCCGGGTCGTGGTCATCATCGGTGAGGACGAGGCGTCCCGCGGCGTCGTGCGGGTGCGGGAGATGGCCACCGGCGATGAGCGGGAAACGCAGCCAGAAGCAGTGTTTCAGTCCTTGATGCGGAAAGGCGGCTGATGGGCGAATGGAGTCGACGCAGCAGCGCTGGCAGCGCACCCATTGGTGCGGGGAACTGAGGCCGGCCCACGCCGGGCAGGAGGTCGTTCTCAACGGCTGGGTCCATCGGCGGCGGGACCACGGCGGCTTGATCTTCGTGGACTTGCGGGATCGCAGCGGTCTCGTGCAGGTGGTGTTCAATCCCCAGGTGGACCCGGAAGCCTACCGGATCGCCGATACCTTACGCAACGAGTACGTGGTGTCGGTGCGCGGCCAGGTGCGCCGGCGCATGCCGGGGGCGGAAAATCCGAACCTGGCCACCGGCGAGATCGAGGTAGACGGCAAGGCAGTGACGGTCTTGAGCCGGGCAAAGCCCTTGCCCTTCAGCCTCGACGACCGGACCGAGGTGGACGAGACGGTGCGCCTGCGCTACCGGGCGTTGGATCTGCGACGCCCATCCATGCAGCGCATCCTCATGCTGCGGCACCGGGCGACGATGGCGGTGCGGCAGTTCATGGACCGGGAAGGGTTTCTCGAGATTGAGACGCCGATGCTGACCCGCAGCACGCCGGAAGGCGCCCGGGACTACCTGGTGCCAAGCCGCGTCAACCCGGGCAAGTTCTTCGCGCTGCCCCAGTCGCCGCAGCTGTTCAAGCAGCTGCTGATGGTGGCGGGCTTAGAACGATATTTCCAGATCGCCCGCTGCTTCCGGGACGAGGACCTGCGGGCGGACCGCCAGCCGGAGTTCACCCAGATTGACGTCGAGATGTCGTTTGTCGACATGGATGACGTACTGGACGTGATGGAGCGGCTGATCGTGCACGTGTTCCGGGAGGCGGGCGGCATCAGCCTGCCCCAGCCGTTCCCGCGCCTGCGATACGACGAGGCCATCGACCGGTTCGGCAGCGACAAGCCGGACTTGCGCTTTGGCATGGAGCTGGTGGACGTCTCGGACATCGTCGCCGGCAGCGGTTTCCAGGTATTCTCCCGGGCGGTGGAGGAAGGCGGGCGGGTCAAGGCCCTCAAGGTGCCGGGCGGCGCGGGCATGAGCCGGCGGGAAATCGACGAGCTGGTGGAGCTGGCGGTGCAGTGGGGCGCCAAGGGCCTGGCGTGGCTGGCGTTCCAGGTGGACGGCGTCCGCTCGCCGATCGCGAAGTTCTTGTCAGAGGAGACCCTCGGGCGGCTGCGGGAAGCGACCGAAGCGGCTGCGGGCGATCTCGTGCTCTTTGCCGCGGACAAGCGGGAAGTGGCCGCGGAAATCTTGGGCCGGCTGCGGGTGCGGCTTGGACGCGAGATCTACCAGCCCGACCCGAAGCAGTTCGCCTGCGCGTGGATCGTGGACTGGCCGCTGTTCCACGAAAATCCGGAAACCGGGCGCCCGGACCCGGCGCACCACCCGTTCACGTCACCGGTGGATGAGGACTTGCCGCTGCTCGAGACGGAGCCTTTCAAGGTCCGGGCCAAGGCGTACGACCTGGTGATCAACGGCTACGAATTGGGCGGCGGTTCCATCCGGATCCACCGGCGGGACGTGCAGGAGGCGGTTTTCCGGGTGATCGGCCTCACCCAGGAAGAGGCTAACGAGAAGTTCGGCTTCCTGCTGGAGGCCTTCGAGTACGGCACGCCGCCCCACGGGGGCGTGGCCTTTGGCCTTGACCGGCTCGTGATGCTCCTGGCCGGGACCGACAACATCCGGGACGTCATCGCGTTCCCCAAGACCCAGAGCGCGAGCTGCCTCTTGACGGGTGCACCGGCGGCGGTCACCGAGGCGCAGCTGCGGGAGCTGCACATCCGCTTGCGTTAGGGAGCACTGCCAAAAGCGGCCGGTTGCCGGGGCCAAGCCGCGTGTGTTATCATGGGGCTGGCAGGGAAATCACGCCCTGCTGTGTGCGCGACGAGTCCGGCTTTGTTGTGGGCCAACACCTACACATGGGGAGTCCGGCTCTGGACGTGGCGTGCAAGCCCCGGCGAGCGGGGAAGCCCACAAGCGCCCAGGAGGACACCCACCTGCCAGAGCGCGGGTTCACCAACAGCCGGATATGGCGGCACGGCGGGGTCTCTGAGTCGGCAGCGGGAGGGTGAAGATCCTCCCGTTTTCTTATGCCTCGCTGGGCGGTACAGCTTGCGGTCCTCCGGCGTGGAGGTGAACGCCATTGGATCTGTTTGCCGCCGCGGAAAGGCGGGCGCGACAGGCGGTCGCGCCGCTCGCGGAACGCATGCGGCCGCGGGACCTGGACGAGATCGTGGGCCAGGAGGAGCTGCTGGGCCCGGGACGGCCCCTGAGGGTGCTGGTTGAACGGGACCGGCTGCGTTCGATGATCCTCTATGGCCCGCCGGGCTCGGGCAAGACGACGCTGGCCCGCATCATCGCGGCCCGTACGCAGGCTTTCTTCGCGTCCCTCAACGCGGTGACCGCCGGGGTCGCGGACGTGAGACGCGTCATCGAGGAAGCCCGGGAGCGCCTGCGCTACCAGGGCCAGCGGACGGTGCTGTTCATCGATGAGATCCACCGCTTCACCCGCGCCCAGCAGGACGCGCTGCTGCCGGCTGTGGAGGACGGTACCATCGTGCTCATCGGGGCGACGACGCAGAACCCCTTCTTTTCCGTCAACGCCCCGCTGCTTTCCCGGGCGCCCATCTTCCGGCTGGCGGCGCTGGCGGACGAGCACCTGTCGCAGATCATCGACCGGGCGTTGCGTGACCCGGAGCGCGGCCTGGGTTCGCTCCAGGTGGAGCTTGAGCCCGGGGCCCGGGCGCTACTCCTCCGGGCGGCCAACGGCGATGCCCGGGCGGCGCTCAACGGCCTGGAGCTGGCGGTGGACATGGCGCTGGCCGGCGCCGGCCAGCGCCCGGCACAGGGGGAAGGCGAAACGCCCGTGCGCGGAGCCGGCGCTGGAGGAGCGCCGGCGGCGCAACCCGTGCGGGTGACGGCGGAGTTGGTCGCGGCGGCGCTTCAGACGCGGACGGTGCACTACGACGGAGAGGGCGACGAGCATTACGACGTACTCTCGGCCTTCATCAAAAGCATGCGCGGGTCGGATCCGGACGCGGCCGTCTACTGGTTGGCCCGCATGCTGGAAGCAGGCGAAGACCCCCGCACCATCGCCCGGCGACTCATCATCCACGCGGCGGAGGACGTGGGCAACGCCGATCCCCAGGCGCTGCTGGTGGCGGTGGCCGCGGCGCAGGCCGTGGAGCACGTGGGGCTGCCCGAGGGGCGCATCCCGCTGGCCCAGGCGGCCATCTACATCGCCACCGCGCCCAAGAGCAACAGCGCCTACAAGGCCATCGGGGCCGCTCTGGAGGCCGTGCGCACGGAGCGGTGGGAGCCGGTGCCGATCCACTTGCGGGACGCGTCTTATCCTGGCGCCAAGCGGCTGGGGCATGGGGAAGGGTACCTTTATCCCCACGACTACCCGGGCCATCACGTGGTGCAGCAATACTTGCCGGACAATCTGGTCGGGCGGAGGTTTTATGAGCCGTCGGATCAGGGGTATGAGGCGGTGCTGCGGGAGCGGCTGCAAAAGTGGCGCGGCGACGGGCCGGCCGACTGACGGAGCGGTTCCGGGTTGCGCCGGCCGGTGCACGGGCAATGAACGGCGTACGGGAAGCGGCCAGCGTACGGCAAGCGGCAATTGACCGGGGGGAGGCCCCGTGCTAAGATGGGGGCGGAAACCCAGGTAAACAGGTCGGATTTCCCGGCCGTGGGAGAACACGGGAGGCGAAGGGCAGTGCGCATCTCCACCCGGGGCGAGTACGGGCTGCGGGCTATGCTGGACCTCGCCCTTCATTACGGCCAGGGGCCCATCGCCCTTAAGCAGGTCGCGGAGCGACAAGGGATTTCGGAACATTACCTGGAGCAACTCATGGGTAGTCTGCGCAAGGCGGGCCTGGTGGTGAGCGTGCGCGGGGCGCAGGGCGGGTATCAGCTGGCGGCACCGCCCCAGCAAGTGACGGCGGGCGCCGTGCTCCGGGTGCTTGAGGGGAGCATGGACATCCGGTTTGACGACGGCGGGCCCTTGGGCCGGGACCGCAGCCACCTGCCCCGCTACGGCACCCGTCACCTTTGGCAGACGCTGTCGGCCCGGGTGGCGGAACTGCTCGAGTCGTTGAGCCTGGCGGATCTCCTGGCCGCCGCCGAAGCGGCCCAAGCGGCCGACGGCGAGTACATTTACCACATCTAGCCGGAGGCGGGCGCATGGGGACGATCTACATGGATCACGCGGCCACTACGCCCCTGGACGCCAGGGTGCTGGAAGCCATGCGGCCGTGGCTGGAACAGTGGTACGGCAACCCGTCGTCCCCATATGCCGCGGCTCGCCGAGCCCGCGCGGCGATTGACGAAGCGCGGGAACGGGTTGCGGGTTTAATCGGCGCCCGCCCGTCGGAGATCTATTTCACCTCCGGCGGAACGGAAGGCGACAACCTGGCCGTCAAGGGCATCGCGTGGGCGCGGGAGGCAAGCGGCCGCCACTTGATCGTGTCGGCCATCGAGCACCAGGCTGTCCTGAGTGCAGCCCGGTTTCTTGAGCGCCGCGGGTGGGAGCTGACGTTGGTGCCGGTGGACGGCTACGGTGTCGTGGACCCGGACGCGGTCGCCCGGGCCTTGCGGCCGGACACCGCCCTGGTGGCCGTCATGCACGCCAACAACGAGGTGGGCACCGTACAGCCCATCGCCGAGATCGCCGCGGTGACCCGAAGCCGCGGCGTGCCCCTCGTCGTGGATGCCGTCCAGACGGCCGGCCTCATGCCCATCGATGTTGACGCCTTGGGTTGCGACGTGCTGGTCATCTCGGCGCACAAATTTTACGGGCCCAAAGGGACCGGTGCGGTGTACGTGCGCCGGGGAACGCCCATCGAGCCGCTCTTGCACGGCGGGGGGCAGGAGCGGGGCCTCCGGGCCGGCACCGAATCCGTCGCCGGCATCGTCGGTTTGGCGCGGGCGCTGGAGCTGGCCTGTGCCGAGATGGACCGGGTCGTGCCGGCATTGATCCGGCTCCGGGACGAGCTCGCCGCCGGGATCCTGGCGCGGGTCCCCGACGCCCGCATCAACGGCCACCCGGCGCAGCGGCTGCCCAACAACGTGCACGTGTCGTTTGCCGGCGTCGACGGGGAGTCGCTGCTGCTCAACCTGGACCTGGCCGGGCTGGCGGCCTCCAGCGGATCGGCCTGCACGTCGGGTTCCTTGTCGCCGTCCCATGTGCTGTTGGCCATGGGACTGTCGCGGGAGCTCGCGCGCGGGTCGCTCCGGCTCACGCTGGGCAAAGACAACACCGAGGCGGAGGTCCGCCAGGCGGTGGAGCTTATCGCCGCCACGGTGGAACGGCTGCGGAAGAAGGCGCGGACTACCGCCCGTGTGCTTAGAGGGTAGGGATAACCCATGGAGACAAAGACGGGCGTACCGCCCACCTGGCCTCTACCGCCCGACGCACCGCCCAAGCACGAGATCCGGGTGGTGGTCGCCATGAGCGGCGGGGTGGACAGCTCGGTGGCGGCGGCGCTGCTCAAAAAGGAAGGCTACGACGTCATCGGCATCACCATGCAGCTTTGGCCCGATGACCTGCCCCTGGGCCACCGCTCGGAAACCGGCTGCTGCAGCCTGACGGCCGTGGAGGATGCACGCCGGGTGGCCCATCGCTTGGGGATCCCGTATTACGTCGTCAACTTCCAGGAGCCATTCCAGGAGGCCGTCATCGATCGCTTTGCCGACGACTACCTGCGGGGCTTGACGCCCAACCCGTGCCTATTGTGCAACCAAGCGGTCAAGTTCGGCACGCTCTTGGAGAAGGCGCTCGAGCTGGACGCCGATTACGTAGCCACCGGCCACTACGCCCGGATCGGCTACGACCCGGAGCGCGGACGGTACGTCGTGCGCAAGTCCGCGGACCCGCGCAAAGACCAGACGTACACATTTTACGGGCAAACCCAGGAGCAGCTGAGCCATACCTTGACGCCTTGCGGCGAGTACACCAAAGACGAGATCCGGGCCATCGCGCGGGAACTGGGGCTCGGCGTGGCGGCCAAGCCGGACTCCCAGGAAATCTGCTTCATCCCTGACAACGATTACCGGCGCTTCCTGCGGGAGTACCGGCCGGAGGCGCACCGCCCGGGCCCCATTTACGATGTGGACGGCAACTACCTGGGCGAGCACCAGGGCATCGCCTTCTACACGGTCGGCCAGCGCAAGGGCTTGGGTGTCGCGGCCGGCGAGCGGCTGTATGTTGTGCGGATCGACCCTGAGCGCAATGCGATCATCGTGGGCCGGGCGGACCAGGTGCGGGAGTGGGGGCTTGTGGTGCGGGACGTCAACTGGGTCAGCATTCCCGGGATTGACGGTCCCACGCAGGTGCAGGCGCAGATCCGCTACAACGCCCAGCCTGCCCCCGCGGTGATCGAACCCGTACCGGGCGGCGTCATCACGCGCTTTACGGAACCCCAGTGGGCGATTAGCCCAGGGCAGGCGGTCGTTTGGTACGACGGCGACTACCTTTTGGGCGGCGGCATCATCGCTGGCCCCCTGCGCCCTGCCGGCCGCGCGGCGGATGGGCATACTAACCGCGTGCCGGATACGGAGCTGACGACGGCAGGAAGGAGTTGAAGGGCGCCATGATGCGGGCAATGGCCTGGGGTCTGCTGGGCTTTGCGGCCGGGGCCTACCTGATAGCCAGGGCCGACAACCGGACGCGGCAGGCCTGGCGGCGCAGCGCCAGGCGCATGGGCCGGCGGGTGGAACGAGTCGCCGCCCGGGCGATGGGTTCACGCGGGATGCAGTGGGTCGCCGGCAAGATGCAAACCTTGGCGGGCGTCTGAAACGGGACGGGAAACCCGGCGGGCTGGGCCGGCTCTGGGGCGGGCACAGGACGGTGGCCCGCCCTTTTCCCTTTCTTGACACGCTGTGGCCGGGCTTGCTACCATAAAATAACGATTTTACGCCTCTGAGCGGCATAATGAGAGGGAGGCCATCCTCCATGCGGCAGTGGAGCGGGGACCAACTGCGCGAGGAGTTTCTGCGCTTTTTTGAGGAAAAAGGCCACAAACGCTTACCCAGTGCATCGCTGGTGCCCCACGGGGATCCGACGCTCCTGTTGACTGCGGCGGGGATGGTGCCCTTCAAGCCTTACTTCCTCGGCCAAGCGGTGCCCGAGCACCCGCGGATCACGACCTGCCAGCGCTGCGTGCGCACGCCCGACATCGACCAGGTGGGCTTGACGGACCGGCACAACACGTTCTTTGAGATGCTGGGCAACTTCTCGTTTGGCGACTATTTTAAGCAGGACGCCATCCTTTGGGCGTGGGAGTTTGTCACCCAACGCATGGGCATCTCGCCGGACCGGCTGTGGGCCAGCGTGTATCTGGAAGATGACGAGGCGGCCACGATTTGGGAGAAGGAAGTCGGCTTGCCCCCCGAGCGCATCGTCCGCATGGGGAAGTCCGACAACTTCTGGGAAATCGGCGTCGGCCCCTGCGGTCCGTGCTCGGAGATTCACGTTGACCGGGGTCCCGAAAAGGGCTGCGGGCATCCTGACTGCCGTCCCGGCTGTCCCCGGTGCGAGCGGTTCGTTGAGATTTGGAACCTAGTCTTTATCCAGTTCTTCAAGGATGAGCAGGGCAACTACAACCCCCTCGAGCGCAAGGGCATCGACACCGGCATGGGCCTGGAGCGGGCGGCTGCCCTCCTGCAGGGCGTGCGCAGCAACTTTGAAATCGACCTGGTGCGGCCCATCGTGGACCATGTCGCGGCCCGCGCCGGCGTCGCCTACAAGCAGGACCCCAAGGCCGACATCTCCTTGCGGGTCATCACCGACCACATGCGCGCCGTCACGTTCCTCGTCCACGACGGCGTCTTGCCCAGCAACGAAGGGCGCGGTTATGTGCTGCGGCGGCTGCTGCGGCGCGCGGTGCGGCACGCCCGGCTGCTTGGCATCACGGAGCCGTTCCTGGGCGAGATCGCGCGGACCGTCGTCCAGCAGATGCGCGTCGGCTATCCCGAGATTGCGCAGCGGGAGGCTTACGTGCGCCGCATCATTGAGCTTGAGGAGCAGCGTTTCCACCAGACGCTGGACCAGGGCCTTGAGATCTTGGAGGACGTTATGCGGTCCGCCGAGCGCGAAGGCCGCAAGGTGCTGCCGGGGGAGGACGTTTTCCGGCTGTATGACACCTACGGGTTCCCGTTGGAGTTGAGCCGGGAGATCGCCGCGGACCGGGGGCTCGAGATCGACGAGGAAGGCTTCCGTGCGGCTATGGAGCGCCAGCGGGAGCGGGCCCGGGCGGCGCGGGGCGAGGAAGGCTACCTGGGCAAGGATACCCATGCGGCGCCGGGCTTGTCGCAGTTGCCCCGGACGGAGTTTCTTGGCTACGAGAAGCTCGAAGCGGAAGCGCGCGTTCTGGCCCTGGTGGTTGACGGGGACAGCGTGCCGGCCGTGACCCGCGGCCAGGAGGTGGAGGTGGTGCTGGATCGCACCCCCTTCTACCCGGAAGGCGGTGGGCAGGTGGGTGATACCGGCACCGTCACCGGCGCCGCTGGCCAGATCGAAATCGTCGACGCGCGCCGGACCGAGGCGGGCCTCATTATGCACAAAGGGCGCGTCACAAGCGGGCGCCTGGCGGTCGGCGAGTGGGTGCTGGCCACTGTGGATGGCCAGACAAGGGCGGCGACCCAGCGCCACCATACGGCCACGCACCTGTTGCACGCAGCGTTGGGCGAGATCCTGGGCGAGCACGCCACCCAAGCGGGTTCCTTGGTGGCGCCCGATCGGCTGCGCTTTGACTTCACCCATTTCGAACCCGTATCGCCCGACCAGTTGGCGGCTATCGAGCGGCGGGTCAACGAAAAGATCATGGCTGACCTGCCGGTCACGTGGACGGAAATGGCCTTGGCCGACGCACGGCGCTTGGGTGCTAAGGCCTTGTTTGGGGAGAAGTATGGCGAGCGGGTGCGGGTCGTGCGCATAGGCGACTACAGCCTGGAGCTCTGCGGTGGGACGCACGTGCAGCGCAGCGGTGAGCTGGGCTTCTTCAAGATCGTCTCCGAGGGCAGCGTCGCCGCTGGCGTGCGGCGCATCGAGGCCGTGGCCGGCGAAGCGGCTTGGCGCCACGTCGCGGCCCAGGAAGCGCTGGTGCGGGACGTGAGCGACCGGCTGCGGGCGGCGCCCGCCCAGATCCCGCAGCAGCTTGAGGCGCTTTTGGCGCAGCTGCGGCGGGTCGAAAAGGAGCGGGATACCCTCAAGTCGCAGCTTTTGGCACTCCGGGTCGACACGCTCTTGGCCCAGGCCAAAGCGGTGGGTGGCACCCGGGTGCTGGTCGCCCACGTCCAGCATGTGGAGCCGGATGACCTGGTGGTTTTGGGCGACCTGTTGCGGGATCGGCTGGGCTCCGGCGCTGTGGTGCTCGGGACGGCGTCCGACGGGAAGGTGAGCCTGATCGCGATGGCGAGCCGCGACCTGGTCGCCGAGGGCGTCCATGCTGGCCAGATTGTGCGGGAGGCGGCGCGGATCGTCGAGGGCGGCGGTGGCGGCCAGCCCCACATGGCCCGGGCCGGCGGCCGCAATCCGGCGCGGCTCGACGAAGCCCTCGCGAAGGCCCGGGACGTAGTGCTGGCCCAGCTGGCGGCGGCCCGGTCCCGCCAGAACTGATGCGGCTTTCTCGGGTGGGCGCCCGGCGCTGGGAGGAATTGAGCGGGCGCCCACCGAATCCAGGGTTCATCACCGGCGTGGGGGAAATGGGGGAAGGGGGGCAGCCGATCATGACCGGCACGGATCGCACCATGTTGTTCCGGTTTGAGCCTGATCGGCTCCCGCGCGCCGGCCGCATCCTTCGGGAAGTGTACGCAGCCCTGGAGGAAAAGGGATACGATCCGGTGAGCCAAATCGTCGGCTACCTGCTGTCTGGAGATCCCACCTACATTACCAGTCATCGGCACGCCCGCAGCCTTGTACGCAGCGTCGAGCGCTCGGAGCTCCTCGAGGAATTGGTCAAGGCTTATCTCAGCGATCGGCGGTTGGCTTGACAAATGTCTCATGCTGACTTAGGGTGGACCCGTGTGCACGGGGCGTTGCTCCGTCCACAGGGTAAGGTGGTACGACATGTCGGAAGGTTGCGATAACTCCTTCCGCGCGGCCTGCGGGCGAACGTTGGGGCTCGACGTGGGCCAGCGGCGCATCGGTGTCGCCGTCAGCGACGAGCTGGGCTGGACGGCCCAGGGCTTGACCGTCATCGAGCGCCGCAGCCTCGCGGAGGACGTGCGCCGGGTGGCGGCCTTGGCCAAAGAATACGGGTGCAACGCGATCGTCATCGGCTTGCCGCGCCGCACCGACGGACGGCTGGGCCCGGAAGCCGAGGCCGTTCAGGCCTTCGGCCGCAAGTTGGAGGTTGCGGCGGGGGTGCCTGTGGTATACTGGGACGAGCGTTTCTCGACGGCCCAGGCGGAACATACGCTGTTGGCAGCCGGTGTGCGGCGGGCCCGGAGGAAGCAGGTCATCGATCAGCTGGCCGCCAGCGTCATCCTGCAAGCGTACTTGGACCGCCGTCGCCGCGAAGCTGAACAGCGAGAGGAGCAGGTAGAGTGAACAAACACCATCACGAGCACCAGCACGGGCATCGGCACGACCAGCACCATGGCCACCATGACGACCACGAGCACGACCACGAGCACGAAGGTGCGGGCCCCGAGGGGGAGGAAATCCCGTCCATCACCCTCGTGGACGAGGACGGCTCGTCCCGGGACTTCATCGTCTGGGACAACTTCGAGGTGGAGTCGACGCAGTACTTGCTGCTCGAGCCGGCGGAGCCTGAGGAGGGCGAGGAGGGCGCCTGGTTCTTCCGGGTCGACACCGACGCGGACGGCCAGCAAACCGTGACGCCGGTGACGGACGACGAAGAGGCTGAGCGGGTGCGCCAGGCTTGGGAGGAGCTCAACGCCGACGATTGACGCCGCAGAGGCCTTTTGGGCGCATTTGCCAGATCCGGCGCGCGCAGGTATAATGGGTCGCAAGGAGGACGAGCGATGGAGCGGCCGCTGACCGGGTTTGGCTGGCAGCGTCCCATACCGCTGCGGCGTGTCCGGGTCGGGGAAAGCTTGGCGGCCCACGTGTGCCGCCTGATCGCCTACGGCCTTGGCCTGACTGGTATCATCGCGCTGCTCGGTGGCATCGTAATCGGTTCGCTGCTGGTGCCGGCAGCAGCCCCGGGACACGGCGAGGCCGTCCTCTTTGCGGTCCCTGCGGGCAGCACGGCCGCGGAGATCGGCCGCGCCCTAGAGGAGGCTGGACTGATCCGCAATGCTCGCCACTTTGAGCTGGTCAGTCGGCTGATGCGGCTCGACCAGCGGCTGCAGGCGGGCGACTACCTGCTCAGCGCCGACATGAATCTCCTGTCCATCGTCCGGCAACTGCAAACTGGGGCGGTTTACACCGTGCGGGTGACCATCCCAGAGGGGCTGCACCTGCGCCAAATCGCCGACCTCCTCGCGCGCCATGCGCTGGTAGACCGGGAGCGGTTTTTGCAGCTGGCCTCCGACGACAGGCTGGTCTACGGCGACAACCCGCCCATTGAGAAGCCCGTCCGGTCGCTGGAGGGCTATCTGTTCCCGGATACGTACCTCCTGTCGCCGTCCATGACGGAGGAGCAGATCATCCGCCGCATGGTCAGCCGGTTTCTGGAAGTGGCCGGCCCCGTCATCCAGGGCAAGGAAGCCCCCTTGGGCTTGAGCATGCACGAGGTCGTCACGCTGGCTTCCATCGTGGAGGCCGAGGCCCTGTACCAGCGGGAGCAGCCGATCATCGCGTCGGTGTTCCTCAACCGTCTGCGGATCAACATGCCGCTGCAGGCGGATCCCACCATCAACTACCTGTTTGACGAGCACCGGAGACGGATCTTATACGCGGACTTGGAGATCGACTCCCCGTACAACACCTACCGCTACAGCGGCCTTCCCCCAGGTCCGATCGGCAGCCCGGGCCTGAGCGCGATCCGGGCGGTCTTGGACCCGGCCGAAACCGATTACTACTTTTTCGTCGCCCGCGGCGACGGGACGCACATCTTTACCCGCACTTTCGCTGAGCACGTGCGGGCCCGCCAGCGCGTAAGACGATAAGCGGTACTGGCACGCGCCGCCCCGCAGCCTCATAGATTGGCGGAGAACGGCGTGTTGCGCCGTATCTCGCGGGAGGTGCGTGCCCGGTGCTGCCACCATTGCTAGCCGCCTTGTGTGCCGCCTTGCTGGACGGCTTGATGCTGGTTGCGTCGTATATCAGCAACAGCGTCTTCCCCCAGCCGCTGTCCAGCGGGGAGGAGGCGAAGCTGCTGGAGCGGATGGCGGCCGGCGACCGTGAGGCGCGCAACATCCTGGTCGAGCGCAATCTTCGCCTTGTGGCCCACATCGTCAAGAAGTTCGACAACACAGGCGAAGACGCGGACGACTTGATTTCCATCGGCACCATCGGCCTCATCAAGGCCATCAACACCTTTGACCGCAGCAAGCAGACGCGTCTTGCCACCTACGCCGCCCGGTGCATCGAAAACGAGATCCTCATGCACCTGCGCTCCAGCAAAAAGACCCGCAGCGAAGTATTGCTTTACGATCCCATCGGCGCCGACAAGGAAGGCAATGAGATCACGCTCCTGGACATTCTCGGCACCGAACCCGACGCCGTGCTTGACAAGGTAGAATGGCAGCTGGAGCACGAGAAGCTGCGCCGCACCATGCAGCGGCTGACCCGCCGGGAGCGGCGCATTCTGGAACTCCGCTACGGCCTCCTGGACGGCGTGCGCCAGACGCAGCGGGACATCTCCCGGGCGTTGGGCATCTCCCGCTCCTACGTCTCCCGCATCGAAAAGCGGGCCATCACCAAGCTGCAGCGGGAGATGCTGGCCGACGGCTGACCGAGCCGCGGCCGCTGCACTCCCGCCGTATGCGCTGGACGCCCCTGGGCCCCCAACTGATGTGATATAATAACCCGAGGACCTTTCGCCCCACGGATGGAGGACCCGCTTTGCTGCGCCTGCTTGTGCCCGGCACGTGCAGTCCTTCCCTGTATGATGTCGATCTGGACCACCTGGCCCAGCGCGGCATTCGCGGCCTCATCGTCGACCTCGACAACACCTTGGCCGAATACGCCAATGCGGCCGTTCCGCCCCGCACCCGCGAATGGGTGCAGGAAGCGAAAGCCCGTGGCTTCCGTATCTGCATCACCTCCAACGCCCGCCCGGCGCGGGTCAGGGCGTTCGCCGAGAGTCTGGGCGTGCCCGGCATCGCCTATGCCGTCAAGCCGGTGCGCCGCGCCTTCCGGCAGGCGCTCAAGATCTTGGGCACCAGCCCCGCGGAGACGGCTGTCGTCGGCGACCAGCTGTTTACCGACGTCTTGGGCGGCAACCGCATGGGGATGTACACGGTGCTGGTCAATCCCTTGAGTACAAAGGAGCTGGGCACGACCCGTCTTATGCGGCGCTTGGAACGCAGGGTGCTGCGGCACCTGGTGCGCCGCGGCATGGTGCGGGAAGAGCATTGGCGGGTGCGGGAGGGAGGCGCCACCCATGCCTGAGCGCGTTTGCCCCGGGTGCGGCGCGCCGCTGCAGAGCGAGGACCCGGAAGCCCCGGGCTTCGTTCCCGCGGAGGTACTGGAGCGGGACGAGCCGGACACCGTCTGCCGCCGCTGCTTCCGGCTGCGGCATTACGGCGACGTCACCCACGGACCGCCCGCCCCGGCCGCTGTCTGGGCCGCCGTCAAACAGGCGGCGGCCGCCGCTGACTGTGTGCTCCTGGTGGCGGACGCCTTCGACTTTGAAGCCAGCATGTCCCTGCCCTTGCGCGACTTGCGGGGACGGCGCCTGCTTGTGGCCGTCAATAAGATTGACTTGCTGCCGGCACGCACGCCGCTGCCCGAGGTTGAACGCTGGGTGCGGGGAAGGCTGGCGGACGCCGGCCTACTGCATACGGAGGTACATTTTATCAGCGCCCGCACCGGGTGGGGCACACGTGCGCTCTGGGAGCGCCTGAAAGAGCTCGTGGGCCGCGGCACCGTCGCGGTGCTCGGGGTGACCAACGTGGGCAAGTCGGCTTTGCTCGCACGCTGGAGCCGCGCCCTCGGCAACGAAGGCCCCGCGCCCACCGTGTCCGCGGTTCCCGGCACCACACTGGCGTTGCTGCGCCTGCGCCTCGAACCCGATGGGTTTGCCCTCTTGGACACCCCAGGCATCCCCCCGGAGGGTCGTATCAGCGACCGGCTTTGTCCCGACTGCGCGCGCCGGATCGTGCCCGACAAGCGGCTTAACGGGCAGCTTTGGCCGGTGGCGGCGGGGCAGGCGCTGCTGATGGGCGGGTTCGCCGCCATCATCGCCCCGAGCGCCGTACCCGAGGGGACGGTGCTCATCGCCTACGGCGCCCAAGGGTTGCCGCTGCACCGTACCCGGGCGGAACGGGCCGCAGCGCTCTTGCATGCGCCGTCCGGGCCGATCGCGGCCGTGCCCTGCGGCCGGTGCCGCGCCCGGTTTCAGGCGGATGGCTTCGCGGAGCATACCGTGACCCTGCGCCACGCCCAGGACCTGGTCATCCACGGGCTCGGCTGGGTTACGCTGCGGGGCGGGCCGCTGGAGCTGGCGGTGCAGCTTCCCCGGGGCGTGAAGTGGACGGTGCGCCCGAACCTCTTGGGTCCCAAGGACCGGGTGGCGGCCCAGCGCAGCACCAGGTAACACCCGGCGCTCCGCCGGCCGCGAGCACGGGCAAAGAGCGGCGCGGCCGCGAGCACCGGCAAAGAGCCGCTCGCCGGCGCCGGTTTTGTCCCTTGCGCAGGAATCGGCTCCGGCGCGCAGAACCTCTCGTGAGTGGTCCGTAATGTGATTCTCATCGGCTTCATGGGCGCGGGCAAGACGACCGTCGGGCGCCGGTTGGCGGCGCGGCTGGGGTGGCCTTTCGTCGACCTGGACGCGGTCGTGGAGGAGACCGCGGGGATGACGATTCCCGCGATCTTCGAGCGGGAAGGCGAGGCGGGTTTCCGCCGGCGGGAGGCCGAGGCCGTCAGGGCCATCACCCGGCAGGCAGGGCAGGTCATCGCCACCGGCGGCGGGGCGGTCATGCGCCGCGACAACCTGGCGCTCCTGCGGGCAGCGGGGACGCTGGTGTGGCTGCGGGCGCCGCTTGAAGTCTTGCTGGCGCGGGCGAGGTCCGCGGGCGGGCGGCCGCTCCTGGCGGAGGGCGACGCAGCCGTGGCCGAGCGCTACGCGGCCCGCGAGCCCGTCTATGCCCTGGCGGATCTGGTGGTCGACGCGACCGGGGATCCGGACGCCGTCGCGGCCGAGATCGAGGCGCAGCTCTCGGGCGGGCAAGCGGGAGCCCCGGTCGTAGTCCCGGTGCCGGCAGGCTCCCGCTCGTACGGAGTACATGTAGGGGCAGGCCTCATACAGGCCTGCGGCCGCCTGGCCCAGGCGGCCGGTCTCGGAGGGCGGGCGCTGGTGGTGACCAACCCGACGGTCGGCGCCCACTACGCCGCACCGCTCATGGAAGGGCTCGAGGCCGCAGATTTCACCGTCCACCGGTTGGACATCCCCGACGGCGAGGAGTACAAGACCCTGGCGACCGCGGAGCAGATCTACCGGGCGGCCGTGGGAGCGCGGCTTGAGCGCCGGGACTTTTTTGTCGCCCTTGGCGGTGGCGTGGTTGGGGATGTGGTCGGTTTTGCCGCCGCAACCTACCTTCGGGGCGTCGACTTCGTCCAGGTGCCGACGACGCTTTTGGCTCAGGTGGATGCAAGCGTCGGCGGCAAAGTCGGCGTCAACCTGGCCGAGGGCAAGAACCTCGTCGGCGCGTTTCACCAGCCGCGGCTCGTGGTGGCTGACGTCGGGACACTGGACACGCTGCCCCAGCGCGAACTCGCGGCGGGGCTGGCGGAAGTGATCAAGTACGGCGCCATTGCGGACCCGCATCTCATGGCCTTTCTCGAGGACCGCCTGGACGCCGTGCTGGCGCGCCGGCCGCCGATCCTGATGCGGATCGTGGCGCGCTCCTGCGAGATCAAGGCGCGGGTCGTCGCCGCCGACGAGCGGGAAACCCGGGGCCTGCGGGAAGTGCTCAATTTCGGGCACACCGTCGGCCACGCCATCGAAGCGCTGACCGGCTATCGCCAGTACCTGCACGGCGAGGCGGTTGCCATCGGCATGGTCAGCGCGGCGCTGTTGTCGCAGCGGCTGGGCCGGCTGGCGGACGAAGACGTGGAGCGGCTGGTCCGCCTCTTGCGCCGGGCGGGCTTGCCCACGGCCCCGCCTCCGTTGGATGAGGGCGAGCTGTTGGCCGTCATGCAGCGGGATAAGAAAGTGCGGGACGGGCGCCTGCGTTTCGTGCTGCTCGACGGCATCGGCCAGGCGTTCGTCACGGATGAGGTGCCAAGCCAATGGATCACGGGCGTCCTCAAGGAACAGCGGGCGCTGTAGACGCCGAGCCCGTGCGGGTGCTGGTGCTGCACGGACCCAACCTCAACCTGCTGGGGCAGAGGGAACCCCACATCTACGGGTCGACCACCCTCGCGGAGATCGACCGGAGACTGGCGGAATCCGCCAAAGAGTTGGGGGCGGAAGTGCGGACGCTGCAGTCCAACCACGAGGGCGCGCTCATCGATTGGGTCCACAGCGCCCGCGGCTGGGCGGATGCGATCATCATCAACGCCGGCGCCCTGACCCATTACAGCTACGCGCTGCGGGATGCCATCGCCGCGGTGGGGCTGCCGGCCATCGAGGTGCATTTGTCCAACGTGCATGCCCGCGAGGCGTTCCGCCACGTGTCGGTGATCGCCCCGGTGTGCGTCGGGCAGATTTGCGGGTTCGGGCCCGACAGCTATCTGTTGGCGCTGATCGCCGCGGTCAACCGCGTGCGTGCCATGCGAAACCAAGGAGTGGTCAAGGGATGAAAGCGCGGATCGAGCAAGTGCGGGCGCGGTTCGCCGAGGAGGGCATTGAGGCCCTGGTGGTGACCGGCGCCGCGAACCGGCGCTACTTGAGCGGCTTCACCGGCAGTGCGGGGATGCTCCTCATCACGCCCGCTGAGGCCTTGCTGCTCACGGACTTCCGTTACGTGGAGCAAGCGACGATGCAGGCACCGGACTTCCAGGTCGTCAGGTACGACGATCCGTACAAGACCTTGAGCGAGCGGCTGCAGGCGTTCGCGGGCCGGCGCGTCGGCTTTGAAGCCGAGCACGTGACCGTCGCCCAGATGGAGAAGCTGCGGGAAGCGGCCAGCGTCGAGTGGGTCCCGACGCGCATGGTGGTCGAGAAGGTGCGGGCCATCAAGGACGCGTCGGAGCTGGCGCTCATCCAGGCCGCCGTCGACCTGGCCGACCGCTGCTTTGCGCACATCGTGCCCCAGTTGAAACCCGGCGTCACCGAGCGGGAGATCGCCTGGCGGATGGAAAAGTTCATGCGGGAAAACGGGGCCGATGCGCTGGCGTTCCAGACCATTGTGGCCTCTGGGCCCAACGGCGCGCTGCCGCACGCGCGGCCGACGGACCGCCCGTTGGCCGCCGGCGAGTTTGTCACGCTGGATTTCGGTTGCGTCTGGAAAGGCTATTGCTCGGACATCACCCGCACCGTGTTTCTCGGGGAACCGACGGCCAAGCACCGCGAGCTCTACGAGCTGGTGCTCCGGGCGCAGGAGGCCGGCGTCGCTGCCGTTCGGCCGGGCCGCTCGGGCAGGGAAGTGGACGCGGTTGCCCGGGACATCATCGCCCAGGCAGGGTACGGGGATGCTTTTGGCCACGGGCTGGGGCACGGGTTAGGGCTTGAGGTCCACGAAGAGATCCCGCGCCTGTCAACGCGGAGCGAGACGGTGCTCGCGCCCGGCATGGTGACCAGCGTGGAGCCGGGCGTATATTTGCCCGGCTGGGGCGGCATCCGCATCGAGGATCTCGTGGTGGTGACGGAGGACGGCTGCCAAATCTTGACGAAGTCTCCGAAGGAGCTCGTGTGCCTGCCCGTATAGGCCGCGGCTTGCTGGGGAATCAGGGAGGTTGCACAGGTGATCTCGGTCAACGACTTGCGCAAGGGCTTGACCATTCAGGTGGACGGCGAAATCTACAGCGTAGTCGATTTCCTGCACGTAAAGCCCGGCAAGGGCGCGGCCTTCGTGCGGACGACGCTGCGTAACGTGCGCACCGGCCAGACCATCGAGCGCACGTTCCGGGCCGGCGAGCGGGTCGACCGCGCCCACATCGAAACCCGTGAGATGCAGTACCTGTACAACACAGGTGACGAGTACACGTTCATGGACACGGAAACCTACGAGCAGGTAACCTTGACCAAGGCGCAGCTCGGCGACGCGCACTATTATCTCAAGGAAAACATGAACATCCTGATCCAGTTCTTTGAGGGACAAGCCATCGGCGTCGAGCTGCCCACGGCCGTTGAGCTCCAGGTGGTCCACACGGAGCCCGGCTTCAAGGGTGACACGGCCACGGGCGCCACGAAGCCGGCGACCTTGGAGACGGGCCTTGTCGTGCAGGTGCCGCTGTTTGTCAACGTCGGCGACATGGTCAAGGTCGACACCCGCACGGGCGAGTACTTGTCCCGGGCCTAAGGCTGGCGGGGCTCGGGCCCAGGCGTCAACCACCGGTTCCGCATGGGCCGCTGGTGGGTCGGCGAGGTTGGTCCAGGGCGCCCGCGGCCGGGTGGGAAGGCGTAGGCCGGCGCCGGCTGGGACTTGTAGGCCGCCGCTGGGCCCCGCTGATACCGGGCGTCCGGGCAGGGGAGACTAAAGGCGACTAGAGACAGCAAAGGAGTGGTGGACCGTGACGACGGTCAAGGAAAAAATTGCGTACTTGCGGGGCTTGATTGAGGGCTCGGACTTCTTGGGGCGGGACGCCCAGGCGCGGGCCATCCTGGAGAAGATGTTGGAGATCTTCGATGACATGGCCAACCTGCTCGATGAGCTCGAGGCCGGCCAGGAGGAAGTGGAAGAGTACCTGGAGGCCATCGACGCCGACTTGGGCGAGTTGGAAGAAGAGATCTACGGCGACGACCACGATCACGACGACGATGACGACGAAGAAGACGACGATGACGAGGACGACGAGGACACCAACTTCGTCGAGATGGAGTGTCCCAACTGCAAGGAGACGGTCTACTTCGAAGAGGACTTTCTCTACGACGACGACGTCGAAGTAGCCTGTCCCGAGTGCGGGGCGACCATTTACAAGACCGGCACCTCCGGCGATGACGAGGCGGACGCCGGCGCCGGCTCTTCGTCGTAGCCGTCCCAAACGAACAGCTTCTCCCCTGCAATCCTCGCTGCTGTCCGGACAAATGCAATCCACCACTCGCTGCTGTCCAGACACAAGCGCCCGCCGCTGGCGGGCGCTTTTCTTGTCATAGCCTGTCCCGCCGTCATGGCCTGTCCGGGCCCCTCATAATCTGTCCACGAGGGGGGGACGTGCGGCCATGAACACCTCTACCACGCGACCTGCTGGACACGCCGACGACGCCGAGCGCATCGACAGGGAAATCGTGCCCTACTTGCCGCCCCGCCTCGGCTCCCTTGTGGTCCGGCTGCCCGCTGCGACAAAGGCCATGATGACCGAGTTGCGCTTGCGGGTGGGACAACCGGCTGCGGTTGTGCTGGCCGGGGATGAGCAGTGGTTTCTCGGTCCGGGCGGACTCGTGCGGGAGGCTGGAGGCGGCACCGACGTCACGCCGGACGATGGGGCGCACCTTTTGGCTGCCGTCAGCCGCTCCTCCGTCTACGCCCTGGAGGAAGAGTTCCGCCACGGTTATTTGACGCTGCCGGGCGGGCACCGGATCGGCTTCTGCGGCGAGACGGTGCTGGAACATGGTCGTCCCCGCACCCTGCGCCACGTGGGCAGCTTCAGCATCCGCATCGCACGGGCCGTGCCCGGGGCGGCCGATGCGGTGCTCCCGCAATTGATCGCGCCCGGCGGGCGCATCCGCCACACGCTGATCGTCTCCCCGCCGGGCTGCGGGAAGACCACGCTCCTGCGGGACCTGGCGCGGCAGATCAGCTGGGGGGTGCCCGCACTGGGGCTGCCCGGGGCCAACGTGGCCATTGTCGATGAACGGTCGGAGATCGCCGCCTGCCGTGCGGGCGTACCCCAGCATGACGTGGGTCCACGCACCGACGTCTGCGATCGCTGCCCAAAGCATCTTGGGATCGTGCAGGTGCTGCGGGCCATGTCACCCCGCGTGATTATCACCGATGAGGTGGGCAGCGAGGCCGACGCGGCGGCACTCCTGGAGGCGCTGTACGCCGGGGTGAGCGTGATCGCCTCTGCTCACGGCGCCGACTGGGCGGAGGTAGCGGCGCGGCCGGCGCTGCGGGCCCTTGTGAGCAGCGGCGCTCTCGAGCGGGCCGTTGTGCTCAGTCGCCGCCGCAGCCCGGGCACGGTTGAAGCAATCCTCGACCTCGCAAGCCTACGCCGCGGGCATACGCCGGCGGCTGCGGTCGTAAGTATGTCCTGAGGTGGACAAGGGGTGGTCCGGCCGTGGCCAGGGGGTTGGGCGCCGCCCTGGTCTTGGGGGCGGCGGGGATGATCGGCGCGGTTGTCGCCCGGGCCTACCAGGACCGGCCCCGGGTGCTGCGCGCGCTGCAGTCGGCTTTGACCATGCTGCGGACGGAGATCGTTTACGCCGGAACGCCCTTGCCCGAAGCGCTGGCCCAGGTCGCACGGCGCACCCCGGCGCCGGCGGGCAGCTTTTTCGCGGCGGTCGCGGACGCCCTAAACTCACGGCCGGGCCTGACGGCGGCGGAGGCGTGGCGGGAAGCGCTCGCGAACGGTCCGGCATGGCCCCTGGCGGCAGACGATGAGGCCGTGCTTTTGGACCTAGGGGGCTGCTTGGGCCGGTCCGACGCGGTCGACCAGGAAAAGCACCTGCAGCTGGCCTTGGCGCAACTGGCCAGGCTGCAGGCGGAGGCCGAGGCCGAGCGGGACGTGCAGGTGCGATTGTGGCGATGGCTGGGCGTGTGCGCAGGCGGGTGCCTGGTGCTGCTGCTCTACTGAAGGGGGCTGGGGCGGTGGACATCACGATGATCTACCAGATCGCCGGCGTCGGCATTATCATCGCGATCCTCAACATCTTCCTCGCCCAGGCCGGCCGTCAGGAGCAGGCGCAGATGCTGAGCCTGGCCGGGGTCGTCATCGTGCTCTTGTGGCTCATTCAGCTGATCGGCCGCCTGTTCCAGGACGTGGAGACCGTGTTTCGCTGGTGGTAAAGGGAGGCGCTTTCCGTGGAGGACGCGGCCCGCATCGTGGGTGCCGGCCTCGTGGTGACGATATTGCTGGTCGTCTTGCGGGAACGCTACCCGGCCTTGGCGGTCCAGCTCATGATCGCGTTTGTGGTTGGGGTCTTCTTGTTCCTGTTGCCCGCCCTCGACCGGGTGGTGGGCGTCTTTCTGGACCTGGGCCGGCGGGCGCAGGTCAGCAGTGCCTACCTGGACATCGCCCTGCGGGTGATGGGGGTGGCCTACTTGACCGCATTTGGGGCGCAAATCTGCAAGGATGCGAAGGAAGAGGCGCTGGCCAGCGTCGTGGAGCTCGCGGGGAAGGTGGTCATCCTGCTCTTGGCGCTGCCCGTGGTGATGGGGATTCTGGACGCCTTGCTGAGGCTCTTGCCGTGACCGTCGCACCGGGGATGTGGGGACCGTGAGCGGGCGCGGCTTTGCAGGCGGGCTGGGCATGGTGCGGCTGGCGTTGTGGCTGTTGACGGCAGTGCTGCTCTGGGCCGCCGACGGCCGCGCCCAGACGCTGCCCGATCCGGTCTACGCCACCGTGGAGGAGCAGCTGCGCCATCTGGACACGACGGCGCTGGACGCGTGGCTCGCAAGCCTCGACCAGGAGCTGCGCCGGCACCTGCCGGTGAGGAGCGTCCGGGAACTGCTGCTCGACCCGGCGGGGGGAGTGCGGCTGGACCCGGCGGCGCTGGCCCGGGACTGGCTGCAGTACTTGGTGGGAGAGGTGGTCGTCCAGTCCCGCCTCTTGGCGCAACTGGTGGTGGCGGCGGTCCTGTGCGCGCTCTTGCAAAACGTGGCCGGGTCGCTGTCGCGGGCGGCGACTGAGTTCGGATTTCTGGTCGCCTACATGGTGGTCATTTTCCTGGGGCTGCAGAGTTTCGCCATCGCCAGCGGGATCGGGCGGGAGACGTTGGGCAACATGAGCAGCTTTATGCTCGCGCTCTTGCCGCTTCTGTCCACCATGCTGGCCGCGGTCGGGGCCTTGTCCAGCGCGGCCCTGTTTCATCCGATGCTCATCACCGCCGTGACGCTGGTGGTCAACGTGGTGGACCAGGTGGTGCTGCCGCTGCTTTTTCTCGCCGCGGCCGTGGGCGTCGCAGGCCACGTGGCGGCCGGGTTTCCCTTGTCACGCCTCGCAGGGCTGTTGCGCCATGGGGCCGTGACGGTGCTCGGACTGGGCTTCACCGTCTTTTTGGGGGTGATGGTCATCCGGGGAGCCATCGCCCCGGTGGCCGACGGCGTGGCGCTGCGGGCCGCCAAGTTCTTGGCCGGCAGCTTCATCCCGGTCGTGGGCGGCATGATGGCCGACGCGGTGGAAGTGGTGGTGGGCGGGTCGCTCCTCGTGAAAAACGCCCTGGGCGTGCTGGGGCTTCTGGTGCTCTTCTTAATGCTGGCCTTTCCCATGGCCAAGATCCTGGCGCTAGTTGTCATCTACAGGGTAGCCACGGCCCTGCTGCAGCCCATCAGCGACGCGCGCTTGGTGGACGCCCTGGGTACCCTGGCGGACACGTTGACGGTGCTGATGGCGTCGGTGGCAACGGCCGCCGTGATGTTTTTCGTCGGGATCCTCGTCATCGTCGGCGTCGGCAACTTGGCGGCGGTCGTGCGGTGAGCGGCACCCGGAGGAGGCGGCGCGCATGGCGTGGCTGGCGGACTTTGTGCGGGGCCTCATCATCGTGGTCTTCTTCGTCCACGTCGCCCAGCTGCTCTTGCCCGAATCGGGCGTGCGGGGCTACGTCCGGTTCGTGATGGGGCTCTTGGTGGTAGCCGCCATCCTTGTGCCCGTCTTGGCGCTCTTCAACCTGGACTACGACCTGCAGCGGCAGCTTTTTGGATCGGAGTTCTTCGGCCTGGAAACGGGGCTCGGGCTAGCCGAGCGGGAGGGGGCCTCGTTGGGTAACGGCCCGGCGGCGGGGCCGGTGGCCGAGGGGCAGGCGCTGGCGGCGGCCGCCCTGCGGCGGTTGAACGAGGCGTCTGCAAACCGCTTCGCGCAGCAGGTGGCGAGCGTGGCGGCGCTGGCCGCCGGGGTGGAGCCCGAGCAGGTGGACGTCAGTCTCGGGTCTGGAGGGGAGCCGGCCGCAGTCAGTGCCGTCATCCGCGGCCGCAGGGGGGACGGGGCGCTGGGCGGCGCGCGGGACGGGGCTTTGGATCCGGAGCGGATCCGGCGCATCGTGGCGCAGTTTTTCGGGTTGCCCCTGGAGCAGGTGGAGGTCCGGATCACGGGGTTCTGAGGGGGCGCTGCCGTGGGCAAGCTGTCGGAATCGTGGAACCGCTGGTTCAGGGGAGGGGGGCCGGGCGGCCGCTGGCCTCGCCTGCCCGAGGCCCAGGCCCAGTTCACCCGCTATCTCATCCTGCTCTTGGCCGTGGGCGTCATCCTCATGAGCCTCAGCCCGCGGGACACGGGCGACGCCACCAGCCGCAGCGACCCACCGGCCGCTGCCGAGCCCGCGGTGCCGGCCGCGGCTCCAGGCCAAGCCGCTGCCGCGTATGCCCGGGAGCTGGAGGCGCTCGTGCGCGAAGCGCTGCTGCAGCTCCATGGGGTGAACCGGGTGCACGTCAGCATCACCCTGGCCGCGGGCGTTGAGCAGGTGTTGGCGGAGCAGTCCAGCCAGGAACGCCGGGTGAGCGAAGAGCCCGCGCAGGCGGGAACAACCGTGCGCACTGTGGTGGAGGAGCGGCACACCGCCCAGCCGGTGCTGGTGCGGCGGGACCAGGGCCGTCAGGAGGACGCGCTGGTGGTGCTGGAGCGCATGCCGCAGATTCAGGGGGTCGTGGTCGTGGCCGACGCGGCCGCCGACAGCCGGGTGCGCTTCGAAATCAGCAGGGCTGTGGCCACGCTGCTGGGCGTGCCCGCTTACAAGGTTTACGTCCTGGCGCAGACCCCCTGATATAGGGGGAGCGCCGGAGGGCAAGGGGCAACAAGCGGACGAAGTCCAGCAAGGAGGGGATGTGTGATGGCAGTCCATGCGACGCTCGGCCGCCAGTCGGAGGGCCGGGTCCGGTTTCTCGTCTTGTCCCGTCCTCAGTGGATCCTGGTGTTCCTGGTCCTGTTCCTGGCCGTCCTCGGGGCGTGGCAGGCGCGGCAGCTGGAGCGGGCCGGGCGGGGAGGGGGGCCGGATCCCGACGAGGCGGTCCCGGCCTTGGCCACGTTGGCTCCGGCGCCGGACGGTGCCGCAGAACCGGCGGTGGCGCCCGTGGTAACGGTGGCCCCGGTGCGGGTCGATCCGTTGGCCGACTTCAGGCTGGAGCGGGAGCGGCTGCGGTCCCGGCAGATGGACCTGCTGCAGGCCATCGTGGCGGACGCGGCGGCCAGCGAGGAGCGCCGCCGGGACGCCCAGCAGCGCCTGCTGGCCTTGTGGGAGGCCGAGGCGCGGGAAGCGCAGATCGAGAACTTGCTGCGCGCCCAAGGTTTCGAAGCGGTGGCGGTCGTGTCCGAGACGGGCGTCTACGTAGTGGTGGACGCGGTGCTGGATGGCGACCAAGCGACGCGCATCGGGGAGCTGGCCAGCCGCCTGGCGGGGGTGCGTCGGGAGGCGGTCAGCATCGTTGACGCCGCATCCGGGGGAAGGTAAGATTACAAGGAAGGACTTCCCTAGGAGGGCTTCTTCGAGGAGGCAGCTT
Source organism: Limnochordales bacterium (assembly GCA_036564115.1). Taxonomy (GTDB): domain Bacteria; phylum Bacillota; class Limnochordia; order Limnochordales; family ZCTH02-B6; genus ZCTH02-B6. Next base: position 25,823 of record DATCLD010000097.1, read on the forward strand.
CCAAGGAGGCATGGCCTTTGGACCTGGAATCCATCAAGGAACTCATCGAACTTGTCTCCAAGAGCGGCATCGACGAATTTGAGCTGGAAACCGAAGGCTTGAAGGTGGCCATGCGCAAGCTGAGCGCCGCTCGGCCCGCGCCCGCCATGCCACCGGTCGAGCAGGCGCCCGCGCCCGCTGCACCGGCCCCTGCGGCTGAAAGCAAGCCGGCGGCCAAGGACGACCGCTTCGTGCAGATCACGGCGCCGATGGTAGGCACGTTCTACCGCGCACCGGCCCCCGACGCGGAGCCGTACGTCAAGGTGGGCGACATCGTCGAGGTCGGCCAGACCTTGTGCATCATTGAAGCCATGAAGCTCATGAACGAGATCGAGTCCGAAGTCCGCGGGCGGGTGACCGAGATCCTGGTGGAAAACGCGCAGCCCGTGGAGTACGGCCAGCCGCTGTTTGTGCTGGAGAAGCTGTAAGGCCGGCTGCGGGGGGACAAGCCTTTGTTTGAAAAAGTTCTGATCGCCAACCGGGGTGAGATCGCCTGCCGCATCATCCGCGCCTGCCGGGAACTGGGCATCCGCACGGTGGCCATCTACTCCGAGGCGGACCGGGATGCGCTGCATGTGCGGTTGGCGGACGAAGCCTACTGCGTGGGCCCCGCACCGTCAGCCAAGAGCTACCTCAACATCCCCAACATCATGAGCACGGCGGTGTTGGCTGGCGTCGACGCGATCCACCCGGGCTACGGCTATTTGTCCGAGCAGGCTCATTTTGCCGAGATCTGCGAATCCCACGGCATCAAGTTCATCGGCCCGGCGGCCCACAGCATCGAGCGGATGGGCGACAAGGCCGCTGCGCGCGAGACGGTGCGGAAGGTCGGCGTGCCGACGCTGCCCGGCAGCAACGGGCCTGTGACGGTGGATGCCGAGGCTTTGGCCATCGCGGAGGAGATCGGTTTTCCTGTCTTGATCAAAGCGGCTGCGGGCGGCGGCGGCAAGGGCATGCGCATCGCCGCCAGCCGTGACGAGTTGGGCAAGGCGCTGCAGATCGCCCGCACCGAGGCGGAGGCCGCCTTCGGCAGCCCGGCGGTGTACATCGAGAAGTACCTGGAGCACCCCCGCCACGTGGAGATCCAGGTGTTGGCGGATGAGTTCGGCCACATTATCTATTTGGGCGAACGGGAATGCTCCATCCAGCGGCGGCACCAGAAGCTCATCGAAGAATGCCCGTCGCCGGCTGTAACGCCTGAGCTCAGGCAGCGCATGGGCGAGGCTGCTGTGCGGGCCGCCCAAGCGGTCAACTACGCCAACGCGGGCACGGTGGAGTTTCTCCTGGACCGGGACGGGAACTTCTACTTCCTGGAAATGAACACGCGCATCCAGGTCGAGCACCCGGTGACCGAAGCGGTGACCGGCATTGACCTCGTCAAGCAGCAGATCCTGATCGCCATGGGGGAGCCGCTGCCGTGGCGGCAGGAGGACATTACCTGGCGCGGGCACGCCATTGAGTTCCGGATCAACGCCGAGGACCCGGATCGCAACTTCATGCCCTCGCCTGGGCGCATTACGCTCCTCGTGCCGCCGGGGGGACCGGGCGTGAGGTTTGACAGCGGTGCCTACAGCGGCTACGCCATCCCGCCTTACTACGATCCGATGTTCGCCAAGCTGATCGTCCACGGGCGGGACCGGCAGGAGGCCATCGGGCGGGCCCGGGCGGCGCTGATGGACCTCATTGTCGAGGGCGTGCGCACCAACGTGGAGTTCCACTTGCGGGTGCTTGACGACGACGCGTTCCAGCGCGGCGAGCTGTCGACGGATTTTATCGAGCGGCGGAAACTGCTCGCGGCCTCATGACGGGTGGAGGTGCCATAGCCAATGGCGGAAACGGAACGGACGGAGCTGGGCGAGCTGCGGATCGCCAATGAAGTCGTGGCGATCATCGCGGGGCTCGCAGCCACAGAAGTGCAGGGCGTGGCGGGCATGAGCGGCGGCATCGCAGGCGGCATCGCGGAGATGCTGGGCCGCAAGAACCTCTCCAAGGGCGTCAAGGTTGAAGTAGGCGAGGAACAGGCCGCGGTCGACCTGTTTGTGGTCGTTGACTACGGCGTGCACATTCCCACGGTGGCGTGGAATATCCAGGAGAACGTCAAGCGGGCCATCGAGAGCATGACCGGGCTGCAGGTGGTGGAGGTCAACGTGCACGTCCAGGGCGTGCACTTCCCCATGGCCAACAACGAGGAGAAACCCGAGGAACCGAGGGTGCGCTGAAAGATGAGCTTTGTGGAGCGGCTGGTGGCGAGCCTGACGGCCATCATCACCCTGGCGGCCGGCGTCGCCGGGCTGGCGCTGGTGAGCGGGTGGAACGGGACGCCGTGGCTGTTTGACCTGGTGACGGCCGCAAGAGGGCCGGCGCGCCTTGAGCTGGGACTGGCCGCGCTGCTCCTGGTAGGGCTTGCGCTGTACCTCCTTTTGCAGGTATGGCAGCGGGAGCGGTCGCCGGATTCCCTGCGCCAGACGACCCAGCTGGGGGATGTGAGCATCTCCCTGCGGGCGGTGGAATCGCTCGTGTACCGGGCGGCCCGGCAAGTCAAGGGCATTGCCGAAGTGGATGTGGAAGTGGCGGCGGCCGGCGAGGAGCTCCAGATTGACCTGTCTCTTTTGGTGGCGCCGGACCTGCGGGTGCCCGATGTGACGCGCGAGGTGCAGGAGCGGGTCGAGGCCTACGTGCGGGAGACGGTGGGTGTGCCGGTGAGCCGCGTCAGCGTCGAGGTCCGCAACATCGCCCGCGAATCCCGTTCCCGGGTGGAGTAAGGGGCAGGAGCCATGCAGCTGGACTGGGAGCGAGTCGTCAGTTTCCTGTTGATCCACCGGGGCAAGGTCATCGGCGGCCTCCTGGGGATTCTGCTTGGCTGGCTGACGATCCGCTACGGGTTGTGGCGGGCGTTGGTGTTTTCCGTCTTCGTACTGGCCGGGCTGTGGATCGGGGCGGTGCTGGATCGCGAAGGCTGGGACGAGATCTACGAACGCTTCACGCGGCGCCGGAGATAAGGGCGCCGTGTCCGTCGGATCCGCGTGCTCTGGGGAGGAGCTTGGGTGAGGCGCAGACTGGCCCGGGAAGTGGCCCTGAAAACCCTGTTCGCGGTTGACCTGGGCAAGGTCAAGCCGGAGCGGGTTTTGGACGAACTGCTCGCGGAAGCCGACCTGCCGCCGCGCGACGCCCAGTTTGCGCGGGAGCTGGTGGCGGGCACCCTCGCCCACCTGGAGGAAACCGACCGGATCATTGCGCGCCAGGCGGTCGGGTGGACGATCGACCGCATGGCGACCATCGACCGCAACATCCTGCGCATGGCCCTCTATGAGATCCTGTACCGGGACGACATCCCCGACAGCGTGGCTGTCAATGAGGCGGTAGAGCTGGCCAAGCGCTACGGGGATGCGGAGTCCGGTAAGTTCGTCAACGGCATCCTGGGCGAGATCGTGCGCGCCCGGTCGTCGATCCAGCAATGAACAGCCCGCAAGCTGCCCTCGGCATCGACACGAGCGCCTACACCACCTCGGTGGCCTTGCTCTGTCTTGACGGAACGCTCTTAACAGAGGAACGGGCGGTCCTGACGGTGGCCGCCGGGGAGCGGGGACTGCGCCAGTCGGAAGCCGTTTTCCAGCATGTGCGCAATTTGCCGGTTCTGATGGAGCGGGTCATGGGTGAGCGGCCGCCCGCCGTTGTGGCCGTGGCGGCCAGCACGGCGCCGCGCCCAGTTCCGGATTCGTACATGCCGGTTTTCAAGGCCGGCGAGGCAGTCGGCCGGTCGGTGGCCGCCGCCCTTGGTGTTCCTTTCGTGCCGGTCTCGCACCAGGAAGGCCACGTGTGGGCTGGCCTATGGTCGGCCGGCAGGGTCGACGCGCGCTCGCTGGTGGCCCTCCACCTGTCCGGCGGCACCACAGAGCTTGTGCGCGCGGCATACGCTGGCGCAGGGCGCTGGCAGGTGCAACGGCTGGGCGGGACCGAGGACTTGAACGCAGGCCAATTCATCGACCGGGTCGGGGTGGCCCTGGGGCTGCCGTTTCCGGCCGGCCCCCACCTTGAGCGGTTGGCGGCCGCGGGCGATCCCCGGGCGTTAAAGTTGCCGCCGTCCGCGGGACCTGGACGGGTCAGCTTTTCCGGTCCCACGACCGCGGCCATGCGGGCCTTGGCGCAGGGCGCCAGGCCCGAGGACCTGGCCGCGGCGGTGCAGGAGTGCGTCGCGGAGAGCCTGGCGCGCCTCATCGCCAAGACGCCCGGAGCCACGGCAGCACCGCTTTTCCTTGGCGTCGGCGGCGTGCTGGCCAACGCGCGCATCCGGGCGCGCCTCGAGGAGGTCTTTACAGCCGCCGGCGTACCGGCCTGCTTCGCCGCGCCGCGCTACAGCGTCGACAACGCGGTGGGGGTCGCCTTGGCGGCGGTGATGGCTGTTTTGGAGCGGCAAAGACAATAGAGCCTTCCGGAAGCCGCCGCGGGCGAGAGGTGGACATGCCTTGGCAGGGCAACAACTGCTTTTCGGACAGCAGATCTTTACGGTTCAGCAGGTCACCCGGATCATCAAGGAGCGGTTGACAAGCGACCCGCGCCTTGTGGGTGTGGCGGTGCGCGGCGAGATCTCCAACTTCAAGCATCACGGCTCAGGGCATATGTACTTCACCCTCAAGGATGCCAACAGCCGGCTGCGCTGTGTCATGTTCCGCAGCGAGAACATGCGCTTGCGCTTCCGCCCCGAAGATGGCATGACGGTCATCGCGCAAGGGGATATCAGCGTCTACGAAGCGGCCGGGGACTACCAGCTCTACGTCCGGGCGCTGGTGCCGGCCGGTCAAGGCGAGCTCGCGCTCGCGTTTGAGCAGCTAAAGCAAAAGCTGGCCGCCCAGGGCCTGTTTGACCCTGCCCGCAAGCGGCCGCTGCCTTTGCTCCCCCGGCGCGTCGGTGTGGTGACGTCGCTGCACGGCGCCGCGTTGCGGGACATATTGAGCGTCATCCGGCGCCGGTTTCCCGAGATGCCGGTGCTGATCGCCCCGGCCATCGTGCAAGGGGAGGAGGGCCCCGAGAGCGTGGTGCGGGCCATCGAGCTCATCAACCGTTGCCCGGACGTGGACGTCCTCATCGTGGGACGCGGCGGCGGCAGCCTGGAGGAACTCTGGACGTTTAACGACGAGCGGGTGGCGTGGGCCATCGCGCGCTCGCGCATTCCCGTCATCTCGGCTGTCGGCCACGAAACCGACTTCACCATCGCCGATTTCGTCGCGGACAAGCGCGCCCCTACGCCGTCGGCCGCGGCCGAGATGGCCGTGCCCGAAGCGCGGGTGCTGCGGCACAACATCGGCTCGTTCCTGGCGCGGCTTGCCGCCGGCCTGCAGCGCCGGCTGGAAGCGGGCAGGGTGAGGCTCGACCTTTTGTCCCGCAGGCCGGCTCTAAGCCGGCCCTGGGACCTCATCGCCCAGCGCCGCCAGCGGGTCGACGACGCGCTTGTGGCCGCCGCCAGGGCCGTTCAGCAGCGGATCGCGGGGCACGAGCGGCAGCTGGCGTTTCTTGCCGGGAAGCTGGACGCCCTCAGCCCCCTCGCCACCCTGGCGCGAGGATTCGCCATCTGCCGCAGGCAAGATACCGGAGAGGTGGTGCGCTCCGGACGCCAGGTCGAGCCCGGGACGCCCTTGACGATCCGTGTGCAGGACGCCGAGATTTGGGGCCGGGCGGAGCAAGTGGTGCCCGCCGCCGCCACCGCTGGGGAGGGAATCAAGTCATGAGGGGCCAGCCGCAGAGGGCCGAAGGAGCAGGGGACTTGCACGGCCTGCCCGCGCCCGCTGAGATGAGTTTTGAGCAGGCGCTCGCACGCCTTGAGCAAATCGTTTCCCGCATCGAAACCGGCGATGCCGGGCTGGAAGAGTCGCTGCGCCTGTTTGAGGAAGGTGTGGCCCTCGCCCGCCTCTGCCGGGCGCAGCTGGACCGGGCGGAGGCCCGCATCCGGGTGCTGCTCGAGGGCCCGGGCGGGGAACTCTTGGAGCGGGATTTCGTGGCCGCCGAAACGGCTGCCGGTGAGCCGCGCACACACGGTGAGGACGACGATCTATGAACGTTGCCCAATACATGGAACACTGGGCCGCCCGGGTTGAGGCTGCCCTGGACGAGCTGTTGCCCGCGGAGCACGCGGTGCCGCCGGTGATCCACCGCGCGATGCGCTACAGCACCTTGGGCGGCGGCAAGCGGTTGCGCGGCGTTTTGGCCGTGAGCGCGTGCGCGGCCGCAGGCGGGGAGCCCGAGCGGGCGCTGCCGCTGGCGGCGGCCCTCGAGATGATCCATGCGTACTCCCTCATCCACGACGACTTGCCCTGCATGGATGACGCCGACCTGCGGCGCGGAAAGCCTAGTTGCCACAAGGTGTTTGGCGAGGCGATGGCGGTGCTGGCGGGCGACGCGCTCCTGACCCACGCCTTTTGGGTGCTCGGCCGCCTGCCCCAGCTGAGCGGGGCCCCAGCGCCGACGGTGCTCGCCCTCATTGAAGAGGTGGCCGCCGCTGCGGGCACCGGCGGGTTGATCGGCGGGCAGGTGGCCGACCTGGAAGCCGAAGGGCGCGCCGAAGAGCTCAGCGGCGATGAGCTCAAGAGCATCCACGCCCGCAAGACGGGGGCGCTCTTTCGCGCGAGCGTCCGCGCCGGGGCCATGTTGGGCGCAGCCTCGGACGATGTGCTCGCGGCCCTGACCCGCTACGGTGAGGAGCTGGGTTTGGCGTTCCAGATCACCGACGACATCCTGGATGTGGTTGGGGACACGGCCGCCATGGGCAAGCGGGCCGGGCAGGACCAGGAGCGGCACAAGGCCACGTACCCGGCCCTGTATGGCCTGGAGCGGGCGCGGGCCATGGCGGCGGACGCCATCGATCGGGCCTGCGCCGCCGTCGCACCCCTGGGCGAGCGCGGCCAGGTGCTTGCCGAGCTGGTGCGCTGGCTGGGTTCCCGGGACCGCTGACCCGACCGGCTGGCCCGGACCGCTGTGCCGGCTTGCCCGGTGCGAAGATTGTGACGGTGCCGCCGGTATGATATAATGATGGGCGCAGCGGGCAAGTGGCGCAGTATCCTAGTCAGCCCCGCGTTCCTGAAGCCGGGCCTAAAAATCCGGTGAGGGCACATCGATGAAGTCCCTGGTGGTGGCTGCCGACGCCCAGTCGGGGGTTGCTGCTGGGGGTTAAGGGAGTGGGGCGATCTGCAATGGCATGCAGGCGTTGACCCTACTCCCGCGGAGACCCAAGTGCGTGGGAAGAC
>DATCLD010000098.1:0-33252 GCA_036564115.1 Limnochordales bacterium
GGCAAGCCGTCCCGGCTTACCGCTTCGGCCTTCCCTCACAGAAAGGCCCGCACCCGTCCACCAGGTCGTCACGCTGTTTAGTTTTCAAGGACCAACCGGCCGCAATTTCCTGCCGCCGGATCTTAAATATAGCACGGTCCCCTGGAGCGATCAAGGGCCAGAATATTGCGAAATTGTGGTTGCCCCGGGGCCAAGATCTTCAAGGTTTTACAGGGCTTGCCCGGCAGCCAGGGCCAGCCGGCCGCCCGGCAAACTGCGCAAATCCACGCCATCGATGCCCACAAACACCTGCGGGACGCGCCCAGGGATCACCTGATTGGAAAGCACGATGGCCTGTTCCACTGGAAAGTTCGCGTCGATGTAAGGCGCCACGACCTTCATCTCCACCCGCACGTGCACGTACAACCGGTGATTGATCACGTTGATTCCAGCAGAGACGAAATCCGAGCGCGGCTCGACGGTCACCGACCCGATGGGAATGATGCGCACCGGCACGGCAGGCCCCGTGCCCGCCAGGAAATCCAAGCCCGTCAGCTGGCCGAGGGGAATGGGCAGCTCTTCCCGGCTTAACTGTGCCAGGGCTTCTTGGATGTGGTAGGCCGCCGCGGCGCCGATCTGGTTGATGCGGGCCATGTTGTAGTCGATCATGACAAGCTGGCCCTGGGCATCGGTTACCGGGCGAAAGAGGGCTTCGGCCTCGATGAGGGGCAGCAGATGCTCCCGGACGGCGCCAGCGATGGCGCGCGTTCCAAGGTTCACCGCCTTCGACTCGGCCCAGCGCCGCAAGGGCGGGCGCAGCAACGCGTCGGCCAGCCACGACATGGTGAGAAGCAGCACCGCCGCCACGGTGAGCAACACCGCAAGGCGCTGCGGGCGGGTGAGCGTCCCGCCCCGCCGCGCCGGCGGCCGCATCCAGCCGCTTCCCCAGGCCAGCACCCGCATCGACCTCCTCCCTCCCCGCAACCCTACCATACGTATGCGTGGCCCGGCCTGGGGGTGCGAAAAGAAGGGCGGCCCAAGGCACAGGGTCCCGGGCCGCCGCCAAGGAGCGCGCAGAAAAGAACCGAGCACGAAGCAACCGGAGCTCGAAGGCCCCTTAGGACTTGAGCACGATGCGGGCAAAGCGGCGCTTGCCGACCTGGACGACCGTGCCGCTCTCCGCGGGCCAGTCCAGGTCCGGGTCTGTGACCACCTGGCCGTTGAGGCGCACGCCGCCCTGGACCACCAGCCGCCGGGCCTCGCTGTTGCTGGATGCCAGTCCCGCCCGGACCAGCAGCTGTGCGATCCAGATGCGGCCGTTCTTCAGCACGCCCGGTTCCAGGACGACCTCCGGAATGTCCTCGGGCACCTCCCGCTCCCTGTGCACCCGGTCAAAGTGGGCCTCCGCGGCCATAGCCGCCTCGGCGCCGTAGAAACGTTGCACGATCTCCCGGGCCAGGCGCCGCTTGGCGTCGCGGGGATGCACCGTGCCGTCGGCCAGTCCCCGGCGCAAGGCGTCCAGCTCCGCGAGGCTCACGTCGGTGACGAGCTCGTAGTACTGCATCATGAGCTCGTCGGGAATGGACATCGTCTTGCCGTACATGTCCTCGGGCGGGTCGTTGAGGGCGATGTAGTTGCCCAAGGATTTGCTCATTTTCTCCTTGCCGTCTATCCCAAGGAGGATCGGCGAGCAGACGCCGACCTGCGGCGGCATGCCCACTTCCTTCTGGAGCTCCCGACCCACTAGGATGTTGAACTTCTGATCGATGCCGCCGAGCTCCACGTCGGCCCTTACCATCACCGAATCATAGCCCTGCATCAGCGGGTACACCAATTCATGCAGGCCAATGGGGAAACCGCCTTGCCAGCGCTTCTGGAAATCTTCACGCTCCAGCATCCGGGCCAGCGTCATGTGGGAAAGCAACTTGATGACGTCATGAAACCGCATCTGCCCGAACCACTGGCCGTTGTAGACGACTTCGGTCCGCTCAGGGTCCAGGAAGCGGAATAGCTGCGCCGTGTAGCCTTTGGCGTTTTCCAACACCTGCTCGTGGCTGAGGGGAGGCCTTGCCTTGTTGCGGCCGGTCGGGTCGCCCAGCGTTGCCGTGTAGTCGCCGATAATCAGCACGGCCTGGTGGCCCAGCTGCTGGAACTGCCGCAGCTTGAGCACCGGGATCAAGTGCCCCAGGTGCAGCTCGCTGGCGGTCGGGTCAACTCCCAGCTTGACCCGGAGCGGCCGGCCTTCCCGGCGGGCCGTGACGAGCTTCTCGACCAATTCTTCTTCGGGAAAAATCTCCTCAGTTCCACGGCGGATGAGGGCCAGCTCCTCTTCCAGCGAAACCGGGCCGAGCGCCGCCGCCGCCCGGCCGGCCTGCTCCGCTTGCTCCACCGAAATCACCCGCTGTGTCCGGTTCTTGGAATGGGGTCATTATAGCATGGACGCCGCAACAGCGGCAACGGACCTTCCCGGGCGGCAGGCCCGTCGCTACCCCGGCCTGCCGCAGCATGCTATAATAAGGCGTACACCACTCGCCGGCGGCGCCCCGCCGCCCGGTGTCAGGCCGCCACCGGATCGGCGGCCGCTGGTTGGCCGCCAGGAGGGAGGCTTTCATTGGCACGCCGGCCTATGCGATTCAGCGTCATCCTTGGGGTCTTTCTCATCTCCATCCTCATCGGCGGCGCCGCAGGCATGGTGGCCGGCTACCTGCGCAGCGCTCCCACGCTCGACCAGGTTGTCTTTGACCAGGAGCTGACAACCTACATTTACGACATCCAAGGCCGGGTTATCGCCCGCCTGTACCGGGAAAACCGGATCCCGGTGCGACTGGAGCAGATGCCTCGCCATTTGCGGGACGCCATTATCGCCATCGAGGACTCCCGTTTCTATGAGCACTTCGGCGTCGACCTGCGCGCCATCCTCCGGGCGGTGGTCGCCGACATCCGCCGCTTCTTCGGGGACGACCGCTACCTGCAGGGGGGCAGCACCATCACCCAGCAGCTGGCGAAAAACGCCTTCCTGACCCATGAGCGGACTCTGTCCCGCAAGCTACAGGAAGCGCTCTGGGCCATCCAGATCGAGCGCAAGTACAGCAAAGCGGAGATCCTCGAAACATACCTCAACGAGATCTACCTGGGTCCGGGCGTATACGGCGTCGAGGCCGCCTCCCAGTACTACTTCGGCAAGTCCGTGTCCCAGTTGACCCTGGCGGAGTCTGCCCTGCTGGCCGGCCTGGCGCAGAACCCCGGCTTGTACTCTCCTTTCCGGGACCCGGAAGCGGCCAAGCGCCGGCGCAACATCGTCCTGACCCGCATGGAAGAACTGGGCATGATCACCCCTGCCGAAGCCCAGGCCGCTCGCAATGAACCTATTACCGTCACCCAAAGCAACCAGCAAAGAAACCTCGCCCCTCACTTTGTCAATTACGTCATCCAACGGCTGCTGGAGCTGGACGGGATCGATGCCAACACCATCTACGCCGGCGGCCTGCATGTGTACACGACCCTGGACCTGGACATGCAGCGCGCGGCCGAGGAGGCGATCCGGCAGGCGTTCTCTGATCCGACGAGCCTGCTCGCGCGGGTGTCCGTCACGGACGCCAACGGGCTTGACCAGCCTCAGGTCAGCCTGATCGCCCTTGATCCCCACACAGGGCACATCAAGGCCATGATCGGCGGACGCAACCGGGACGAGTTCAACCGGGCCGTCCAGGCCCGCCGCCAGCCCGGCTCAGCCATCAAGCCCTTCATTTACGCTGCGGCCCTTGAAAAGGGGTTGACCCCGGCCACGATCCGGGTGGACGAGCCCTTTACGTGGACAAACCCGCAGACGGGAGAAGTGTGGCAGCCCCAGAACTTCAGCCGCACCTTTGCCGGGCCCGTCACCTTGCGCCGGGCGCTTGAAGAGTCCATCAACATCGTGGCCATCAAGCTTTTGGCCGAAGACGTGCCGGTGCGCAGCGTCATTGAGCTGGCCACCCGCATGGGCATCACGACGCTGCAGACCAGCGGGCCACGCAACGATGTCAACCTGGCCTTTGCGCTCGGCGGGTTAACCAACGGCGTGCGGCCGATCGAGATGGCCGAGGCCTACGGGGTGCTGGCCAACGGGGGCATCCGCACCGAACCCATGGCTATTTTGCGGGTTGTGGGGCCTGACGGGACGGTCCTCTACGAGTTCCGCCCGCGGCAGGAAGTGGTGCTGTCGGAGGTCACCAGCTACATCCTCACGGACATGCTCAGGGGCGTCATCGAGCGGGGCACCGGCCGCCGGGCCAACATCGGCCGGCCCGCCGCCGGCAAGACCGGCACCACTCAGGACAACCAGGACGCGTGGTTCGTCGGCTACACCCCGGATCTGGTGGCGGCGGTTTGGATCGGCCACGACACCCCGACGCCGATGAACTCGCCCTTCGGCAACGTGGGCAGCGGCGAGGCAGCCGCCATCTGGGCGCGCTTCATGCAGGCCGCCCTCGCGGGCACGCCGGTGCGGGATTTCCCCAAGCCGGCGGAAGGCCTCGTGGAGGATGTCTTGATCGATACGGCGACGGGGCTTCTGGCCCGGACCACGTGCCTCTTTATCCCGAGGGCCGACATGCGCTACGAGATCTTTGCGGCCGGCACCGAGCCGAAAGAGCTGTCCCCACGGTGCTACAATCCCTTCTGGTCGCCCCGCTAGGCTTAGGCGCACCGGACCGTCAGTCGTGGAGCTCAACCACCGTGACGCCGTGGCCGCCCGCGTGGGGCTCGGCCAGGCGCCAGCCCTTTACCCTCGGATCGGACCGCAGCAGCTCATGAATGGCCCGCCGCAAAGTGCCCGTTCCTTTGCCGTGCACGATCCGGACCGTGGACAACCCCGCGAGCACCGCGTCGTCCAAGTACTTGTCTAGCGCGCCCGTCGCCTCTTCGACGGTCATGCCCCGCAGGTGCAGCTCAGGTGAGATGTGGGCCCGCTTCTCAGCCACCAGGCCAAACCCCACGGGACGCGCTGCGGGCCCCCGCCGGCTGGGGTCCTCTGGGCGGCCGGGTCCGTCGCCGCCTGCAGGTGCGCGCAGCTCCTCCCACGGCACCCGTACCCGGAGGCTCCCGATCTGCACGCTCACCTGCCCGTCCGCGTCCGGGGGCTCGATAACGGTACCACGTTGCTGCAGGGAGGCGAGGAACACAGGCGTGCCCGGCACGACGGCGTCTTTGGCGAGGGGTTCGCCCGCAGCTACAAGCGGCGGGGACGCGCTCTCCTCCAATTCCTCGCGGTAGCGCTCCAGGCGCCGCCGGACAAGGCGCGCCTGCTCCAATCCCCCCTCCCGTTGCTGCCGGCGCAGCTCCTCCAGGATCGCGTCCGCTTCCCGCCTGGCCGCGGCCACCACGCGCCGCGCCTCTTCCCGGGCCTTCTCCAGCACGCTCTGGCGCCGTGCCGCCAGCTCCTCCTGGGCGGCCCGCAGCTGCGCCTGCAGCCGCTCGTTCTCCTGCCGCAAGCTGCGTGCCCGCTCCAGCTCCGCCTCGGCTTGGCGGCGGGTTTCCTCGAGATTGCGGATCAGGTCGTCCACCCGCGCGTCTTGCCGGTTGAGCCGGCGCCGCGCCCGCTCCAGCACCTCTTCCGGCAGGCCTAAGCGTGCTGCGATCTCCAGGGCGTTGCTGCGCCCCGGCAGCCCCATGATGAGCCGGTACGTGGGCGCAAGGGTAACGGGGTCAAACTCGACGCTGGCGTTTTGCATCCCGGGGCGGCTGTGCACGTAGGCCTTGAGCTCGCTGTAATGGGTGGTGGCTACGACCCGGGCGCCCACGGCCAGGAGAAAATCGAGGATCGCCATGGCCAGTGCGGCCCCCTCGGCCGGATCGGTGCCCGCCCCGAGCTCGTCCAGGAGCACCAGCGACCGCTCGTCTGCGCTGCGCAGGATGCGCACGATGTTGGACATGTGGGACGAAAAGGTGCTCAAGGACTGCTGGATGCTCTGCTCGTCACCGATGTCGGCGTAGATGCCGCTGAACACCGGCAGCTCCGTCCCCGGCTCGGCCGGTACATACAGTCCCGCCTGCGCCATGAGGCCGAAAAGGCCAATGGTCTTGAGGGTCACCGTCTTGCCGCCGGTGTTGGGGCCGGTGATGACAAGAATCCGCGCCTCCCGCCCGAGCCACACGTCGACGGGGACGACGCGGCCGGAAAGCAGCGGGTGGCGCCCGCCGATGATATGAATCCACCCCTCCTCATTGAGCTTTGGCGCGACGGCCCGCATGGATTGCGCGAGCCTGGCCTTGGCCAAGGCCAGATCCAATTCGGCCAAGACGGCGAGGCCCGTTTCCAGCCCCTCGGCTTCGGCCCCGACCTGGGCGCTCAGGTGGCGCAGGATGCGCTCCACTTCCCGCTCTTCCTGGAGTCGGGTCTCCTGCAGCTCGTTGTTGAGCTCGACGACGGCCAACGGCTCCACAAACACCGTGGCCCCGCTTGCGGACGTGTCGTGCACGATGCCGGGGATCATGCCCTTGTGCTCCTGCTTGACCGGCACCACCTGCCGGCCGTTGCGCACCGTGATCAAGGACTCCTGCAGGGCGGGCCGCAGCGCCGCCGAGCGCAGGATGGCCTCGAGCCGCTCCCGGATCCGGTTGTGCAACGTGCGCATGCGGGCCCGCAAGCGCGCCAGCTCGGGGCTGGCTTCATCCAGCACCTGGCCCTCCTGCCCGATGCACCGGCCGATGGCCTCCTCCACGCTCAAGTAAGTTCCCAGGCGCAGCGCCCGCTGGGCCAGGTGCGGCCAAGCGTCGGGGTCGTTCAACAAGATGCGCCGGGCGCGCCGAATGGCCCCCGCCAGCGCCGCCACGTCCAACAGCTCAGGGCCCGACAAGACGCCCCCAAGCTTGGCCCGGGCCAGGGCCTCCCGCACGTCCCGAATGCCACTCAAGAGATCGTGGCCCCCGCGCTCCAAAAGCCGCAGGGCCTCGCCGGTTTCGGCCAAGGCGCGCCGGACAGCCTCGGGGTCGGTCTGCGGCCGGAGCGCCTCGGCCAGCTCCCGTCCAGGGGCAAACGACGTGTGGGCGGCCAGCCGCTCGATAATGGCCGGGTATTCAAGCACCCGCAGGGAACGCTCATCCACAGGCCGTTCCCCCTTCGCCGGCCAGCAGCGCCAAGATCACCGGCGTCACATCCACCAGTGAGGCGAGGCCCGCTGCCGCTTGGGCGCGGCCGCGCCCGATCAGCAGCGCCGGGACCGGGTTTTGCGTATGAGTGCGCACCGAAAGATCCTCCACGTTGCCGTGATCCGAGATCAGCATGACTAGAGTGCGGTCCAGGTCGACCGCATCCAGCACTCCGCCCAAGAACTCGTCCAGCACACCGAGCCAGTGCCGGGCGGACTCCCAATCCTGCGCGTGCCCGGCCTTGTCGGTCAAGAAGTGCTCAAACAGGACAAAGTCGTGCTCCCGGGCTAGTCGCGCCAGGCGGCGCCCGGCCTCCCGGGGCGACACGAGCGCCACGTCATACCCGCGCTCCCGCAGCGTCTCTCCCGTGACATCATGAAACACAGCCCGCCCTGCCTGCAAGTCTGCGAGCATCCGCACCGGGAGACCCGCGCTCAAGACCGCGGTCGTCGTGGCCGAGTGGCGCCAACGGCCGCTGTTTACCGCCTCGAAGTACTCAGGCGTAAACGGATTCGCAAAGGTGGCGCGGCGCCCCGCTTCCACCAGCTGTTTAAACAGGCTGTGGCGGCGCAGGATGTCCACGAGGGTCGGCGTCGGCAGGCCCGAGAGGTGGCGCCCCAGCATCGCGGCGGCGTTGACGCCCGACAGCATGGTCGTTTGCCCGGTGGCGCTCTGGGGCAACCCGGGGACCCCCAGGCAACTGTCCACGGCCACAAGGGTCGCCACGTCCCCCTCATACGGCTGGCCGTCGCCCGGGATCACCGTGCGTGCCAGGGGCGCCCCACCGAGCAGACCGCGCAGGTTGGGCATGGGCGCGGTGACAAGGGGGTTTTTGGCTGGGTCGTCATCGCCGAGCCCCAAGCCGTCCACGAAAATCATCAGGACCGACATGCCTGCTCCTCCCCGCTGGCCCTGGGCACGGCCGTCCTGCGCACGGGCCCCCACGCCGGGACGACCCGTCCGCCGTCACCCCGGCCGAGGCCGCTACCTGCGGCCGTCCTTGAGACGCGCCTTGAGCTCCGGCCACGAGAGGCAATTGAGCACGTCGGCCTTGCCGAGCCAAGCGCGCCGGGCCACCGTCACGCCGTAGGCCATCTGGTCCAAACCGTCGGTGCTGTGGGCGTCGGTGTTGATCACGATCATTACGCCCCGTTCCCGGGCCCAGCGGGCGTGGACGTCCTTGAGGTCCAGCCGATCGGGGCTGGCATTGATCTCGAGGCAGGTCCCGGTTTCCGCGGCGACCGCGATGATCCGCTCCATGTCGACGGCGTAGGGCTCACGCCGGCCGAGAATCCGGCCCGTAGGATGGCCGATGATGTCCACATGCGGGTTGCGCATGGCGGCCACGATGCGCTCGGTCATCTCCGCCTCATCCAGGTTCATGGCGCTGTGCACCGACGCCACCACCACATCGAGCCGGGCCAGGATCTCGTCGGGCAGGTCGAGACTGCCGTCCCGCAGGATGTCCACCTCGCACCCCGTCAAGATCCGGATGCCGTCCAGCCGCCGGTTGAGCCGCGCAATCTCCTCGAGCTGCTCCTCCAGCCGGCTGGGGTCAAGTCCCCGGGCCACGGACAGGGAGGGCGAGTGGTCGGTGATGGCGATGTATTCATACCCCCGTTCCCGCGCCGCCAGCGCCATCGCTTCGATGCTGTGCAGGCCGTCGCTCCACTCGGAATGGACGTGCAGGTCACCCTTGATATCGCCCAGGGTAATAAGCGCCGGCAGCCGGCCTTCCCGGGCGGCCGCAATCTCCGACCCGTCCTCCCGCAGCTCGGGCGGGATGCAAGGCAGCCCGACCGCGGCAAACACGTCGGCTTCCGTCGCGACGGCAAGGGGCTCGCCCTCGTCCACCCGCACGATGCCGTATTCGCTTATCTTGAGCCCTTTGGCCTGTGCCAGCTCCCGCAAGGCCACATTGTGCTCTTTCGAGCCCGTAAAATGGTGGAGGGCGGCGGCGAACTGGTCGTCCCGCACGACCCGCAGGTCCACCTGAAGCCCCATCTTCAACACGATGGACGCCTTGGTATCGCCGCGGGCCAGCACCTGCTCCACACCCGGCGTCCGGACGAATTCGTCCATGACCGAGGCCGGATCGGCGCTGCTGGCGACGATGTCCACGTCCCCCACCGTTTCCCGGCCGCGGCGAAGGCTCCCGGCAATGGCCACCCGCTGCACCGAAGGGAACTCCGCCAAGGCCCGCACCAGCTGCTGGGCCACGGGCAGCGCCAGCCCCAGAGGAAACCGCTCCATCTGCCGCCGCAGCCGCTCGATGCCCCGCAGGATGTTTTCCTCCGAGCGGGCGCCGAGACCCTTGACGTGGCGCAGCCGCTGCTCGCGACAGGCGGCTTCCAGCTCATCAAGGTTTCTGATGCCCAGCTCCTGGTAGAGCCGCTGTGCCAGCTTAGGGCCGACGCCCGGCACGCGGGTCAGTTCCCGGAGGCCGGGCGGCAGCTGCCGCCTGAGCTCCTCGTAATAGGTCATGACGCCGGTGGACAGCCACTCGTCGATTTTCTCCTCAAGCGCCTTGCCGATGCCTTCGATGCGACCCAGTTCGCCCCGGCGCCAGACGGCCTCGATGTCTTCCGGAAGAAGCTCGATGGCGCGGGCCGCGCGCCTGTAGGCCCGCACCTTGAAGGGGTTTTCCCCTTGCAGCTCAAGGAGATCTCCGATCTCGGCCAGTATCCACGCGAGCTCCAGATTCTTCATAAAGCCAGCACCTCGGCCACCCACTCATACAGCACGGGCGCAAGCCGCAGCAACCAACCGGCGAGCAGCGAATCCATGAGAACCGGCGCGTGCACGGACCCGCCCCATTGCACCCAAGCCACAAGGCCCACGCATGCAACCAGCGTCGCCTCCCCAAGGCCGAGGGCGGCCCCGGCAACCCGGTCCCAGCGGCTGCCGCCCGCCAAGCTGCGCGCGGCCGCCCACCGTCCGAGGACATGGCCCAGCACGGCCGGCGGCAGCACCAGTGCGGCAAAGACAACGGGGCGTCCCAAGCTTTCGGGGACGCCCCCTGCCTCGCTTAAGCTGCCTGCCATGGGCCCCGCGTGCCGCAGCGCGAGCCAAAGGCCGAGCCCAGCGCCGCCGAGCTCGAGGGCCGCGCTCAAAAAACCCCGCCGGTACCGGCGCACCATCCACAAGGTCGCGCCGGCCGCAAGGACGGCGTCCAGCCAGTTCACGCCCTCACCTGGCCTCCTTGAGCAGGGCCAAGAGCTCCTGGTTTTCGGCCCGGAGCCGCTCAAGTTCATCCGCCAGGTGCAGGGCGGTCAAGATCGCCACCCGATGTCGCGGCACATGCCGATAGATCGCCTGCAGCTCGCTGAATTTCGCGTCTACCACGGCCGCCACCTTCTGCATGTACTCCGGTGGCGCCTCGCTGCGCAACACGAAGTCCTCGTCGCCGATGCGCACCTGCACCCGGTGCTTGACCGCCGCCGACCGGTTGGCCGCGGACATGAGCGCGCCTCCTTGCCGCTGTCGCTGTGCCTGATTTCGTGTCGCTGCGGCGCAACTCCTCCCCTGCCTCCATGGGGGGGTGCCGGGGCGCTGGCGCTAGCGGCGCAGCCGCACCCCCAACTGCCGCGCCAAGGCTTCCTCGATCCTGGCCACGATCGCGTTGGCCTCTTCGTCGGTAAGCGTCCGGTCGGGCGCTCGCAGCCTCAGGGAATACGCCAGGCTGCGGTGACCGGCCGCCACCTGCGGTCCCTCGTAGACGTCAAACAGCGCCATCTCCTCGAGCATCTCGCCGGCCGCGGCACGGATGCAAGCCGCCACCGCGGCGGCCGTGACGGCCTTGGGCACGAGCAAGGCGATGTCCCGGTCCACCGCCGGGAACCTGGGCAGCGGCCGGTAGCGGACTCCGGCCGGCGCCGCCGCCGCCAGGACGTCCACATCCAGTTCGGCCGCGTACACCCGGGTTTCGCCCAAGTCGTAAGCCTCGGCCACAAGCGGGTGCACTTCCCCAAGGACGCCCGCTGCCTGGCCGCCAACCGTGACCACCGCCTGCCGTCCCGGGTGGAAGGTCGGATCCCCCGCGGGGGCAAACGAGCCCTCAAGGCGCAAGGCGGCCAGCAACCTTTCCACCGCGCCTTTCAGGTGATAGAAGGTGGCCTCCCCGACCCGGCCACCCCACTGCTCCTGGGGCAAGGGGCCCATCATCAGAATCCCGATCTTGCGCCGCTCGTAGGGCAGCTCCGTCAGGGGCAGGCTCTTTGGGTGGTAGACGGCGCCGATCTCAAACAAATGCACCGCCCGCACACCCCGGGACCGGTTGCGGGCTGCCGTCTCGAGCAGGCCTCCGACCAGCGAGGTCCGCATCACGGCGTACTCTTCGCTCAAGGGGTTGCGCAGCGGGATAAACTGCCGGCGTGGATCGTCCGGGGCCCAGCGGAGCCGGTCAGCCGTGGCGGGGTGCACGAAACTGTAGGTCATGCACTCCAGCAACCCCATGGCGACCAGGACGTCCCGCACCCGGTCCAAAAGCGGCAACGGCTGCCGCTGCCCTCCCACCTGCGACGTGCCACCGGGCAGCGCCTCAGGCAGCCGGTCGTAGCCGTACAGCCGGGCCACTTCCTCCGCCAAGTCCGCCTCCTGCTGGATGTCGGGCCGGAAGGTCGGTACGGTCACCACCAGCCGCTCCCCTTCGCGCTGGACGGACAGCTCCAGCGACTGCAGATACGCGGCGATGCGCTCGTCGCTCAAGTCCGTCCCCAAAAGGCGGCGAATGCGCTCGGGCCGGCAGGAGATGGTCCGGGGCGCTACCGGGCAGGGATACACATCGACGACGCCTGCGAGCACCTGCGCCCCGGCCAGTTCCTGCAAGAGCTGCGCGGCCCGCAGGGAAGCGACGGCAGCCAAGTTGGGGTCCAGGCCTTTCTCGAATCGATGCGACGCCTCAGTGCGCAGGCCGAGGCGGCGGGCGGTGCGCCGCACCGAGGCGGGATGGAAGTTGGCCGATTCCAGGAGCACCGTTGTCGTCGCCTCGGTCACCTCGCTGTTGCCGCCGCCCATGACGCCGGCGACACCCACTGGGCGCTCGGCGTCGGCGATCACCAGCATGTCCGCATCGAGGGTCCTCTCGACCCCGTCCAGCGTCACCAGCCGCTCGCCCGGCCGGGCCCGCCGCACCACGATGCGCCCGCCGGTCAACTGGTCGTAGTCAAAGGCGTGCAGCGGCTGGCCCCACTCCCACATGACCAGGTTGGTGATGTCCACCACGTTGTTGATGGGCCGCATGCCCGCCACCTTCAAGCGCTGTACGACCCACGCCGGCGATGGGGCGATGCGGACATGCCGCATGACCCGAGCGGTGTAGCGGGGGCAGAGGTCCGTGTCGACCACTTCGACGGCGGCCAGTTGGGCGACGGGCTCGTCCGCCTCACGGACGGCCATTTCGGGCAGCCGCAAGCGGGTTCCGGCCAGCGCCGCCACCTCGCGCGCGACGCCGATCACCGACAGGCAGTCGGGCCGGTTGGGATAGATCTCGAGATGCAGCACGGTGTCGTCCAGGCCCAGGGCGTCCATCACCGACTTGCCGATGGGGACGTCCTGCGGCAAGACCCAGATGCCGTCCGCGTCGTCGCCGACCTTGAGCTCCGCTTCGGAGCACAACATTCCCTCAGATAGCACGCCCCGGAAGGTGGCCGCCTCAATGCGGCGGCCGCCGGGCAACACGCTTCCCGGCAGCGCCACCGGTACGCGATCGCCCACCTTTAGGTTGGTAGCCCCGGTCACCACGGTGTGCAGCCCTTTGCCCACATCCACCTGGCACACCAGGAGGTTGTCCGCCGCCGGGTGGCGCTCGATCTGGCGTACTTCGCCCACCACGATGCCCACGAGCTCCGGTGGAGCCAGGCGCTCTAGGGCTTCCACCTTTACGCCCGCCATCGTCAGCCGGTCCGCCAGTTCCTCCACCGGCCACGGGATGTCCACGTAATCCATCAACCAGCGGTACGAAACGCGCACGCTCCGGTCACCACCTTAGAACTGCCGCAGGAAGCGGATGTAGTTTTCAAAGAAGAGGCGGATGTCGTCGATCCCGTACTTGAGCATGGCGATGCGCTCGACGCCCATGCCGAAAGCGAATCCCGAGACACGCTCGGGGTCGTAACCCACGTTGCGCAGCACCTGCGGGTGCACCATGCCTGCACCCAGGATCTCAAGCCACCCCTCGTTCTTGCACACCCGGCAGCCCGCCCCGTTGCAGATGATGCACTGGATGTCCATCTCTGCGCTAGGTTCGGTGAACGGGAAGTAGCTGGGACGGAAGCGCACCGGCCGCCGGCCGAAAAGCTCCCGGGCCATGATGGACAAGGTGCCCTTGAGCTCGCCGAACGTCACGCCCTCGTCGACGTACAGACCCTCTACCTGATGGAACATGGGCGAGTGGGTCACGTCCGCGTCCACTCGGAACACTTTCCCCGGTGCGATGATGCGTACGGGGGGCTTCTGCGCCTCCATGATCCGGATCTGCACCGGCGACGTCTGGGTGCGCAGCAGGATGTCCTCGGTGATGAAAAACGTGTCCTGCAGGTCCCGGGCCGGATGGTCAGGCGGGATGTTGAGGGCCTCGAAGTTATACCAGTCGGTCTCGATTTCCGGCCCCTCCACCACCTCGAAGCCGAGGCCGGTGAAAACCCGCTTGATCTCGTCCAGCACCTGGGTCAGGGGATGGCGGCGCCCGAGCACGGGCCCCCAGCCCGGCAGCGTCACGTCGATGGTTTCCGCCACGAGCCGCGCCTCAAGCGCTGCGGACGCCAGCTCCCGCTGGCGTGCGGCCAGCTCGGCCTCGACCGCGTCCCGGGCCTCGTTGACGAGGCGGCCGATGGCCGGCCGTTCCTCGGGCGGGACCTGTCCCATGCCCCGCAGAAGCTGTGTCAGCTCGCCCTTCTTGCCGACGTAGCGGATGCGGACCTGCTCCAGCTCCTCCGGGCTCTGGGCGGCCCGCACAGCGGCCAGCGCCTCGGCCCGTACCTGTGCGATCCTCTCCTGCAATGCCCGTCATCCTTTCCCTAAAGCTGCTTCCCAAATTCCCCCGGCGATCCCGCCAAGCCGCCAGGGCAAAGAAAAAAGCCTTCCGTCAAGGGACGGAAGGCAACTCTCCCGCGGTACCACCCTTATTAGCCCGCGCCATGGGCGCGGACTCCCTCGTTGTTCCCCTGTAACGGGGGGACCCGGCTCAGCCTACTGGGCCCGCGGCAGCGAGCCGTTCGGCCTGCGGCTTGGGAGCGAACTTCAGCCGCCCGCGTTCCGAGGAGCGCTTCCAGTCTGCGGCACTCCCTCCCTGGCGGTGCCTGGCGGCCTACTCCTCTCCCGCATTGCCTTTCTCGTGTCTCTCACGTTCGATGAGCGGCAGGACCGTCGGACCCTGTCTCACCAACGCCTGGGCTGCCTACCTCACCAACGCCTTAAACTGACGGTAGAGCAGGTACGCGGTGACCGAACCCGTGGACTCAAACAGCCTCCAAAAGAAGTCGGCGGTGAGCATGGTGGACAATCCCACCTTCCCAGCGGTCTAGGTCCCTCGGTGCGCCCATTATATCACAGGGCGCGAAGGGGTTACAACCGACCGCGGGTGCCCATGCGGCGCTGCCGTATCGCCTCAAACAGCAGCACAGCCCCCGTCACAGCGGCATTCAGGGACTCCACGCCGGGCGCCATGGGAAGATGCACCACGCGCGCCGCCGCTTTCAAGAGCTCCGGGCTGATCCCGTGGGCTTCGCTGCCGACCACGAGGGCGAAAGGCTGCCGCCAGTCCATGGCCGAATACTCGATGGGTCCCCGAGCGTCGGCCACCACCAGCGTTAGGCCCAAAGCCCGCACACCCGCGATGGCCTCGGCCGGCGAAAGCCGCTGCCGGTGGGGGACCAAGAAGAGCGTGCCCATGGACGCCCGCAACGCCTTGGGCTCATACAGGTCCGCGCTGCCCGAAAGCGTCCAGATCGCTGCCCCTGTCGCCGCCGCCGTGCGCACCAGGGTGCCGAGGTTGCCGGGATCGCCGAGCCGGTCTGCGATGACCAGAGCCGTGCAGCCAGCAAAGGCTGCCTGGCTTGCCTCCTGCATGGCCGCCACCGCCACGATGCCCTGCGGCTCCTGGGTGTCGCTCATGTGGCGTAGGACGCGTTCGTCGACCGCTTGGACGGGCACGGCCCGCTCGCGCAGCGATCGCACCAGGCGCCGCCCGCGCTCGCTTTCGGCCAGCTCAGGCACGACAAACACTTCCTTCAATCGCGCCCCGGCCGCGAGCGCCGTCTCGATGAGGCGCACGCCTTCGAGCAGGCACAACCCGCGCGCCCGCCGCTCGGGCGCCCGGTGCAAGGCCCGGACCGCCTTGACCCGAGGATTGGCGGTGCTGGTCAATACCGGATCTGGCCATGGGTTGCTAGGCACCGGATTGCTCCCCGCCTTTCCCCGCGATCGGTGCTGCGCGTGGCCGTGCAACGGTTCCCTCATCGGGCCGCATCGGTCTCCTCCACAATAAAGAAAGCACCCGGACGCCCGAGTGCTTCAGGGCTGCGCTAGCGTGACCTTCGTCACGTACGCTCTGGCGTTTCCCCTTTCCCGCCTAGCCTTGCGGCTTAGAGCCCCAACTGCTGCCGGGCCACGTTGACCAGCTCGCCGAAGGCCTGCTGGTCGTTGACGGCCAAGTCCGCCAGCATCTTGCGGTCCACCGCCACACCCGCCTTGTGCAGGCCGTTAATGAGACGGCTGTAGGACAAGCCCTGGCTGCGCGCGGCCGCGTTGATGCGGGCGATCCACAAGCGCCGGAACTCCCGCTTGCGGTTGCGCCGGTCCCGGTAGGCATACGTCAGCGACTTGAGTACCTGCTGGTTGGCCGCGCGGAACGTCTTGCTCTTGCGGCCCCAGTAGCCCTCGGCCAGCTTCAGGATCTTCTTATGGCGGCGCCGGGTGACGACGCCTCCCTTTACCCTCGACACCTCTACCGTACCTCCCCCAAAAAGCGCGGCAAAGCTTTACGCGTAGGGCAGAAGATGCCGCACGCGGCGCTGCTCGGCTTCGCTCAGCACGGCCGCCTGGCGCAGGCGACGCTTGCGCCGAGAAGGCTTGTGCTCCAGCAAATGGCTGCGAAAGGCGCGGTTCTTCATGAACTTACCGCTGCCGGTCTTCTTGAAGCGCTTGGCCGCGCCCCGGTGGGTCTTGAGCTTAGGCACCGGATTTCCTCCTCACAGTTGCGAACGGTTATGATCCTTGCGGGGCAGCCTGCACCTTAGTCTCCTGCTGCTGCTTGGGCGCGAGGATCATGATCATCTGCCGCCCCTCAAGCCGCGGCGGACGCTCTACCAGCGAGACGCCCTGCAGCTGGTTGGCCAGATCCACGAGCTTGTCGCGGGCCAGGTCCGCATGGACGATTTCGCGGCCCCGGAACCGCACCGTGACCTTGACCTTGTCCCCATCGCGCAAAAACCGCTCCGCATTGCGCAGTTTGATCTGAAAATCGTGCGTGTCAATCTTCGGGGTCATGCGCAGTTCCTTGACGGTGATGGCCTTCTGCTTCTTCCGCACGTCCCGTTCCCGCTTGCTCTGCTCGTAGCGGAACTTGCCGTAGTCCATAATGCGGCAAACGGGCGGCTGGGCGTTGGGGGCCACTTCCACCAGGTCAAGATTGCGCTCCTGCGCCAGTAACAGGGCTTCCCGGATGGGCATGATGCCGAGCTGCTCACCCTCGGGGCTGATCACTCGGACCTCGCGCACCCGGATCTCCCCGTTGACCCGCAAATCTCTGCTAATGTCCTATCACCTCCGCATTCTCTCCCGAGCGCCCCAAGGCGCCCCTCGGCAACGACAAAAGCGGGTGCATAGGCGCACCCGCTCTCTGGCCCGTTTCCAATCGACATGTCGATCTTGGCGGACGGCCTTCGTCGCAACCCTGGGAACAACCTCCCGCGGCGTTCCAGGGTGAGAAGCGGGGCGCGCTTCTGCTTGTTTGAGGCTTCTGTCCTTTGCCGTATGCCCGCTGGCGCGTCCGGCGCCAGCTTACTTCCGTGATAGGGGATCACGTGTTCCCCCATCGTTGCAAGCGGTGCTAGTATACCATAGCGCTCTTGGACCGTCAATCTAGGCTGCGGGTCTCGATTTCGCGCCGGATCCGCTCAATGAAAGCCGCCAGGGGCATGCTGCCCTGGTCGCCGGCCCGGCGGTGCCGCACCGCCACCGTGCCGGCCTCCACCTCCTTGCCGCCCACCACCAGCATGTATGGGACCTTCTGCACCTGGGCGTCGCGGATCTTGTAGCCGATCTTCTCGTTGCGGTCATCGAGCTCGACGCGGATGCCCGCCTTGGCCAGCTCCGCCCGCACCTGGGCCGCATAGGCCACGTGGTCGCTGCCGATGGGCAGCACCCGGACCTGCACCGGCGCCAGCCACACGGGGAACGCGCCGGCGAAGTGCTCCACCAGGATCCCGATGAACCGCTCCAGGGTGCCCATGATGGCCCGGTGGATCATGACAGGCCGCTTGTGGCTGCCGTCCCGGTCTACGTAGTACAGGTCAAACCGCTCGGGGAACTGGAAGTCCAGCTGCACCGTGGCGCACTGCCACTTGCGCCCGAGGGCGTCGGTGACGTCGAAGTCCAGTTTCGGCCCGTAGAACGCCCCGTCCTTGGGGTTGACGGTGTACTCGCGGCCCGCGGCCTCCAGGGCCCGCACCAGGGCGGCCTCGGCCTTTTCCCAGGTTTCCAGCGCGCCCATGTACTCGTCGGGGCGGGTGGACAACTTAATGGTGTACTCCATCCCAAAGGCGCTGTAGACCGCGTCGACGAGCTCCAGCACTTCCCGGATCTGCTCTTCGATCTGATCTTCCCGCAGGAAGATGTGGGCGTCATCCTGGTGCATCCCCCGCACGCGCAAGGCCCCGTGCAGCGTCCCGGACGCCTCAAACCGCGCCAGCGGCCCGTACTCGGCGAACTTGACCGGCAGATCCCGGTAGGAGTGGACCTTCTGGCTGTAAAGGAGGCAGTGGCCGGGACAGTTCATCGGCTTGACGCCCATGCGCTCGCCGCCCGCGTCAATGAGGAACATGTTGTCCTTGTAGTGCTGCCAGTGGCCCGACGTCTCCCACAAGGTCGTCCGGTAAATCCAGGGCGTGCTGACCTCAAGATACCCGCGCGGCTCCTGCAGCTCCCGGGAAAAGTCCACCAGCGTCCGGTAGAGCTGGTAGCCCTTGGGGTGCCAGAAGACAAAGCCCGGCGCTTCCTCCCGGAAGCTGAAAAGGTCCAGTTCCCGCCCGAGCCGGCGGTGGTCCCGCCGCTCGGCTTCGGCCAGCATCTCGAGATAGCGGTCCAGCTCCTCCTGGGTCGGAAACGCCGTCCCGTAGATACGCTGAAGCATAGGACGATTGCTGTCGCCCCGCCAGTAGGCGCCGGCCACGTTGCGCAGGGCGAACGCCTTGATGCGGCCCGTCGAGGGGATATGCGGGCCGCGGCAGAGGTCGATGAACTCCCCCTGCTGGTAGATGCTCGGCCGCGGGTCGTCCAGCTCCTCCAGGATTTCGACTTTGTAATTTTCGCCCCGCTCGCGGAAGAACCGGATCGCCTGTTCCCGCTCCATTTCCTGGCGGGAAAACGCGTAGTCTTCATGTATAATCCGCCGCATCTCGGCCGCGATCTGCTCCAAGTCCTCGGGCGTCAGCGGCCGCGGCAGGTCGAAGTCGTAGTAGAAACCGTTCTCGATAGGCGGCCCGATGGCCAGCCGCGCCTCGGGGAACAGCCGCTTGACCGCCTGGGCCATGACGTGCGCGGTGCTGTGGCGGAGCACCTCCAGGCCCGTTTCCGTTTCAGGCGTCAAGAACTCGATCTCCGCGTCTTCCTCCAGCCGGTAAAACAGGTCGACCAGCCGCCCGTTGACGCGGGCCACCAGCGCTTCTTGTGCGATGCGCCCACCCAGGTCCTGCGCCACCTCGCGCACGGTCGTCCCCTGCGGGTACTCCCGCACCGTGCCGTCGGGCAGGCGAATCGCCACCTTGTTGACCACCTGTCCGTCCGCCATCGCGTCCACGCTCCTCCAACACGTCGTCAAAAAGAAACGGACTCCCATCCCACGCGGGACGAGAGTCCGGCTCTCGCGGTTCCACCCGGCTTGGCGGCGCGCCTTTGCGTGCGGCCGCCCACCTCGTGCGGCGGTAACGGTGCCGACCGGCCCGGCCTACTGGGGTGCCCGGCACCCGTTGGGCGGGCGGCTTGGAGGGGGTTTTCCGGAGCTCCGCCGGCCGGTGCTTGCAGCCTCTGGCACCGGCTCTCTGGGCGGCGGGGACCGCCCCGTACTCGTCCTCCGCATTGCCTTTCGCGCCGGCAGGAACATTGTCCCCCGGCCTAACTTGGCGTTGCCCTCATTATAGAAAGGCGCCCCGGCCGCTGTCAACGGCGATGAGCCTGCGGGATCAGCCGGCTGACTCGGCACGCACGAGCAAGAAGGTCACGCCCATCTGTCCAAGGCCGATCAGCAACCCGAGCAGCCCGCCGAGAAACACGATGGCCCTGAGCTCCCGGCCCGCCAGCCGCACGGCCAGCTCCTCCAGTTCATCGAGGTTCAGCGCGAGGATTTTTTCGGTAACGAGCGCCGCGATGTCCACCCGCTCCTCCACCCGGCTGTGAACGCGGTCGATGAGGGCGTCCATGAGCGCGTCGGTTTCCCGGTCGACCACGTCCCGCAAGTACGACACGAGGGCGGACCGCCACTGGGCGGGCAACAACCGGGCCATGCCGCCTTGGAGCCGCTCCTCCACGTGCTGTCCGACGGCCTCGACGAGCTCGCCCCGCAAGCCAGCGATGTCCACCCGCGCCAGGACTTCGCCGATGGAAAGGATCTCCTCCGCCACCACCCGCCCGACGCTGGCCGCGATGTCGGCGTGCCGGCTAGGCAGCAGGCCGTGGATGGTTACTCCCAAAAGCGGTATGCGCATCGGCCGCTTGGGGCGAAACAGCATGCGCACCGCGATCAAGTTGGTGAGCCAGCCGATGACGCCCCCCACCACCGGCATGAGCCAAAATGACAGCGACATCTTTTGGCCACCTTTCCCCCAGCCGGCTGGCGCCGGCGAACCGAGTCTTGATTCCGGACCGGGGCTCGTTTTCCTGCGGCTGCTTGCCCTCCGGGCAATGCCGGACGGGTGGCCGGTCGCCGCGTGGCGTTTGGCCGCCCGCTCGTTTGCCGTATGTCCCTAGGGACAAGTGCCCATGCAAGCTGGGACATTGTGCCGTCGCAGGCCAGATGTCTCCACCTGGAGAAACAAGGCAGGTAAGCGTGCCGCATTTGTAGAAAGTCCGTCGGGGACTCGGGGACGCAAGGGAATCTCGGGCGGCCCGTGCGCCCGGGCCCCACAGACACAGGCAGCAGAGTATACGGAGGGGGAGTTGGTGATGCGAAAGGGAACAATTTTGCTCGCGGCGCTGCTCGTCTCGCTGTTGGCCTTTTCGGTGAGCGCCCTTGCCCAGGGCTCCCTGGCCATCGTGTATGACGTGGGCGGCCGCGGGGACTTGAGCTTCAACGACATGGCGGCACTGGGCGCCGACCGCGCCGTGCGGGAGCTGGGCGTGCGCCTGACCGAGGTCGAGAGCGCCTCGACCGCGGACTTCCTGCCCAACCTGCGGGCTCTGGCCCGGAGCCGTCAGCATGACGTCATCGTCGGCGTCGGCTTCCTGATTCAGGACGCCATGGCCCAGGTGGCCAAGGAGTTCCCCAATCAGAAGTTCGCCCTGATCGATGGCTTCGTCGACGCGCCCAACGTCATGTCCATCTCCTTCGCTGACCATGAGGGCAGCGCGCTGGTGGGCGCTTTGGCCGCCATCACGGCGTTGGAGAACGGCGGCGACACGGTCGGTATCGTGCTCGGTATCGAAATCCCGATTCTCCTGCGCTTTGAGATCGGCTACCGCGCCGGCGTGCGCTGGGCCGTAGACCGCTACAACGAAATCTACGGCACCAACAAGCAGGTGCGGGTGCTCCACACCTACACCGGCGCCTTTGACGACCCCGCCCGCGGCAAGACGGCCACCGACGCCATGCTAAGCCAGGGCGCGACGGTCGTGTACGCGGTGGCCGGCGGCACGGGCCTCGGCGTGTTTGAGTCCGTGGAAAGCGCCGCCCGGGCGCAGGGCAAGGTCGTTGGCCCGCCCTTCGCCATCGGCGTCGACTCCGCGCAGGACTGGATCAGCCCCGGCTTCATCCCGGTCTCCATGGTGAAGCGGGTTGACAACGGCGTATACGAGGCCACCAAGCGAGCGCTGGACGGCACCTTCAAGGGTGGCGCCGTCACGCTCAAGTTGGCCGAAGGCGGCGTCGCGGCCAGCACCATCGACATGGTCGAGCTGTTCTTTAATGAGGCCATCGCGGCCGGTAAGAAGACGGCCGAGGAGAAGGCCGCGGCCATGGCCGGCGTTCAGGCCGCCAGGGCGGCGGTGCCGCAGTTGGCTTGGGACCTCCTCAACGAGCTCGACAGCCTGATCCGTTCGGGCAAGTACGTCGTGCCGGAGGCCTTGGACCGCGACACCGCCGAGTACTGGCGCGGGGTGCTCTCCCAGTACTAAGCGCGATTTTGAGGTGGCCGCCCGTTGATGCGGGGCGCCGACCGACAAGGAGGCAAGAAACATGCCTGATCGTTCGGCGCCCCCCGCGGGCGCTGCTGAGCAATACAAACCTGTCAGCGTGCTAGCCGGGGCCCCGCCGTGGCTTGAGATGCGGGGCATCACCAAGGTGTATCCCAACGGCACCCGGGCCCTGGATAACGTGGACCTGGTGGTGGCCAAGGGAGAAATCCACGGGCTTCTTGGCGAAAACGGCGCGGGCAAGAGCACGCTGATGAAAATCCTGTCCGGGATCTTACCCCTCACCTCCGGCCGCATATTCTTGGGCGGCCGGGAGGTCTCGCTGCGCAGCACCGACGAGGCCCTTGCCCACGGTATCGGCATGGTGCACCAGCACTTTTCCCTCGTGCCGACCTTCAACGCCCTGGACAACATCATCCTTGGCCGGGGGGCGCTCTTGTCGCGCCCCGCGCGGGCAGCGGCACGGGCCCGTATCCAGCGGCTCATGGAGGAGACCGGCTTGCACGCGCCGCTGGATGTCCCCGTGGAGCAGCTGCCCGTTGGCACACAGCAGCGCATCGAGATACTCAAAACCCTTGACCGCAAGGTGGATCTGCTCATCCTCGATGAGCCGACGGCGGTGCTGACGCCCCAGGAGACGGACCAGCTGTTTACGGTCCTCCGGGGATTGTCGGCCCGCGGCACGACCATCATCCTCATCACCCACAAGCTGCGGGAAGTGCTGGCCCTGACCAACGCCGTGACGGTATTGCGCAACGGACGGGTCGTTGGCAGCCGCGAGACGCAAGGCGCCACGGCGCAAGACCTGGCGCGGATGATGGTAGGTGCCGAGCGCCTGCCCGAGGTCAAGGCGCGCCGGGAGCACGGGAAGGCCGAGCCGGTGCTGCGGGTGGCGGGCTTAACCGTTAAGGGCGACGAGGGCCAGGATGCCGTCAAGAACGTGAGCTTTGAGATTCACAGGGGCGAGATCTTCGCCATTGCGGGCGTCACCGGCAACGGGCAGTCGGAGCTCATCGAGGCCTTGACGGGGCTCCGGCCCATCGCCAGCGGCCGGGCGTACCTTGTCGGCCAGCCAATCAACGGCAAAGGCCCGCGGGAGCTCTACCGCATGGGCCTCGCCCACGTGCCCGAGGACCGGCACCGCCTGGGCATGGTGGCCCAGTTCTCCGTGCTGGAAAACAGCATCATCGGCGTCCACCACGAGCCGCGGTTCCGCCGGGGGCTGCCCGGGACGATCCACTGGAGGAAGGTGCGCCGGTACGCGCGAGAAATCGTCCAACGGTTCCAGGTCGTGACCCCGTCGCTCTCGACGCCCATGCGCAGCCTGAGCGGCGGCAACCAGCAGAAGCTGGTTGTCGGCCGCGAGCTCAGCAAGTCGCCGTCCTTGGTCATCGCCGGCCAGCCCACGCGGGGCCTGGACGTGGCGGCCACGGCCGCCATCCGCGACCTGTTGGTTGACATCCGCAACGAGGGCAAGGCGGTGCTTTTGGTCTCCGCGGATTTGGACGAGGTACTGGCCTTGGCGGACCGGATTGCGGTCATGTATGAAGGTGAAATTTTGGCCATCTTGGAAAAGGACCAGTTTGACCGGGAGCGGATCGGGCTCCTGATGGGAGGCGTGCGCGATGGATCCGCGGCCGGTTGAGCAGCAGGAGCTCGACGCCATCACCCGTCGCGAACGGCGGCGGCAGCTGCGGGGCGCCTTGGGGGGCCTCGCCGAAATCCTGGTAGCACTCATGATCGGCTTGGGCGTCGGCGCCCTGGTCATGCGCGGGGCCGGGTACAACTGGCGGCTGGCGTACGAGGGCCTTTTGATTGGCTCGTTCGGGGACCAATGGGCGATCGCCGACACGCTGGCGTCCGCGACGCCGTTGATCTTGACGGGTCTCGTCTTTGGCTTGAGCGCCCGGGCGGGCTATTTCAACATCGGCGCCCAAGGACAGATGGTGGTCGGCGCCTTGGCTGCCGTGGCGGTGGGGGCACATTTGTCGGCGCCGCCCGTGGTGGCGGTCACGACGGCATTTTTGGCTTCGGCGTTGGCGGGGGCCATCTGGGCGTTGCCTCCTGCGTTTCTCAAGGCGACGCGGGGCGTGCATGAGGTCATCTCGACCATCATGTTTAACTGGATCGCCCACTACACGGCCTTGTACCTGGTATTCAACGTGCTGAATGACCCCCGCAGCGCTGAGCGCAGTGTGCGGGTGCTGCCTGAGGCGCGGCTTGACGCGCTCATCCCCGGCGCCGACATGACGGCGGCCATCTTCGTCGCCGTCGGGGTAGCGCTCTTTATGTACTGGATGCTGTGGCACTCGCCCTGGGGGTATGAGATGCGCATCGCCGGGCTCAATCCCTCCGCCCTGCGTTATGCGGGTGCGAACCCCTTGTGGAGCGTCAACCTCACGTTCATTCTAGCCGGTCTCGCGGCGGGCATCGCAGGCGCTACACAGATCATCGGCCGGCCGCCCACGTACGCGCTGTACGGGGACTTGTCCAACGTGCGCAACCTGGGCTTTGACGGGATTGCCGTGGCGCTCATCGGCCGCAACCACCCGTTGGGGATCATCCTCGCTGCGATTTTCATCGGCGCCATGGGTGCAGGCGCCCGGATGATGCAGATCATGGCCGGCGTGCCGCTGGATATGGTGCGGGTCGTGCACGGCACCGTCATCATCGCCTTGGCGGCGCCCGAGGCGTGGGCCTTGCTGGGCAAGTTCCTGGGTAGTGTGCGGGCTAGGCGCGAATCGGCTCCGCCGGCTCCCGCCAAGACGGTGCAACGTTAAGGGGGATCGGCTGTGCTCTTCTCTTCCCTAGTTCTGGGCGCATTGCATGCGATGGTGCCGCTGACGATCACCGCCACAGGCGAGATCCTCAGCGAACGGGCGGGAGTCGTCAACATCGGCCTAGAAGGCATCCTGCTCATTTCGGCGTTCGCAGCGGTCATCGGCGCGGAAGCCGGGGGCCCTTTGGCGGGCTTGCTGGTGGGGCTCCTCACCGGGGCGCTGCTCGGCCTGATCCACGGCATCATCGCCGTGTACTTTCGGGGCGACCAGACGGTCAGCGGCGTCGGCTTGAACATCCTGGCGCTCGGCGTGGTCGCCATCGGCATTGTGGACCGCTGGGGTTCGGCCGGCTTCCACCGTGTCGACCGGGCCTTCCGGGTGCCGCCCTTGTCGACGCCCCTGGGCCCCATGAGCCCCATGGTCATCGTTACTATCTTGCTCGCGGCCCTCACCTGGTACCTGCTCCAGCATACCAACCTGGGCCTCAAGATCCAGGCGTGCGGCGAAAACCCCGCTGCAGCCGATGCGGCCGGCGTGCGGGTGGAGCGGGTGCGGCTGTTTGGTGCGATTTATGCAGGCGCTTTGACGGGGGTCGCCGGGGCGTACCTGTCCATCGACTGGCTGGCCACCATCACCGAGAACTTGCCCGCCGGCCGCGGCTTCATCGCCCTGGCGACCGTGGTGTTTAGCCGGCTTAACCCGTGGCTTGCGGTACTGGGCGGGTTGATCTTTGGCTTCTTTGACAGCCTCGGGTTGATCGCCTCCACGAGCCAGGAGCTCACCCGTGCCGTCCCGTACCAGTTCATCCAGATGATGCCTTACGTGGTGACGCTGTTTGTGGTGGCGGGGGTCATCGGACGCTTCCGGGCACCGGCCGCGAGCGGCCAGCCGTACCGGCGGGAATAGGTCCTGGACTTCGCTTTGCTGCCGCAGTCAACAAGGCGCGACCGGCGCCCCCAGGCGCCGGCCGCGCCTTCGTCTTTCCCCCTACGGTATCAGCGCCAGTACGGCGGCCGGTGCGCCGCTGCCCCCGGCGACCCGCAGGGCACCGACCACCAAAGTGGCTCCCACCGGCGGGAGCTGGTCAAGGTTGGTGATATTCTCAATGACGAGCACGCCGCGGGCCAGCGCCAGCTTGTTGGCAGCGTAGGTTTCATCCACGCCGGGATCGATGCCGTGGGTGTCGATCCCCAGGGCGGTCGCGCCCCGCTCCTCCACGAGAAACCGCACCGCCTCTGGGCTGAAGCCCGGGAAGTGCCGGCGGCCATCGGCGCCGCGGTTGAAATAGGCTTCGGGATCGGGCCAACGGGCCTGCCAGCCGCTAAAGAGCAGCACAGCGCGGCCGGGCGGGATCGCGCCGTGCTGGCTCTCGAAGCGCTGGATATGCGTAGGGGCCAAGGCAAAGTCCGGGTTCTCCTCAACCTCCTTGCGGCAGTCGACAACAACGGCGGGCAGCACCAAGGCCTCGGCCGGCACATGCTCTGCGCTGCTGCCGCCAGAGAAGAAGTGGCCGGGCGCATTGACATGGGTGCCCGTGTGCTCGCCCAAGGTCAAGCGGTTCAAGCGGTAGCCGTCCTTCTCCAGTTCAGCCACGGGCTCGACGGACAGGGGCGGGTCCCCCGGCCAGCAGGGCATCCCGTTCCGCAGCACATGGCTCAAATGCACGACCCGGGAGTAGCGGATCGTTCGCATCTCCCCCGCCCCCTTTACTGCCAGCGCCCTGCGTGGAGCACCCCAGACGGGTCTAGGGCCGCCTTGATGGCACGGATGACATCGTAGGCTTGGCCCCACTCACGCCGCAGGAACGGCTCGAGCTTCGCACCGGGACCGTGGATGGCTTCCATGGTGCCGCCGAAATCTTGGGCAAGCTGCACGAGGTGATCACTGGCCGCCCGCATGGCGGCCGCCCCCCGCTCATCACCGGAAACGTCGTGGATGACGATGGAGAAGACCTCGGGCCTCCCCCACAGGCCGGTTTCGCCGGCCCGCAGCTCAGGGTACTGCCGCAGGTGCGCAAGGCACGCCGCCCGGTACGGCAGCACCCGTGACAGGGGCAGCTCCACGTTGATGTACTCGAAGGCCCGCAACCTGCTCGGACGCCGCCGCCAATCCCTTGGCCGCTGCACCTGACGCTCGTACTCATCCGCCACCCAGTAGCGCTCGTCCCAGTAGCCTTGCGCCGGGCCGCTGCCCAAGGGCTGGCCGCCCCGGGCCAGCAGTTCCCGCTCAGCCCGGGCCCAGGCGGCATCCACGATCTCCCGGGTGCCGAAGAACGCCAAGTGCAGCTCGGTGGTTTCGCGACCGACCGCTTCTTGCGAGCCGGCCGGCTTCCACTCAGGGTCACCGGGTTCCGGAGCCGTGTCCGACATGTCCATCACGGTGGGAACGATCCCGGCGCGCCACAGGGCCGTGACGGCGTGAAACCCGTCGGCGAAGGTGTCAAAACGGAAACTGGCGAAACGCCGGGCTTCGGGCCACGGCCACGCCCGCAGCCAGGCCCGGGTGATGACGCCAAAGATCCCCTCCGCCCCGACAAAGAGCTTATGCAGCATGGGTCCAGGGCCACCCGCGAGCGTGGGCCGGGTCCGGATGACCGTGCCGTCGGCCAAAGCCACCTCCAGGCCAAGCACCTGGTCCCCCATCTTCCCGTACGGCCCGAACAAATACCCCATGCCGTTGGTGCTGATGGCGCCACCTACCGTGGCGATGGACAGGCTCCACGGGTCGTGGGCAAAGAGCAGCCCCTCCGCCTCAGCGGCCTTGGCGACGCGGGCAAGGGTCGCCCCCGCACCCGCTTCGATGCGCATGTCCTCCCGGTGCACCTGGACGTCATCCAGGCGGCTCATGTCTAAGGCCACCGCGGGCCTCACCGGGATAGCAGCGCCCATCACGCCGGTGCCGCCGCCCCGCGGCACGACGGGCACGCCTTCGCGGCTCGCCCACGCCAGGACGGCAGCGACCTCCTGCGCCGTCCCCGGCTGCACGACCGCCAGCACCGGGGCAGGCGCCGGCGGGCGACCGAAGGCCCGGTAATCGTCCAGCGCGTCGCGGCTGGCCCACGCCAGCGCCTCGTCGTCGGTCATGACATGGTCCTCCCCGACGAGGCGGGCTAGTGCCGCCGCCCACCGGCGGCCGAGCTCGTGCAGCTGGCTGTCCATAACAAGAGGATCCTGCGCGCTCGGTTGGACTCTCTCCTGATGCCGATCGCCCACAGGCACCCCAATCCCTCCCGCCACAACGTCGACCGGATGACGGAATTGTCCCCGTGAAGTCGTCCCCTGTGCCTACAGTGTCAGAGTACCGCGCGGCGTCGAGTCGCTCCTTTGGCTCCTTGGGATCGTCACTGGCCGTCTGAAAGGGGCAAGGTAAGGCAATGGTGAAGCATTTCTTGCGCGGGCGCGGCAGCCCGGCTTGGCGTTCGCCGTTGCATCCCCACTCTGTAGCCGACGCTGGAAAGAAGGAGCTGTGGTTATGACGGCACCCCTGTTCGCTCCCCTAAAGCTGCGGGACGTCATCTTGCGCAACCGCATTGCCATGTCGCCCATGTGCCAGTATTCCGCCGTGGACGGCGTGGCCAACGACTGGCACTACGTCCACTACGGCACGAGGGCGGTGGGTGGCGTCGGGCTCGTCATCATGGAGGCCACGGCCGTCGAGCCCCGGGGTAGGATCACGCCGTATTGCCTCGGACTCTGGGACGATGGCCAGGTGGAACCATTAGCCCGCATCGTCCGGTTCATCGAATCCCACGGCGCTGTCGCAGGCATCCAGCTGGCGCACGCTGGCCGCAAGGCGTCCACCAATCGGCCGTGGAAAGGCGGAGGCCCCGTACCGCCTGCGGAGGGCGGCTGGAGCGTCATCGGCCCAAGCCCGGTGCCCTTCCTCCCCGACGGTCCGGTGCCCGAGCCGATGACCAGGCGGGATATGGAGTACATCATCGATGCGTTCCGGCAGGCCGCCAAGCGGGCCCTGGCGGCGGGCTTCCGGGTCGCTGAAGTCCACGCGGCCCACGGGTACCTGCTGCACG
The DNA here is from genome assembly GCA_036564115.1 of Limnochordales bacterium. GTDB lineage: Bacteria > Bacillota > Limnochordia > Limnochordales > ZCTH02-B6 > ZCTH02-B6. The sequence continues at coordinate 28,477 of DATCLD010000098.1, forward strand.
AATTCTTGTCGCCCTTGAGCAACCGGCGCGATGACGAATACGGCGGCAGCCTCGAAAACCGCATGCGCTTCCCCCTGGAAGTCGTGCGGGCGGTGCGGGAGGTCTGGCCAGAGGAATACCCGCTCTTCGTGCGCATTTCCGCCACCGATTGGGTGCCCGGCGGCTGGGACCTGGAGCAGTCGGTGGCCTTTGCGGCCGAGCTCAAGAAACTCGGCGTCGACCTGGTCGACTGCTCCTCAGGCGGGTTGTCCCCGGAGCAAAAGGTGCAGGCGGGCCCCGGGTATCAGGTGCCCTTTGCCGAGCGCATCCGCCGCGAAGTCGGTATCGCCACCGGCGCCGTTGGGCTCATCACCGACGCTGAGCAGGCCAACGGCATCCTCGCCGCGGGCCAAGCCGATCTCATCCTCCTGGGACGGGTGCTGTTGCGGGAACCGTACTGGCCCCTGCGGGCGGCGGCTGCATTGGGCGTGGACACCGGCCTATGGCCACCCCAGTACCTGCGGGCCAGGGTGTGAAACCGCGGGCAAGGCGTGAAACAGCAAACGCCCTCCGGAACTCACTTCCGGTGGGCGTTTTCGTTGGCGGGGACGCGCGGACTCGAACTGCGTGGCTTTTCTGCCCATGTCCACAGGTGTCCACGACTGGCTTCACAATGGGATTTTCGGCACTTCTGCCATTCCGTCCGCCACACCCACGCTTCAATGCTCATTGCCGCAGGCACCGACATCCTCACCGTCTCCAGGCGGCTCGGGCATGAGAATATCCGAATCACCCTGGACCTATACGGCCACCTGCTCCCGGGCCAGGATGAAGCCGCCGCTGCTGCGATGGATCGACTCACCGCTCTTTGGCAGTAACGCGAACGATAGGCAGTACATTGGCAGTACAACGGCGCCCAAAACGGCCAGCGGAATAAACAAAGCCCTTCGGAAATCCGCTTCCGAAGGGCTTTTTGCTGGTGGGGACGCGCGGACTCGAACCGCGGACCTTCACGATGTCAACGTGACGATCTAACCAGCTGATCTACGTCCCCGTCTCTGGAGGCGCAGGGCGGACTCGAACCGCCGAATAGGAGTTTTGCAGACTCCCGCCTTAGCCCCTTGGCTACTGCGCCTTGGCGATTTACATTGTACCATGCCACGCGCCTCGGCGCAACCGGGGCCGGACAAAAACCGGGACCGGCTTTCACCGGTCCCGGCCTGACTGGAGCGGAAGACGGGACTCGAACCCGCGACCTTCGCCATGGCAAGGCGACGTTCTACCACTGAACTACTTCCGCCCGTTGCAACTTTGATTATGCCACGGGCCTTTTGGGCTGTCAATACGAACACCTGTTCTAACAACGCCATTTCTCCCGGCCGGGCGGGCGATCCCGTGCTGGGCTGAAAGGCAACTCACCACGACTCCCTCAGCACAAAAACAACGGGGGAGAGCCCTCGCGCCCTCCCCCGCTTTCGGCACAGGCTTACCCGCCGGCGTTACTCGATAACCTTAATGCGGCCTTCGACCTGCGGAGCGACGACGCCGTGCTCACGGAAGTAAGCCGCCACCACATCCCGCAGGAACTCACCGTCGGCCATCTGGGTGCCGTAGAACTGGCGGGCGCCCACGAACATCTCGTAGCCGTCGCCGCCGGCCGCGAGGAAGTCGTTGGTCGCCACCCGGTAGACGCGGTCGGGATCGAGCGGCTCGCCACCCACCAGCACTTCGACAACCCGCTGGCCCGCCGGCTTGTTGGCGTCAAAGGTGAAGGTCAAGCCCGACACCTGCAGGAAGCCGCCGAGCTGCGCCGGGTACGCCGAGACGCCGTGCTCGAGAGCAGCCAGGATCTGCTCGCCCGTCAGCTCAATGCCCACCAGGATGTTGTCGAAGGGCAGCACCGTGTAGATGTCCCGCAAAGTGACCGGCCCCGCTGCGATGGACGCCCGGATGCCGCCGCCGTTGGTCAGGCCGATGTCGGCGCCGACCGTCTCCCGCAGGATATCCGCGACCAGGTTGCCCAGGTTGGTCTCGCCCGTGCGCACAAACTGCCGTTCACCGTTGAGGTCGACCAGGGCCTCGCCCACAACCTGGTCGAGCTGGGCGTCCAGCTGCGCCTCCCAGCGGTCAATGATGCCCTGGACGGCCAGGTCCACGGGGGCGTCTGCTGTGATAGGCAGGAGCTGGCCCACTACGTCCACGACCTTGCCGTCTTCCACCGTCAGCTTCACGAAGCCAAGGAACTTGCCGTACTCATTGGCCTGGACGATGACGGTGTCGCCGACCACGACCGGCTCATCCAACTTCGTGTGGGAATGCCCACCGACGATGAGGTCGATGCCGGCCACCGACCGGGCCAGCCGCAAGTCCTCGTCGAACCCGAGGTGGCTCAAGACCACAACGACGTCGGCCTGAGCGCTCAAGGCCGGCACGAGCTCACTCGCGACCTCCACTGGGTCCCGGAAGGTCAGGCCGACCACGTTCTTGGGGTGCGTGACAATGGGCGTGTCCTGGGTCGAGAGGCCGAGCACCGCCACCTTCACGCCGTCGAGCTCGAACACGGCGCTCTGACCAGCAAAGGGCTGGCCGGAATCGCTGTAGATGATGTTGGCACCCAGAACCGGGAAGTTGGCCTCAGCCATGCGGGCCCGCAGCACTTCCTGCCCATAGTTGAAATCGTGGTTGCCGAGCGTCATGGCCGCGACGCCCGCGGCGTTGAGCATGTCCACAACGGACTCGCCGTAGAAGAGGTTCGCGACGTTGGTGCCATGAATCGTGTCACCTGCGTCCAGCCACAGCACCCGGCCCGGGTACAGGCTGCGCAGCACCTGGACGAAACCGGCGACGCGGGCCATGCCTCCCCGCTGCTGATCGTCGACCGTGATGGGCTGGAGACGTGCGTGGGTGTCGTTGGTGTGCAAGATCACGATCTCCGTCTGCGCCGCCTGCGCCAGAGCCGCGGCCGCTAGGCATACGACCAGCGCAAGCACAAGCAAGCTACGAAACCGACGCAATGCCCTGTCCTCCCTGCAAGTCATAATTTTTCCAGGCACTTTGATTGTAAACTCGCCGATCGAGGGCTGGCAAGGGAAAAAGCGGCGCCTCTGTGGGTCCGGTGAGGGGGCAAAAGTCCCAACTTCAGGCAGGACTCGCAAGTCGGCCGGTGAACAATGACCCGCGCCGCGGCCTCGCCGCCCATGGCCTCCGGCGTTACCCGGTTTCTGAGGAACGAACGGCATGGAGTATCGCCTCAATGAGCTCGGACAACCCATCGGCCTACCGGTACCCGGCTGGAAACCGCCCAGCCCTCCCGGGCGCGTCGTGCACGTGGGGCGCTATTGCCGAACGGAACCCCTTGCGGCCGAACAGCACGGGCGGCAGCTCTACGCGGCCTTTGCCCTGGATACGGACGGCCGCGATTGGACGTACTTGCCCTACGGGCCCTTCCCGTCCGAAAGCGCGTTTCTCGATTGGGTGAAGTCCGCGGAAAGCTCCAAGGACTCACTTTTCTTTGCCATCGTCGATCAGGCGACGGGCCGGGCGGTCGGCATCGCCAGCTATCTGCGCATCACGCCGGCGGCGGGCTCCATCGAAGTCGGCCACATCCACTACTCGCCGCTGCTGCAACGACGACCGGCCGCCACGGAAGCGATGTACCTCATGATGAAGCACGGTGCCATCGGAGCGCTCTCCCGTTTTGCCGTCGCCACATGGATCCGGCACTACTGGGCCTCTCCGTTCCCCATCGCTACCTTTGGGATCAACGTGGCTGGGTCACTTGCACTGGGGTACGTTCTTACAGTCCTTCCCACGAAACCCGCCGGATCCATCTGGGTCGCCTTGACGGCAACGGGCTTTCTTGGCTCATTCACGACGTTCTCCACCTTCTCATGGGAGACGGTCGCGCTGGTACGAAGCGGGTCTGTCGGTCTTACCCTCCTCTACGTGGGTCTTAGCTTGGTGACCTCCTTCGTAGGCGTTTTCGTCGGATTGTCCCTCGGTAGCAGAACGCTGGAATGAGTCCCTGCTCGCCCTTGAGCCTAGAAGGTGTCTTCACTGCGGTCATACGTCTGCAACACCAAAGGCGGGCCGCTCCGCAAAACGGGCACCCCTCAGGCACACCTTTTCTTTTGCACACGCGTCCGTACATAACGAAGGCCCTTCGGAAATCCGCTTCCGAAGGGCCTTTTCGTTGGTGCCGAGAGCCGGAATCGAACCGGCGACACCGGGATTTTCAGTCAGGAACGTGTGTTCGCTATCGTCCCCTCGCGTCTCCACAAGTCCAGGCAGGACACGCTATTGCGCCACTGGAAGTACTGACCAATCCGCCGGCGTCCGGGCATGTTCGGCGGTAGAGTTTGGCCAGTGTTTGGCCGCCAAAAAGGGGTACCCCCTGGGCCTACCCACCCTCGAGTCATGCGCAAATGTGCGCGCTCCTCTTACAGGCTGACTGGGCATCGCTACCACCTTCTTCCTGGTATTACTTGGCGCTCCGAACTTCGTGCTGGCTCCGGATGGCCGAACGCTGCCCTAATGCGGGGATCCAGAGGACATAGGGCTGATCCGGCAACACCAGGCAGGCGCGTGGAAGGCCCCGTTCCTCCGCCTCGAGCCGCGGGTACAGGGTTGGCGCGCGGTGCGCCCAGGGGCAGCTCGCAGTTGTTCGTCAGCCGAGCCACGAAGCACGGCAAAGCGGGCTTGGCCGACCTTGAAGGGAACGCCCACCAGCAGGAGCATGTCCCAGCGGTCGTGCTGGTATGCTTGAGCCGTCGAAGCGGCGGCGCCTCGGGGGAACCC
>DATCLD010000099.1:0-12327 GCA_036564115.1 Limnochordales bacterium
GCGGGTCCGTGCGCTCGGCGTCTTTGGATGGGGTTTAAGGTGTGCCGTGCTAGACGGGGAGGTAGCGGTGCCCTGCACCCGCAATCCGCTATAGCGGGGTCGAACTCCCGCCCGAGGCCTCGTCCTTGTGGAGCCTGCCCCGGATAAGTGGCGCTGACGATCGGGTCTCGCGCAACGGGCCTTCGTGAACCCCGTCAGGTCCGGAAGGAAGCAGCGGTAAGCGAATCCGCCCGTGTGCCGCGAGGGTGCCTGATCCGAGCCAACTGTCCGGGTAACGTCCGGAAGGGCAGGTCGACGGCGGGTGCACGGCGCAATTTTGCCGGCGGGCGAGAAGCACGCCGGCCTTTTTCATTGGCCGCCCTCACCCTGGCAAGCAGGCGGTTTCGCCCAAGCAGCCGGGCTCTCTAGCCTTGGTTTCCCGTTGGACCGCGCACAAGGAAGGCGTCGGCGGGTCGACGAAGCATTCAAGGATCCTGCCGGGAGGTATCCGCGGTGAGCTACGTCTCCCTCTACCGCAAGTGGCGCCCGCAGACCTTTGCCGACGTGACCGGGCAGGCCCACGTCGTGCGCACGCTCTCCAACGCCCTGGCGGAGAAGCGCATCGCCCACGCGTACCTTTTCACGGGCCCAAGGGGCACGGGCAAGACGACGCTGGCGCGGCTGCTGGCGAAGGGGCTCAACTGCGTCAAGGGGCCCACGCCCGAGCCGTGCAACGAGTGCCCGTCGTGCCGGCGCATCGCCGAGGGTACCGCCATGGACGTCATCGAGATCGACGGCGCGTCCAACCGGGGCATCGACGAGATCCGGGAAGTCAGGGAACGGGTGCGCTTTGCGCCCACCGAAGGCGCCTACAAGATCTACATCATCGACGAAGTTCACATGCTGACCAACGAGGCCTTCAATGCGCTGTTGAAGGTGCTTGAGGAGCCGCCGAAGCATGTGGTGTTCGTGTTTGCCACGACCGAACCCCACAAGATTCCCGCGACGGTCGCTTCCCGCTGCCAGCGGTTCGACTTCCGCCGCCTGTCCATGCCTGAAACCGTCGCCCGGTTGGCGCAGGTGGCCAAGGCGGAAGGCATCAACGTCACCGAGGACGCGCTGCGGATCATCGCCCGCTACGCCGAGGGGAGCCTCCGCGATGGGTTGGGGCTTTTGGACCAGTGCCGGGCATACGCGGAGCAGGTCACGGCCGACGTGGTCACGGGCGTGCTGGGGGTCGCCCCCCGGGAGCAGGTGATCGCGTTCGCCGACGTGCTGGCCACCGGCGACGCGGCCCGGGGGCTCGCTTTGGTGAAAGAACTGCAGGAAGCGGGCCGGGACCTGCGCCAGTTTTTGCGGGACGCCGCCCGGTATTTGCGGGACGTGCTTTTGTTTAAGGTGGCCGGCGAGCAGGCCGTGGGTGCGGCGGTGCTGCCGGGCACCGAGGAAAGCGAGGCCCTCCGCCGGCAGGCGATGGCCTTGCCGGTACCGCTGATCTTGCGGGCCATCGAGGCCCTGGGTGCAGCGGAAGCGGACATGCGCTATGCGGCCCAGTCGCAGCTGCCGCTGGAGATGGCCATCGTTCGCTTGACGCGCCCGGAAACCCAGCTGGATCCCGAGGCGCTGCTGGCTCGGATTGAGCGGCTCGAGCGGCAGGTCGCGGCCCTGGCGGCGGAGCAGCCGCCCAGCGGCGAGCCGCGGCCCGCGGCACAGCATCGGTCTCCGGCCGCTCAGCCGTCCGCCGCGGAACCGGTGCCCGTCGCGCCACAGGCGCCGACGCCAACGCCCGCCGTCGAAAAGCCGGGAACCCGGCCAGAGCCGGCGGCTGCGGCGGCCGCGCAGGACACCGGCGATGAGCTGGCGTTAATCTTGGCCCAGTGGGACCGGCTGCATGAGGTGCTGAACCAGCAACGGCAGCGGGTCGTGCAGGCTTTCTTGCGGGAAGGCCGGCCGGTCGCCTGCCGCAGCGGCGTGCTGACCATCGAGTTCCCGCCCGACCGGGCGTTTCACCGGGATAACCTGCAGAGCGACGACAACCGCAAGGTAGTGGAGAAGATCCTCAGTCGCCTAGTAGGGCGCAAGATCCGGGTGACAACGGTGCTGGCCGGTTCAGGAGGAGCGGAGGAGCCGAGCGGGACCGTGGGCGAGCCGGCGCCCCACGAGACGGCCGGGGCTCGCACCGGTGCGCCGGCGCCCCATGAGACAGCCGGGGCCGGCGCGGTGCCCGGACCCAACGGGGCGGAGGTGCCAGCGGCCGATGCCGCCGATGATGTGCTCAACAGCCCGGCGGTACGCGAGGCGTTGCGCTTGTTTGGGGGCAGGATCATTCACGTCGAGCGGGATCGCCGCTGAAATGGAGGGTACCCCAGATGATGAACATGGCCAAGATGATGAAACAGGTGCAGAAGATACAGCAGGAGATGGCCCGGATCCAGGAGGAGTTGGGGAGCAAGACCGTGGAGGCCAGCGCCGGCGGCGGCATGGTGAACGTGGTCGCCAATGGGCACCAGGAGATCGTCAGCGTCCGCATTGACCCACAGGCCGTGGATCCGAACGACGTCGAGATGCTGCAGGACATGGTGGTCGCGGCCGTCAACGAGGCCCTGCGCCAGGCGCGGGAGCTGGCGGCACAGGAGATGGCCAAAGTGACCGGCGGCCTTAACATCCCGGGACTGCCGGGTTTCTAAAGCACATCGGGGTTGGCTGTGGATGCTGCACTACTCTCGTCCCATCGCCCGCCTGATTGAAGAGCTGAACAAGCTGCCAGGCATCGGGCCCAAGACCGCCCAGAGGCTGGCGTACCATTTGGTCACCGCTCCCAAGGAGGACGCCCACAGCCTGGCGGAAGCCATCGTCGAGGCCCGGGAGCGCACCATCTACTGTTCGGTCTGCTGCACCATCACCGACGTCGACCCGTGTCCCTTGTGCCGGGATGAGACCCGCGACCGGACGCTCTTGTGCGTCGTGGAGGAGCCCAAGGACATCCTGGTTCTAGAGCGGACGCGGGAGTACAAGGGCCTGTACCACGTGCTGCACGGGGCCATTTCCCCCATGGACGGCGTTGGGCCCCAGGACCTCAAGATCAAGGAACTGCTCGCGCGGCTAGGCGACGGCCGGGTGCAGGAGGTCATCCTCGCGACGGACCCCAACATTGAAGGCGAAGCCACCGCCATGTACCTGGCGCGCCTTTTGAAACCGCTGGGCGTCAAGGTCACGCGCATGGCCCACGGCATGCCGGTGGGCGGGGACCTTGAGTACGTGGACGAGGTGACCCTCACCAAGGCGTTGGAAGGGCGCCGGGAGGTTTAGCGGGAGCTCCAGCAGGTGGAATAGCCTGGCGTGCGTCCCCCATATCCTATTGACAGCTTGGCTACAAGGGGGATGCACGGTGGGCTGGAAGAAGGCGCTGACAGGCTACCTCGACGGCGTCGCCGGGTTTGTGCTGGGCCGGGACATGGAGGTGGTCAGCAAGGCCCAGCGGCAAGCCCTCGCGGAAGAGGTGGAAAGCGCCCGCCGGGAGTGGGAGGTCGCCCGGCGGCTCCTGGACAACGTCACCGACCCCAGGCTGATTGACTACGCCATCTTTGCCGCAGGCGCGGCGGAGAAGCGTTACATCTACCTCTTGGAGGAAGCCCGCCGGCACGGCGTGCGCGCCGATGTTGTGCACCTGCGCTCGACATAGACGAGCCCCCCTCGCTCATACACTCTAGCGAGAGCGAGGGAGGCCCGTGGAAGTTCACGTCGTGGTGGCATATCTATTTGGGATCTTGCTGCTCTACCTCATCGCCCGGGTGCTGCTTTTGCCCGTCCGCGTCCTCTTGCGGCTTGTGTACAACGCCCTCTTGGGCGTGGCGCTTTTGGCCTTCGTCAACTTCCTGGGCCGCTACGTCCTCGGGATCTACCTGCCGATCAACCCCGTCACCGCCTTGGTGGCGGGGTTTCTCGGCATCCCGGGCGTCGTGCTGCTCATCGCCCTGCAGCACCTCATCCTTTAGCCTGCACCGGCTCACTCAGGCGACAGCGAACTGCACTTCCGTGTTGCGGGCTCACCGCCCGGGCAAACGCGTGGGGTTCTTCAAGGCCGAGCATTTCCTCCCCGGGGCGGGAACAGGGGCGATTGGGCGCGGCCTTGGGGCTGAAACCGCGCCGGCAGCCCCTCGGGTCCTACTGCGTCCGGAACAGCTCCACCGATCGCCTGAGGCAGCGGGCGGCGGCTGCCGGCTGGCCAGCTGCTTCATAGATCTCGGCCAGCGAGGAGTAGGCCTCGGCCAGCGCCTTGGGGCGGTTGGCCTTTTCCAGGGCGGCGATGGCCGACTCGAGATGCCGGGCGGCGTCGTCGTATTCCCGGCGCGCTTTGAGCAGTTCAGCCAGGGAGCGGTGGATTTCCGCCGCCTGCTGGTCGTCGCCGGCGGTGCGCACCGCTTCCCGGTACAAAGTCACGGCCCGGTCCACATCGCCCGACCGGGCGGCCCACTTGGCCAGCGCGGCCTGCACCCGCGACTTCGCACGGGCGTCGGCGTTTTCCTCTGCCACGTGCAAGGCCCGCGTGAAACAGCTTTCGGCGGCTGCCCAATTGTCTTCCTCGGCGTTCAGGGAACCCAGGCGGATCAACGCATCGACCAACCCGCCCCGGTCGAGGGTAGAATCGCAGAAGGCGACGGCCCGCTCCGCGTACTCTAGCGCCTGGCGCCGGTCGCCCATCTCGTCCAGCAGCACGGCCGACACGCGGCACAGCTCGCCCCAGCGGTAGTACACCCGCGCTTCCTGGGACAAGGCTTCGGCCCGCTTTAGATAGCGGTACGCGGCCTCGCGGTTGCCCGTCTCATAGCAGGTCAGGCCCAGTTGCGTCAGGAGCCAGACGATGGGCGACGAAGGGTCGGAGGCTGCGTCGGGGACGAGGGCTTCCTCGTAAAGCAGCAGCGCCCGCTCGTAGTGATGTACAGCGCGTTCAGCCTGTCCCATACGGCTGTATACATTACCCAGATCCAAATCAACGGCGGCGCGGGCGGCGGTATCGCGGGCCAGCCGGAACTCGTCCGCGGCCTGTTCCAGAGCTTGCAGGGCAGCGGTCAACCGGTCCAAGTGCACCAGGGCCCGGGCCCGGCGACGGTGCAGCTCGCCCCGCCGGCGGTAGTCGTTGGGGGCGCATTCGTCCAATGCCTGCGTGTACAGCTGCAGCGCCTGCTCGTACTCCCCCTGCCGCTCCAAGAGCTGGCCGGCGGCCACGGCCTGGTGCAGGGGGGCGGATGCAGCCGGCGGCTGCGCGTCGTCCAGGAAGTAGCTGACAGGGCGGTTGAGGCGCTGGGCGATAATCATCAGGCTCTTGAGCGAGGGCTGCGTCTGGTTCTTCTCGACCTGGCTGATAAAGCTTTTTGTAAAATCGTTGCCCGCCAGGTCCGCCTGGGTCATGCGCATCTGCCGCCGGAGGGAGCGGATCTTCTCGCCGAGCGTCATTCCTTGCGCTGTCATGACCAGGTCACCTCAATGCCGCGGCCGTCGCCCTTGATGGCTAACATTCCGCGAAATTCGCTCAAAGAAGGTTCGCTCCTGCCTGGTGGAAGCAAGTTCCTGTCCGGCGTCCCGGGGGACGGTCTAGGACCGCACGACGAGGGATCGGGATGGCCCGGGAGCACGCCGCGCTATCTTGTGGAGGAAACGCGGGGCACCGCGCTTTAATACAAATCTGTACACTTTCGCAACTCACCCGGGCGAGAACAAGACAGGCCCGGCACTGTGCGCGGCGAGGAGGGAGCGCAGCCGGGCGGGGGGTAGTGAGGCCTGTGCACGACGTGTGGGAACAGCTGGCCGGTCTTGCGCACACGGGAAAGCGAGCCGTGATGGCCACCGTCGTTCATGTGGTCGGTTCCGCCTATCGCCGGGAGGCCGCCCGCATGCTCGTGGATGAAGACGGTATGGCCTACGGTGCCGTCAGCGGCGGATGTCTCGAGAGCGAGGTGCGGGAAGCGGCGCTGGAGGTGTTGCGATCCGGCGAGCCGCGCCTCTTGCACTTTGACATGGCCGCGGACGACGACCTCGTCTGGGGATTGGGGCTCGGCTGCAACGGCCGGATCGATGTGTTCTTGGAGCCGGTGGACAGGGGCTACCTCAACCGGGTCCGGCGGGCGCGGGCGGAGGGCCGGCGCTTGGCAGCCGCGGTGGTGGTGCGCGCGGACGCGGGGTCTGTGCCGGTTGGACCTCGGCTTTACGTGTACGAAGACGCCATCGAGGGCACCTTGGGTGAGGCTTGGTTGGACCGCCAGGTGGCCGCGGACGCCCGGGAGCTCTTGGCCCGCGGGCAATCCCGCAGCTACCTGTACCGCATGGAGAGCGGGGGCGCGGTCGTAGTGCGGGAGCGCCAGGCTGTGGTTGAGCGGCGGGGCGAGCCGGGCCACGTGCAGGTTTTCCTGGAAACCATCGCGCCGCCACCGGTACTCTTGGTTTGCGGCGCCGGGTACGATGCGATTTCTCTCACGGACGTGGCTGCGCAGGCAGGTTTCCGCGTCGTAGTCGTCGACAGCCGTCCGGCCTTTGCGCAAAGCCAGCGGTTTCCCCGCGCGCACCGGGTGATCTGCGCTTACCCCGAGGACGTGCCGGCGCACGTGACGGTGGACGCCGACACCTATGTCGTCGTGATGACCCACAATTTCCACCACGACACGGCGATCCTGCGCGCGATCTGGGGACAGGCCTACCGCTACCTAGGAGTCCTGGGGCCGTGGGAGCGGACGGAGAAGATCCTGGGTGTGCTGCGAGAGGAAGGTTTGCCAGTGGACGAGCACCTGGACCGGCTGTACGCACCGGTGGGCCTGGACATCGGCGCGGAGGGGCCCGAGCAGATCGCAGTGGCCATCGTGGCCGAGCTCCTGGCCGTGCGCCGGGGGGCCAGGGCGGGTTTCCTGCGCTTCCGCCGCGGCCCGCTGCACGAGGTGCACCAGGCGGGGCAATCGGCGCCCTGGGCGGCGCTCCCGGAGGATTCCCCGTATCCGGGGGTGCGCCGGCGACGGTTCGACGGTGGCCAGTTCACGGCCGTGCGGTACGAGTTCGCACCCGGAGCCCGTTTCCCGCTGCATCACCATCCGGAAGAACAGCTGGTCATCGTGGAGACCGGCGATCTCATCCTGCAGAACGGGGATGAGACGGCCCGCTTGCGTGCGGGAGACGCCGCGTGGACGCCGTCCGGCGTCCCCCACGGCATCACCGCCGGACCCGCTGGGGCGGCTTTTGTCAACATTGTCGTGCCCCGGCGGGAGCGCGAGATCCGGGTCGTGGACGAGGCGAACGGCGAGCGACGCGCCGCGAGCCGGCAACTGGCGCAAGAGGCGGGGAGAGGAGACACCGAACCGTAGGCCTTGCGGCACAGCAAGAGGCCGGAGGCAGCGAGCAGGAGGCGGAAGCAGCGGATGGTCAAACGGCTGCACCACATCGGCGTTGCAGTAGACGACTTCGAAGGGGCGGTGGCGTTTTACCGGCAGCTTTTGGGCCAGGAGGTCATCAAGGAGGCGACCTTGCCCCAGCAGGGTTTAAGGCTGGCCGCTATCCCCTGCGGGCCTGACGGCGTCTGGCTGGAAGTCGTGAGCCCCGTGTCGCCGGACTCGGCCCTAGCCGGCTTTCTCGCCAAGCGGGGTGAAGGGTTGCATCACATCGCCCTGGAAGTGGAAGACATCGAACGGGTGCTGCCCCATTACGAGGCGATCGGGTGCGAGCCGCTGGCCCGCCGCCCGGAACCTGGGCTTGGCGGCTTGCGCACCCTCTTCTTCCACCCCCGCAGCACGCGGCGGGTGCTGGTCGAGCTGGTGGACCGGGTTGGCTCTAGCGGGCAGTGTTTCACGGAGGGGTAAGCGTGCAAGCAGTCCGTCGCATCCTCGCCGCCGGATTCGCGGTGGTGGGCATCGCCGCGCTGCTGGTCGCCGGGACAGGGATGCCAGGGGCCCATGCACAGGGCCAGGCGTTTCGCATCGGCGTGGCGATTCCCTTGAGCGGCCCGCTGGCCCCCGAGGGGAGGCAAGTGCAGCGGGCGTACGAGCTGTGGAAAGCCGTCGTCAACGCCGAGGGCGGCATCGCAGTCAACGGCCGGCGCTACCCGGTCGAGATCATCTACTACGACGACGAGAGCAGCGAGCAGCAGAGCGGGCAGCTGATCGAGCAGTTGATCACCGTGGACAATGTCGATTTGCTGCTCGGCGGCGTTGGGGACGCCAGTGTCTTGGCCGCCTCCACCGTCGCCGAGCGCTACGGCTACCCATATTTCTTTGGCGGCGCCAGCGCCGACCCCATCTTTGACCGGGGGCACTACTTCACCTTCGGCCTGCTCAACAAGGCCTTTGACGCAGTCCGCAGCGCGGCGGAGGTGTTTGGACAGCTCCCCGGCGCCAAGACGGTGGCCGTCATCGCCGGCGATCACCTGGTCACGCAGCTGGCGGCCGAGGGTTTCCGGTACTTTGCCGAGCGGGCCGGGCTTGAGGTCGTCCACTTTGAAATCTTCCCCATGGCCTTGCAGGATTACGTCTCCCTCCTTCTTACCGTCCGCGGCAAGAAGCCGGACGTCCTCTTGGTGGGGTCGCTTTTGCCGCAATCGCTGCAGGTGATGCGGGCACTGGCAGCCATCGGCTGGCGGCCCAAGGGAATTGCCTTCAGTCACGGGCCGACGGCGCCGGATTTCGTCGCACAGCTGGGGGAGGCGGCCGAGTACGTCATCGCGGCCAGCGAGTGGCTTCCCGAGCTGCCGTACAAGGACCCTGTGTTTTGGTCGGCGCGCGGTTTCGCCGAGGCGTTCCGGGCGCGGTATGGCGCAGATCCGGACTATGTGTGCGCCGCGGCGGCCGCGGCCGCCATCGTGCAGCAGGCCGCCGTGCAGGCGTTGGGAATCACGCCTCCGGTCACGGCCGAAGGCCGGGCCGCGATCGCGCAGTGGGTGCGGGAGAACACCGTCCAGACGCTCTACGGCCCCGTCCGCTTCGCGGAGGACGGGTCGCTTTTGTCCAAGGGCCCGATCGCGGTGCAGATCCAAAACGGGCGGCTCGTACATGTCTACCCGCGGCTTGCGGAGCAGAACCTGGACCCGCGGCCCGTCTGGTACCCGGCGCCGAGTCACTTTTAGCCGGGCTGAGCGGGGTTCGCCTGCACCCCGGCCCCGAACGGGGCATAGGCTGTGGGCGTTGCGGCAAGAGCGGGGGATGGGCATTGGAGAACCAAGCGCGGATGTGTATCGTCTGCCGGACGCCCCAGGAGCGGGGAGTGACGGTGCTGGCGCGCTTTTTGTGCGACGACTGCCAGCGGGAGATCGCAGCAGCGGACCCGTCGGACGGGAAGTACGAGTTTTACGTTCGCCGGTTGGCTGGGTTTTGGCGTGAGCTTGCCGGCGCCCCCGCGCCCGGCTGATTGTCTAGGCCAAAGCAGGTAAGGCCAAGGCAGGTAAGGCCAGGGCAGGTAAGGCCAAAGCAGGTGGGCGCAAGGCAGGCGGGGGCAAAGGAGGCGTCCCGCCTGCGGGCGTCGAAGGACTTAGTTGCGGCCGGCGTTTTCCCAGCCGCCGCCGGCCGCGGAGGGAGCAGCGGCGGTGGGCCTTGCCACGGACGCGCACGGCATCGACCAGCACACGGCGCCGTTTTTCGATGCCGTGCGGGCCTACCGGGAGTCAAACGTCGTCCCCTTTCATACCCCCGGGCACAAGCAGGGCCGGGGTGCCCCCGCTGATTGGGCCGCGGCCATGGGCCCGGCGTTGGGCCTGGACGTGTCCGACGTGCTGTCCGCGCCGGCCTGGGACGACAGCTGGACCGCCGTGCTGGCCGTGGCGGAGGGCCTGGCCGCGCGGGCCTTCGGCGCCGACTTTTGCCACTTTCTCGTCAACGGAACGACGGCCGGCGTGCACGCGATGCTCTTGGCTGCCGCTGCCGGCCGGAAAGTCATCACCGCCCGCAACAGCCACCGCTCCGTCATCGGCGGCATTGTCCTGGCCGATGCGTGGCCCGTCTACGTGGCGCCGGTGTTGGATCCGGCTGCCGGCCTGTGGCTTCCCCCACCCGTTGAAGCTTGGATACAGGCGATGGACGAGCACCCGGACGCTGCCGCGGTGCTGGTCACCTACCCCACCTACGACGGGGCGGCGCTGGATTTGGCCGCGCTCGTGCAGGCTGCCCGCGCCCGGGGCATGGCCGTGCTGGTGGACGAAGCCCACGGCGCTCATTTTGGGCTGCATCCCGCTTTGCCGCCCCGGGCCATCGCCGCCGGCGCGGACATGAGCGCGCAAAGTCCCCACAAGCTCCTGGGCGCGCTGACGCAAGGAGCGTGGCTGCTGGGGCGGTCGGCGCGCATCCCCCCCGACGCAGTCGCCGCCGTTTTAGGCGTGATTCAGACGACCAGCCCTTCGGCGCTGCTCTTGGCCTCCCTCGACGTGGCGCGCCGCCAGGCCGCCCTGGATGGGCGGCGGCTGATGGAGGAAACCGTTGACAGGGCCCGGGAGGTGCGCCAGCGCGTCGCGGGGATACCAGGGCTCGTATGCCTGCCGTGCGCGGACGGGCCAGGAGGCTTGCGCTGGGACCCGACCAAGGTGCTGATCGGGGTGAGGGAGCTGGGCATCTCCGGCTTCACCGCCGCGCGGCTTTTGCGCCGTTTCGGCGTGCAGGTGGAGCTGGCCGGGGCGGGCTACGTGCTCGCGTTGATCACCTTGGGCGACACGGACACAACGGTGGAGGCCCTCGTGCGGGCTTTGGAGCGCCTGGTGGCCGAGGGGCCTGCGCTGGCGGCGTCTGCGCCGTCGGCGGCAGGGAGCGGGGACGCGAGCGTTGTTGGCCTGCCGCCCGCGGGCCGGCAGCGGCTGCGCCCCCGGGCAGCGGCCTTGTCCCCTATGCGGCTTGTGCCCCTGGAGCGCGCCTGCGGCGAGGTGGCCGCGGACGTGGTTTGCCCGTATCCGCCGGGTATCCCAGTGCTCTGCCCGGGCGAGGAGGTGTCCCACGAGGGGGTGGAGTATTTGCAGGACATCCTAAGGCAAGGCGGGGAAGTGCGGGGATTGGTGTGGGACAGCGACGGGCCGAAGGTGCGGGTGGCCGCGGCGGCCGGGAGGTGACTGATGGCGGCATGAGCAAGCGTGAGGAAATTGTGGACAACCTGGAGCAGTTGCTGGACGTGCTGCCGCCCGATATCCGGGACGTTTTGATCGGCATGGACAACCTCTCGGAGCTCCTGGAGATCGTACTGGACCTGGGGCGCCGCCCGGAGGCCCGCTTTCCCGACGGTTTCGTCTACTTGAGCGAGGAACCGGTGACCCGGGACGACATCGACTACGTGGTGCGCCGGGTCGGCGAGTTTGGCGACGACAACCGGGCCGGCATCGAGCGTACCTTGCACCGCATCTCCGCGATCCGCAACCGCAAGGGCGCCATCATCGGCCTCACCTGCCGCATCGGGCGCGCCGTGTTTGGCACCATCGACATCATCCGGGACGTGATCGAAAGCGGCAAGAGCATCCTGCTCCTCGGCCGGCCCGGGGTCGGCAAGACGACCATGTTGCGGGAAACCGCCCGGGTACTCGCGGATGAACTCAACAAGCGGGTCGTCATCGTGGACACGTCCAACGAGATCGCGGGCGACGGGGACGTGCCCCACCCGGCCATCGGCCATGCCCGGCGCATGCAGGTGCCCCGATCCACCCGCCAGGCCGACGTCATGATCGAGGCCGTCGAAAACCACATGCCGGAAGTCATCGTCATCGACGAGATCGGCACTGAGGAAGAGGCCCAGGCGGCCCGCACCATCGCCGAGCGGGGCGTGCAGCTGGTGGCAACTGCCCACGGCAACACGCTGGAAAACCTGGTGCTCAACCCGACCCTCTCCGATCTCATCGGCGGGATACAAGCCGTGACGCTGGGCGACGAGGAGGCCCGCAAGCGGGGGACCCAAAAGACGGTGCTGGAGCGCAAGGCGCCGCCCACGTTTCCGGTCGTCATCGAGATTCAGGACCGGGACCGCCTCGCCGTGCACCACGACGTAGCCAGCACCGTGGACCGCCTGCTGCGGGGCCTGGAGCCGCGCCCGGAGATCCGGCAGCGAACCCAGGACGGGGCCATCGACATCCGGCCCTCGGAGCAGCCTGAGGAGCGAGCGCCGGTCCCTGTACCGGCGGTGCCGGACCCCGCGCCCGCCAACGGCCAGCGCCTGCGCCCGCCGGCTGCGGGCGGGGGGCTCATCCGCGTTTACCCTTATGCGGTCAGCCGTAACCGGCTGGAGCGGGCGATCGCCGAGACGGGCGCTCCGGTGCGGGTCACCGACGACCCGCACCAGGCCCACATCGTGCTGACCCTGAAGGGGCAGTACCGCAAGATGCCGAAGAAGCTGCGGGAGGTGGAACGCAGCGGC
>DATCLD010000100.1:0-3041 GCA_036564115.1 Limnochordales bacterium
CCACGGCCATGGCGGCGATCAGGACGCACGACAAGGCCGCACCGCGCCCGATGCTGCCGTGGCCGACCCACGACAAGATCAAGACCGTCGCGAGATTGGTGCTGGGCGTCACCAGGAAGATCACCTGGCTGATGGCGGTCATGGCCCGCACAAAGGAAAACATCAGGCCCGAGATCACGGCCGGCACCAGGAGCGGGAAGAGGATCCGCCGCAAGGTGGTCAGGTTCGACGCCCGCAGCGTGGTGGAGGCTTCTTCCAGAGACCGATCGATCTGCTGCAGGGCCGCCAGGCCGCTGCGGATGCCGACCGGCATGTTGCGGAAGATGAACGCGAGGATGATGATGAGCTCCGTCCCGGTTAGCCGCAGGACCCCGCTGTTGAACGCCAGCACGTAGCCGATACCCATGACGGTGCCCGGCACGGCGAAGGACAGCATGGAGGTAAACTCCAGCAGCGACCGGCCGGGAAAGCTCAGCCGCCCCACCACGTACGCGAGGAGGAACCCCACCAGGGCCGACGGCACCGCCGCGATGGCCGCAAGGCGAGCGCTGCCCAGGAACACGCCAAGGCCGCTCGCGCGCAAGGCCTCGTAGTGTTCAAGCGTAAAGGCGTTGTTGAAGCCCCACAGCTTCACGAAGCTGCCGAAGAACACCGAGGCGTACAGCATGATCCCGAGCAGCGTCCACAGTACAAAGGCGGTCACCATCGGGTACTCGAGGGCACCGGGCAGGGGGCTTGGATGACCGCCGGTGGGCTTCCCCGTCACGGTGACGTAGGAGGCCTTCCGCAGCCAGTAGTGCTGCAGCAAGAACACGCCGACGGTCATGAACAGGAGAATGACGCCGTAGACGGCCGCCTCGCGCTGGTTGAATCGCCCCTCGATGGCGAAGAACACTTCCGTCGGCAAAAACGGCACGCCGCCGCCGAGGATGAGCGGGTTGCCGAAGTCGGCGAGGCTTTCGATGACGCACAGCAAAAAGGCGTTGGCCACACCGGGTCGCAGCAAAGGCCAGGTGACGGTGTGAAACAGGCGCCAGCGGGAGGCCCGGAGCGTCTGCGCGGCCTCCTCCATGGCCGGGTCCAGGGAGCGCACGACGCCCGTCAGCACCAGGTACGCGAGGGGCGTAAAGGCCAGCACCTGCGCGACACCGACGCCCAAGGGGCCGTAGAACGCGGTGGTGTTCATCCCCAACAGCCGGTTGGTGATGAAACCTTGCCGCCCGAACATGTAGATCATGGCCAGACCCAGCACAAACGGCGGCGTGATCATGGACAAGGTGGAGAAGGGCCCCATCAGCGAGCGGATCGGAAACCGGCTCCGCTGGGCCAAGAGGGCAAAGGAGAGCCCCAGCGCCGTCGAGACAACACCGACGCTTAAGGCCAACAGCACGCTGTTGCGCAATGCCCCGAAGCCTGTGTACAGGGCCGAGAGGCTGTAGCCGCACGCGGCGGCGACGAGGGTCCACGCCCCGATGCGCCAGGCCTGCCGGCCCAGTTCCTGCCGGTGCAGGACCAGTTGCACCGCCAGGGCCACAACCCCCGCCGCCAGGCCTACCCACTGGGCGAGGCGGCGCTCGCTGAGGTCGGTCCACGGGTTCTCAAAGAGAAAGAACGTCGGTGAGCGCAGCGTCTGGCGGAACACGTCCAGGGTGAACTCGCCCCGCACCCAGACGCTCGTAGCCAGCATCGCCCCAAGGGGATAAAGGATGAAGACCGCAATGAAGACCGCGAGCCACAAGATCGCCCCGCCCGCAAACGGCTCCACCCGCAGCCAGCCGCTGTAGGACAGGGAGATGCCGGCGATGCTCACAAACCCGAGGAAAACGATGATGGCCCCAAGGCCAAAGGGTTCGCCGCGCATGAAAAGCTGTGCCAGGGTGACGGCCGCCCCCAAAGCGGCCAGGCCCAGCATGGCCCGGCCCGTCGCCCGGGCCGGCACCGGTTGCCGCCCAAGGAGAAGCAGCGCCGCCGCCAGCGCGAAGGCTAAGGCGATGAGCCACGCCTGCCCTAAGAGCCGCAGCCCTGTGCGGGCGGCGTCATAGGCCAGCACGTTGGCCCCCTGGCGGGACCAAGGGAGTGCGAGACCGCCCACCAGGATGAGCAAGGCCCACCAAAACGCGGTGCCCACCCGGCCGTGGACGGACATTTGAACTGCGGGTGGGTGGGAAACGGGTTGGACCGACAATCCATCAACCTCCGCCGGTTGGCGGGGGAAGGGCGCTGACACGCCCTTCCCTCGCCAGCGCCAAAGTTGCGGCAACGTCGTCAATGCGTACCGGACGCAGTGTTAGACCGTACCCTATGCAGTCACGCGCAGGTTAGTTGCGCGGCCGCGGGATCGGGTAGACCTCATTGGTCCAGCGGCCGACGACGGCTTCCCGGACGGCCGGGTCGCCCCAGTGCTCGAAGTCGTACGGGATGACGCGCACGTCCGAGAACCGCGGCGACCGCGGGTCCAGCGGCGTGTTGACGTTGGTGGGCAGCTGGTACGACTCGCCCCGCTGGGCGGCCAGCACCTGGGCTTCGGGCGACAGGGC
Organism: Limnochordales bacterium; assembly: GCA_036564115.1. Lineage (GTDB taxonomy): Bacteria > Bacillota > Limnochordia > Limnochordales > ZCTH02-B6 > ZCTH02-B6. Next base: position 2,538 of record DATCLD010000100.1, read on the forward strand.
CCACTCGATGAAGCGGATGGCCCCCTCGCGGTTGGGCCCGTTGCGCACCAGGCTCAGGCCGCCGATCTCAAAGCCCGTGCCGTCGGCCGGCGCCTTCACGCTGACGGGGAACCCTTGGATGGCCTGGTGAAGCGCGTCGTGCATGAAGGTGACGCCGATGGCCACCTCACCGCGCCCGGCCAGAAGACCCGGCTCCGCGCCCGCCCGGGTGTACTGGGCCACGTTGAAGTGCAGGTCCCGCAGCAGCTTCCAGCCTTCGTCCTCACCGTAAATCTGGAGGATGGTGGCCAGCATCGTGTAGCCCGTGCCCGACGTGTTCGGGTTGGGCATGGCGATCAAGCCCCGGTAAACGGGCGCCGTCAGGTCCTTCCAGGTGCGGGGGATGGGCAAGCCCATGCTGTTGAGCATCTGCTCATTGACGGCCCAGCCCAGGATGCCGGCGTACAAGGGCAGGTACGTCTCCCCGGTAACCTCGCGGAACGCGGGGATCAAGTCATCCCAGGA
>DATCLD010000101.1:0-10875 GCA_036564115.1 Limnochordales bacterium
CAACGTGTTTGTGGCCGGCTTCATCGGCAGCCCGGCCATGAACTTCCTCAACGCGGTGCTGCGCCGGGATGGCGACGACGTGGTCGTCGACTGCCAGGCCTTTAAGGTCAAGGTGCCCGAGAGCAAGCTGCAGAAGCACCCGCGGATTCTCGAGTACCTCGACAAGCGGGTCATCTTTGGCATCCGCCCGGAGGACATCGAGGACGCACAGCTGTTGCCTGAGGAGAAGCGGCAGCAGGCCATCACGGCCAAGGTGGACGTGACGGAGCCGATGGGCGCCGAGGTGTACGCTTACTTCTCGGTGGGCGAGCACACCTTCATCGCCCGGTTGGATTCGGCCACCAAGGCCAAGGACGGCGAGCCGCACCAGGTCGTCTTTAATATGGAGAAGATGCACCTGTTCGACCCCGACACGGAGTTGGCCATCCGCTGAGGGAGTTGGCCATCCTCTCGGAGCACGGGGGTGTGTTGTTCGGAACACGGGGGTGTTGTAATGGACTTGTCGCAGCGGCAACCGGAAGACGCCATACCCTTTGTTCTCACCGTCATTGTGTCGGTCCTCGTGGTCCTGCTCATCAGCGGGAACATCAACGCCGTCAGCCTGGCGCAGCAGTGCTCGCCCGCCGGTCTCGTCACGGTGCAGGCGCAGGTCAACTCGATCCTCGCCCGGGAGGGGACGGCTTACCGGGTCGACACGGCCGCGGGCGGGACGTTCATCCCGCAGGACGCCAGCCTGACCCGGGTGCAGCTGCGGGGGCTGCTCAACTCGACCATTCTGCCGTGCGCCAGCTACCTGGGGCCCGTGGAGGGCCGCGATTGGCAGGCCCTGGCGGACCGGGTGGCGGCGGAGATCGGCCGGCGGGAGTAGGCCAGGCGCGAGCGAAACACCGGCTAGACCGAGCCGGGTAGAGGAGATGCCAGCACGCACCGGGGGCGGCGGGCCCAAAGAGGCCTGGCGCCCCCGGTTTCGTTTTACCGGTTTCTTTACCGGTTTCGTTTGAGCGGAGCGGGCTGCGGCGCGCCGCTGGAAGCCTCCACCTATCGCACCCAGACATTGCTCGCGCTGGGCCAGCAGGAACGGCTCATAGCTCACAGAAATAGCTCACCAGACAAACAAGGATGGAGCACGACAACCAAATAAGGAGTGCAGGGCGTCAAGGAGGGCTCGCCGTTGGCAGAGCCCATTTTTGTTGCCCTGCGGGCGCCTGGCGGCCCGGATGGCCGTCACGGGCGCACGGCACTGGTCGGGGTTACAAGTTTGCCCGGCTCCAAGCCAAGGCCAGGCCCGCGGTGACGAAAGGAGGTGAAGAAGGCCCCCAAACCCGAGCTGGCCGGAGCGGGCAATTAGACGACGCAGCAGACGACGCAGCCCGGAAGAGCCCAAGCAACCGGCGAGGAAACATGGCGACTCCCGGCTTGGTGGGCCCTTCCGAAACGGGGCAGTCGATGCAGCATCCATCGCAGCCTTCGTCCCAATTCCAGGATGCGTGCGTCGCAGCATCATCGCAGACACCAAGGGGGATCACCATGAAGAAAACAGCTGTTCTCTTGACCGCAGTGCTGGTGCTGTCGCTGGCTGCTCCTTCGGTGCTCGCGGCCCAGGTCGATGTGACGGGCCAGGTGGAGACCCGGTTTGAGTACAAGAAGGACGACAGCGGCGAGTACCGCCTGAACGGCCTGACCGGCATCAAGCTGTCGCCCAGCTTGGCGGCGGGCGACAAGGTGCGTCTGGGCATCCAGTTCGAGACGCAGCCCGACGAATTCGATGACGAGGATAACCCGACCCGTGACTTTGCGGCGGACCACGGTTCCATGTCCACCACCCTGAGCCGGGTGTGGCTGGAGACCAAGGGCGCCCTCTGGCACGGCGGACCGGAAGTCACCACGACCATCGGCGACAAGGAGCTCAACTGGAACGCTTGGGTGGCCCACATGAATACCCGCCGCGGTATCGCCGTGGAGGGCCTTGACCTGGGCGTCGCCAAGGCCGACGTGTTCTACGTCTGGCCGAAGGACGACGAGGACGGCCGGCCGATGGGCATCCGGGTCGGTTCCGGCATCCTCGAAGGGGTTGACCTGAGCGCCATGGCCGTGCGCCGCGCCGACAAGTTCAACGCGGCTGTGAGCGCCGCCACGGAGCTCAACGGCGTCCGGCTGGACGGCACCCTGGCGCTGGACTCTGCCCGGCGGTACGCCTTCAAGGTCAACGCCGCGATGGATGCGGCCGAGAACCTGACCCTGAAGGCTGGCTTCCGGCAGATGCAGGCTGGCTTCGCGCCGATGTATCCTGAGCTGGATGAGGAGACGGGCTACATCGCTCCGTTCCATCCTGACAGCGACGCCAGCGGCTTCAGCATCGGCGTCGAGACGGTGCAGCAGGGCGTGACCTTGACGGCTGAGTACGACCAGCCGACCAACAAGGCCGTCCTGAGCGCCGCCAAGACCTTCGATGTGCACGGCCACGCCATCGAAGGCAAGTACACCGCCACGATCAAGGCCGGCGAGGACGTGAAGCATGAGTTGGAGGCGTCCACCGTCACCAACCTGATTCCGTACCTCCAGGGCCTGGGTCTGAGCGGTGAGGTCGCTGTCCAGGGCAGCAACGTCGAGTACGAGGTCGGCGCGACCTACGAGGCGCCCAACGGCATGTACCTGGGTGCCAAGTACAACTCCGACAGCGGAGCGGTCGTGTCCGGCGGCCTGAAGGTCAGCTTCTAAGGGACACTGCTGGGGGAGAAACACCGTCCCCGAAGCTGCCTGACAGGCAAGACTGCAGCAAGGCCCCAGGGGAGCTCTCTCCCCTGGGGCCTTGTGCTATGATCGTCCTGCGACCTCGTCCTGCGCTCATCCTGGGAACGCAAGGGGCCGCAGCCTGGCTCGGAATACCGGGCGAGACATCTTAAGGCGCAACTGCCAACCGATTGAACTTTGGGCGGGCTCCTGTCGTCATCGCGAATAGAGGAGGGGCGCCGGGGTGAATAGCCGCAAATCCGGCCCATCGCCTGTCGAAGAGTTGATCTCGCGTTGCCTGACGGGCGACGTGCGCGCCTTTGAAACGCTTGTGAAGATGCACCATGGGCAGGTGTACGGGTACGCCTGCCGCATGGTAGGTCCCGACGCGGCCGAAGACATCACCCAAGAAGTCTTCTTGCGGGTGTACCGCTCCCTCCACACCTTCCGCAGCGAGGCCGAGTTCAAGACGTGGCTGTACCGCATTACCACCAACGTCTGCCTCGACCACCTGCGCCGGGTGCGGCGGCAAGGCGGGCGCGTTTTGTCCTTGGACGGCAGCCCCGACGGCAACGAAGAGTCGCCCTTGGGGTGGACCGTGGCTGATCAGCCTGCGGACCCGGGCGCCACGGATCCGGAAGTGCGGGCCGAGCGGCGGGAGCTGGCGGAGGCCTTGCAGCGGGCTTTGTCGCGGCTTTCGGACAAGCACCGGGCGGTGCTGGTGCTGCACGACATCTACGGCTTTCGCTACGAAGAGATCAAGGACATCCTGCACTGCTCGCTGGGCACGGTGAAATCGCGGCTCTTTTACGCCCGGCGGGCGCTGCGGGAGGAGCTGCGTCCATATCTCGACGCCACCGGCGAATGGCCCGCAGCGGAGGCGTCGTCGGCTTCGTGAAACGCCGGGAGGGGTAGGTTTGCGCTGTTCGTTGGACCTCCTGATGGCCTATATGGACGATCAGCTGCCCAGCCAGGTTGAGGTCCGGGTGCGGCACCATCTGGCCCGTTGCGCCGCCTGCCGCCGGCAGTTGGCCGAATTGCGGGCTGTGCGCGAGCTCTTGTCGGCGGCGCCTGCGCCGGCGCCCCCGCCGGGGCTCGTGGAAACGATTATGGGCCACGTTCGCTTCCGGGAGGCCCAGCGCGTCCGAACCCGCCCCCAGCTCCGGTTCTGGCAAGGGGCCTTTGCCGGGAGCGCAGCGGCGGCGCTGGTGGTGGCCTTGTGGCTGGTCGGGTCGAGCTTGCTTGAGCGCGAAGGCGGCGCGGCGGCCGCCCCCGCCGTGGAGGCTGCCCTGCAGGAGCACATCGTGTACGCGGCACTGTTGGAGACCGGCGCGGGCGACTGGATGGACTGGGCGTGGGCGCCGGCAGGCGATCGGCCATGACGGCATTCCTAGCCCGCTGGGCACACCGCGCCGTTTGGCCGAGCGTCTTCTTGGCCGCCTTGTGGACGTTGGCGCCGATCGTGGAAGCCTGCGGGCCGCTGGTTGGTGTCGAGCCCGGGAAGCCCGGGGAGCACCAGGCGGAGCGACTCCTCGAGCACGCGGACCTCGCGCGCTGGTCCGAGCCCATCAGCTACAAGGAGATGCACATGCTTTTCCTGCGCCACGGTACCGAGGTCGTGGCTCGGGCCATCATGTGGCGTCCCCCCTGGGATCTGCGGGTGGAGGAGGAGCGCGACGGCGGGCGGCGCATCGCGGTGTGGAACGACCAAGAGCACTGGCTCTACGATTCCCGCCTGCCTTACGTCTTGCACACCGGGTTGGACGTGTCCGGCCTCAATGCGCCGGAGCCGCCTACCGGCCTGCGGCGTCCGCTCTCACCCGCCCACAAGGCGGCGCACTGGGCGTGGGGCCGGTCGCAGGGGCCGGGCGGCAGGCCGGTCTATGTGGTCGAGGGCGGCCGTTCCAAAGCCTACAGCCGCTACTGGATCGACGAGGACAATTACTTCCCGTGGAAAGAAGAACACTACGGTCCCGGTTGCGAGCTGGTGGGCGTCATCGTCCGCTCGGACGTGGACTTTGACCCCGAGTTGGGGGATGAGCTTTTCCGGTTCGAGCCGCCGCAGGGGACGGAAGTCATAGAAGATCCTTGGGCCTGGCGGCTGCGTTCCCTCGTGTACGGCCTGGGCCAGAAGATGGCCCTGGCGCCCGCGGTGCCGGCCTACGTGCCGCCGGGCTATACGCTGGTCGGGGGCGGGACGACGGTGGTGGACGGTCAGCCGGCGCTGCACCTGCGCTTCCACGACGGCCAGCGGTTGCTCTCGGTTTTCCAGATGCGCATCGACGAAGCCGGCTCCATTTCCGCCATTACCCAGCGCGTCGCCGACGGGCGGGGGACGGAACTGCTGGTATCCGGCACCGTGCACAACGGGTACTTGTTCCTGGTTGTCGGCGACTTAACACCCGCTGAGGCGGAACGGATCCTGGCCAAGATGGAATTCGTAACGGGTCCGTAATCGGGATCCCGCGCTGTCGTTTCCCATACCCAATTCACAGAGAGGAGCTCGTCCATGTCCAGTGCCCTTCAAAGTCGTTCAGCTTTGCCCAACCGGTCATGGCGCCCCTGCGGCGTCGTCATGGTCGCCGCTTTGGTGCTGGCCGGGCTCATGGCCGGAGCAGGGTCGGTCCTGGCCCAGGAGTCCAGGGAACAGACCATGGCGCTCGGCCTGGCGGAAGCCGTGGAGCTGGCGCTGTCTTACGATCTGGAGCACGCCGTGGCGCGGGTCCAGTGGGACAACGCCCGCATTGCCAGCCGCATTGCCCAGGCCAGCGGCCCCTTGAGCCCGTATGATCAGCTCAAGCAGGAGCTTGAGGAACGCCGGGCAGAGCACCAGTATGTCTCCGCCCGCCGCAGCCTCGTCACCAACGTGATCCGCGAGTACTTGGAGCTCAAGCAAGCCGAGCGCCGGCTGGACATCGCCCGCCGGCAATTGGACGTGGGCCGGCAGGAATTGGCCATCGTGCGGGAGTTGGTCCGCATCGGCCAGCGGCACCGGCTGGATGAGCTCCGGGAAGCCAACCGGGTGGAGGAACTGGCGCTTGAGGTCGACGCGGCCGAGCGCGACTATGAAACCCGTCGCCGGGCGTTTTTGCAGCGGCTCGGCTTGGACGAGGACGTGCAGCTGCGGTTGGTGGACGAGCCGGAGGCCATGCCCTGGACTTGGGACATCGGGCAGACCCTCGCCTACGCGGCGGAAAACGCGTTTTCCGTGTGGGAGCGGGCGGCCACGCTCCGCATCGCCGCCATGGACTTGGAAGCGGTGCGCATCGAGGACCCGCCGCCGCTGCAGCTGGAGAAAGCGGAAAACGACTACCGGATCGCCGAGCTCAACGCCCAGCAGGCGGAGAGGACGTTTGTCAACAGTGTGCGCACCGCTTTCCACAAGGTGACGGACGCGGCCCGGCGCTTGGAGACGGCCGCGGTCGATTATGAGCTGGCCAAAGCTGAATACGATGTGGCTCGCCGCCGCCACCAGGCCGGTCTCACCACGGACCTGGACATGGAGCGGGCGGAGATCGAGCTTCGCTCCGCAGAGCAAGCCCATTACGACGCCCTGTACACGTACGTGCTGGCGCGGCTGGAGCTGCTCAATCTGATCGGCCATCCGCTGGACCTGGGGGAGGAAGTGGCCGAGTGAACTTGCGGTTTCGCCTCCCCGCGGCCATCGGGTTGGCCGCACTATTCGCAGCTCTTGGGTGGGGCGTTCCGAGTGCCCGGGCCAACGAAGCCGCGTCCCTCGGTGACGTTGCCCCCAGAACCGTCTATCTGACTGTAGAGGACGCTTGGCGCCTGGCCGAAACGCACCATCCCAAGGTGCGGGCCGCGCAGCGGGAGCTGGAAGCCAGGGAGCGGGAACTGGCCCAGCGCCAAGCGTCTTTTTCTCCCACCCTTACGCTACGGGTCATCGGTCCCGGGCTGCGGCTTGAGACCGGCGAGGAGCAAGCCGTTTCCGTGTCGCCCAGCGTCGGCGTGAACGGCGGCTGGAAGCTGCCCGCCGGGGCCTCCGTCAACGCCAACGTCTCCGCGCGGTCAGGCACCGGTGCCTCCGGGTCACAGGAAGTTTCGGGCACGGTGACGTTGAGCGTGCCGCTTCGGCGCACGGCCGCGTTGGACCCCGACGCCCTGGCCGTACGGCAGGCCGAAGGGGCCGTAGAAGCGGCCCGCCGCCGTCTCGTCCTGGCCCAGCAGGAGGCAAGGGCGGAAGTGCTTGCGGCCTTGCAGGCCTTGGAGGCTGCTGCGGCCCGGCTGCGGCTGGCCGAAGAAGCGCTTGCGGCGGCCCAGACAGCGCGCCGGGTTGTGGACGAACGGTTGGCGGCCGGCGCCGCCAACCGGGCGGAGGAGCTCGAAGCCGATCTGGAGCTTCTGCGGGCCGAGCAGGAACTGGCCGTGGCCCGGCGGAGCTTCGATGCTCGGCGCGGGCAGCTGCTGAAGCTCTTGGGGCTCTCCAGCGTCGATGGGATTGAGTACGAGTTCGAGAGCGTTTGGACGTGGACAGGCATGCCGGCGGTGGCCTGGGACGAGGACATGGTCGCACGCGCCATCGAGTACAGTGTGGCCGTCTTTGAAAGCCGGCAGGCGGTGGACAACGCTCAATTGGAGCTTGCGTCCCAGCGGGAGCGCAGCGGCTGGGAGGCCAGCATCAACGCCGGGTATGCGACGCAGGGCCAGCAGGACGCGCAGCCCGGGTGGAGCGTGACGCTGCAGTTCAGCTACCCGCTGGCCGACGGCGGCCAGCGGCGGCTGGCCCTTGAGGGCAGGGAGGCAGCGTTCGCCGCGGCCCAGGAAGCTTTGGCCACGGCTGTGGCCCAGGTCCAAGAGGAGATGGAGGAACTCATGTTCCAGTTGGAGGACGCGAGGCGGCAGGTGGAGATGGCCGCCTTGGAACGGCAACGGGCGGAGCTGGAATGGACGGTGGCCCAGCGCCGGATGGAGCTCCCGGTGCCGGCGGCCACGCCCGAGGCGGTCGCCAGCGCCTGGCGAACGCTGCAGCGGGCGGACATCGCCTGGCGCGAAGCCGTTTGGGCGTACCAGTCCCAGTGGATCAACCTGCAGATCCGGCTCGGCGGCGTCGACTGGGACGCGCTCAAGGCGGGAGGTGAGTAGGATGCGGCGGCGCAAATGGTGGATCGCAGTGCCCGCAATGTTGGCCGCAGTGGCGGTCGTCGTCGCCTTGGTCCCGCAGGTGCGCGGCCGGCTGGTGGGCGGCGCCGAGGAAGCTGCCGGGGTGGCTTCGCTCCCTACCTTTACCGTGCGGCGGGGCAGCGTCGTCCAGACGATTTCCGCCACGGGCAACGTGCAGCCGGCGCGCCTGGTGGATCTGCGGTTCGGCACGCAAGGGCGCGTCAAAGAGGTGCTGGTGGAGGCCGGCGATCGCGTGGAAGCCGGGCAGGTTTTGGCCGTGCTCGACAACCGCCAGCAGGAACTGGCCTATTTCCAGGCCCGCAACGCTTACGAGATTGCCCGCATCGACGGCGCTCCCAACACGGTGCGGGAGCGTGAGATCGATATGCAACTCGCCCAGGACGCACTGGAGCAAACGTATCTGCGGGCGCCTTTCGCAGGCGTCATCACCGCGGTCTACGTCGAGCCCGGGGAAACCGTCACCACCAACGAAGCGGCGGTGCAGCTCATGGACGATTCGTCCTTCCTGGTGGAGGTGGCTGTGGACGAACTGGACATCGCGCGGGTCCAGGTCGGCCAGCCGGCGGCCATCCGCCTAGACGCGGATCCAAATCGGGTGCGCCCGGGCGTGGTGGAGCGTGTCAGCCTCGTCGCCAACATGGAGGGCGGTGTCGTCACTGTGCCGGTCACCGTCCGGTTCCTGGAAGTGGATCCGTTCTTGCGTCCCGGCTACACGGCGACCGTGCAGATTACCGTAGCTGAGGCGCGCGATGTGCTCGTGGTGCCCATCGACGCCATTTGGGAGAACGGACTGGTGAGAACCGTGACGCGGGTCGTGAACGGCCAGACACAAACGGTGCCGGTGGTCACCGGGCTGTCGGACGACAGGTGGGTCGAGATCGTCGAGGGGCTCCAAGTCGGCGACGAGGTGATAGCCCTCAACTATCGCGGCGGCGGTAGTATGCGCACCCCGTCGACCGCGGGCGGCGGCCCCGGGTTCGGCGGGTTTCCCGGCGGCATGATGGCACCGCCGCCGGGCAGGTGAGGAGGCAGAGTCGTGGCAGCCATGTTCGCCGCGCGCGACTTGAGGAAGGTTTATGACATGGGCACCGTTCAGGTGCATGCGCTGCGCGGCGTCAGCTTTGAGATCGAGCAGGGAGAAATGGTGGCCATCATGGGGCCCTCCGGCTCGGGCAAGTCCACGCTGATGCACATCATGGGTGCCCTGGATAAGCCGACAGCTGGCGCTGTGTTTCTCGACGGCGAGGACATCACCACGGCCCCCGACGACCGGCTGGCGGAAATCCGCAACCGCAAGATCGGGTTTGTCTTTCAGCAGTTCAACTTGCTGCCGCGCTTGACCGCGGTGGAAAACGTGGAGCTGCCGCTCATGTACGCCGGCGTAGGCCGGGCGGAGCGGCGGCGGCGGGCCATCGAGCTCTTGGAGCGGGTTGGGCTCGGCCAACGGCTGCATCACCGGCCCAACGAACTCTCCGGGGGCCAAAAGCAGCGGGTGGCCATCGCCCGGGCCTTGGCCAACAACCCGGCGGTCATTTTGGCCGACGAGCCGACGGGCGCCCTGGATTCGCGTACCGGAGCGGAGATCATGGCGCTGCTCAAGGAATTGCACGCGCAGGGCAATACGGTGGTCATCGTCACCCACGACCGTGAGATCGCCAGCCACGCCGAACGCATCATCCATATCCGCGACGGTCTTATTGTCGAGGATGAACGGCTGTCGGCCGGCCGGAAAAAGCCGTATACGGCTGGCGATGGGCCGAGCGGTCACGGAGGGAGTGGCGCCGCGTCATGAGCGTCCTGGACACGATCCGCACGGCCATTCACAGCCTGCGGGCCAATCCCTTGCGCTCCATCCTCTCCATGCTGGGCATCATCATCGGTGTTGCCGCCGTGGTGAGCGTCGTTTCCATCGGCACCGGCGGCCAGCAGCAGGTGCTGGCGAACATCGGGCAGCTGGGTTCCAACCTGATCACCGTCATGCCCCGGGTGCCGCGGGGCACGGCGGGCCGCGTCCAGCAGGACGTGCGGAGCATGTTTACCGTCGCCATGGCCGAGGACATGGAGCGGCTGCTGCCCGACGTCATCAACGTGGTTCCCGTCGTCACCACGCGCGGGCGGCTTGTGGCGGGTGGCGTCAACGTGCAGGCGACCCTCGTGGGGGTGACGTCGCCTTACACGGAGGTAATGAATTATAGGGTGGCGGATGGGCGCTTCATCTCCGAATGGGACGTCAGCGCCCAGCAACCCGTCATCGTCCTTGGGTCCGAATTGGCCAAAGACCTGTTTGAGGACGCGGACCCGGTCGGCCAGGAGATCATTGCCGTGGTCGGCAATCGCCGCCAGGTGTTGCGGGTCGTCGGCGTGATGGAGCCCCGCGGCCAGGCGATGGGCGGTGATTTGGACAGCCAGGCGTACCTGCCCGTTTCCACCATGATGGATCGCATCATGAAAACCCGCAGCGTATCCTATTTCGCGGCACAGGCCAGGGGTTCGGAGCGGGCCGCGGAGGCCGTCGCCCAGGTGGAGTTCTTTCTCCGGCGACGTCTGGGAAGCACCGATTACTTCCGCGTGATCAGCCAGGACCAGATCCTCGAAACCATGTCCGCCGTCACCCAGACGTTGTCGCTGATGCTCGGCGGCATTGCCGGAATCTCCTTGGTGGTTGGCGGCATCGGGATCATGAATATCATGCTGGTGTCGGTGACGGAGCGCACGCGGGAGATCGGCATCCGCAAGGCGCTGGGGGCCAAGCGGCGCACGATCCTGTTCCAGTTCCTGGTGGAGGCGGTGACCTTGTCCGCCCTGGGCGGTGTTCTCGGCCTTGCGCTGGGCTGGGTGGGCGCCCGGGTCATCGGCTACATTGGCGGATGGCCGGGCGTGGTCACGGCTGGGTCCGTGGCCGTCGCCCTCGGCTTCTCGACCGCCGTGGGCTTGTTCTTCGGGATCTACCCCGCCATGAAGGCGTCGCGGCTCGATCCTGTGCAGGCGCTCAGTTTCGAGTAG
>DATCLD010000102.1:0-13303 GCA_036564115.1 Limnochordales bacterium
TCCGGCCGGGCCGGCGCTGGCCCAGGGGGCCCTGCCCGCCCAGTGGCGGCCGTTGACGCTCGGGCTGCACACGGGACCAGATCCGCTTCGCATCGGCGCCTACATGCCTGTCGCGGCCGCGCTGGGAGCCGCGGTGGTGCCCATTGAGTTCCCCTGGGAGCGGGTGGAGTCGGCTCCGGGGCAGTTTGCCTGGGAAGACTACGATTCTGCCGTGCACCGGGCTCGCACGCAGGGGCTTGTGCCCATTGGCGTGCTGGTGTATCCCTCAGGGCTGCCTTTCCCCGAAGTCGGGGTCGCGCGTGCGTCCTGGCCGGCGGCCGATGGGAGCGGTTGGCTGCGTTTCGTGGAGCAGGCGGTGGCCCGCTACGCGTGGGCCATCAGGGACTGGGTCGTGGTGCGGGACGAGCCTGCCGACGTCGATCCCTTGCTTTGGGCCAGCGAAGCCGCCGCTCACGCCCGGTTTGTGCGGGACACCGCCGCGGCCATCCGGCGGGCCCAGCCTGAGGCCCGCGTGCGGGTGGCGGCCAGCGCCGCAGACCTGCGGTGGCTGGAGGTGTTTATCCGGGAAGGAGGCCTAGAAGGGACGGCCGGGTTGGTGCTGGACGTAAACCGCTGGCCAGCGCCGCCCGAAGGGCTGCAGGTCGTCATCAGCGACGTGCGGGCGCTGGTCCAGAGCCTCGGGTACGATCCTGAACTGTGGGTGTGGCGCTTGGGCTACCCGACCCACGCCGGCGTCTCCCAGTCCGCACCCTATCGGACCGGTGTCACGGCCGAGCAGCAGGCCCAGTACTTGGTACGGAGCCACGTGTGGCTGGCCCACGCGGGGGTGGAGCTCATCTTGTGGCATGAGCTCATGGACAGCGGTTGGGAGCCTGACGCGGCCGAGAGCAATTTTGGCTTGTGGCGGCGGGACGGCCAAGCCAAGCCGGCCGCTGTGGCCTACCGGACCCTCGCTGCCCGGCTGGGCGGGCGCACCTATGGCCTGCCGCAGCCGTCTTCCTCGCTTGACACCGACGACGTCACGGTGGAAGCCCTCGCGGTCGTGCTGGCCGCGCTGCGGGAGCGGCTCAGCAGCTCACCCGTTCTGTCCAGCGTGGCGGTGCACCCGTTTGCCGGAGCACCCGGCGACAGCCTGGTGATCGTGATTTGGCTGGCGGCGAATCCGCCGCCGGCCGCACCCGTGGCCGCGATTTCCCTGGACGAACTGGCTCTGCCGAGGGGTGTTAGGCTTGAGGCGAGTGACTGGGCGGGTGAACCCATGGACCAGCTGCTCGTGGGACCCGAGCCGGTGTACCTGGAAATCATGCCGGTGGTCCAGTTGCCGCCTGGCGGGCCGGACGCCACGGTGATGCTGGAGTGAGATCGTGTGGTTGACCGGCCGCCTGGGGCCGGATTTGCTCGCCCGGTCATCGCTTACTCGGTGTCCATGTACCTGCTGTACGTGGCGCCCTGAAACGCAGAATACCACAAGACGCGGGTGGCGCGGGCGGGTGCCAGGCCTTTACCCTGAAACCGGGAGCTGACGAACGTGTCCCAGGACACAGGAAAGGGAGTGCCAGTCGACGCGCAGGCGGAACCGCCGGCGTGGGCGGCCGTGGATCGGTTTTTGGCCGAAGAAGGCGTGGCCGTGCGGTGTCGCGACTTGTTCGAGGATCCGGCGCGGCAGCGTCTGAGCGCCCTATGCTACGTGGAGCACGAGGGCCGCGTGCTCATGCTCCTGCGCAACAAGGAACCCTTTGCGGGTTACTGGACGGCTCCCGGCGGGAAGCTCTTGCCCGGTGAGGACCCGCGCCAGGCGGTCATGCGCGAAGTTCTGGAAGAGGCGGGACTTGTACTGCAGCGCCCGGAGCTGCGGCTCGTGTCCTCTGAGACGGGTGTCGGTGCAGCATACAACTGGGTCCTCTGCGTCTTCCGCGCGAGGCCCGTGGTGGACGGTGTACCGGCCGAGCTGCTTTCAGGCCCCCGCCTCACCGATGAGGGGCTGTTGGACTGGCTGCCCATCGATTGGCTGGCGGAGTTCGCCATTCCCGACGTAGACCGGCGGCTCCTGCGCTACATCCTCGCCCCGCCCGGCGATCCCCCGTACTTGGTTCGCATCCGCTACGGCGCGGACAATGAGGTCGCAGACATGCAGGTGCGGACACTGGCACGGGAGGCACGCAGCTAGCCCGCGCTCCGTGAGTTTCCTGGTTGGCTCGCCGTGGTCGGCTTCCTGACCGCCGGTCCACCCGCACGTATCGTCAGCTCCGCACGCAGCAGCACTGGGAGGTGCGGGCGGTGCGGCGCCGCAGCGTCCTTTACGCGGTGGTGCACGACGACGAGCGGGTTACCTTTGGCCATTCGCCCCGTCCCGAGGTCGACCGGCGGTTTTGGCTCGACGGCGGCGCGCGGCATTTCATCCCCCTCGGGCCATCGTTGCCGCCCGTCTGGGCGGAGTTCGCTTGCCGCGGGCTTGCCCACGCGCAGCCGCAAACGTTGAAGTCAGCTGCGCCGGGCTTTCCCTTGCAGAAGCTTTCACAGTGCCTCAAGCTCCGGCTCTGGTCGCGCGGCACAGCGCCGCCTTGGGCGGCGTCGGTACGCGAGGCCGTTGCCCGCGCCCGGCAGTTCCTGCGGGCTGCCGGTTACGACTGGGCGGCGAGGGCTGGCCCAGCGGTCCTCCGCGCGACTGGGGCCCTGCGCCGGCTGTTCGCAGACGAGCTACAGGACGCCCAGGCGGCGGTGCCCGTCGCCGGTCCGCCGCCGCTGGCCACGCTCGACGCGGTGGCCGCTCTGCTGGCTGGCCGCCTGCTCACGGCGGCGGAAGTAGCGCGGCAGGTGGAGCGGGCGGGGGTCGCGCTCGAACGCCCCCTGGAAGAATGCCTCACGTGGCTTGTACTCACTGGACGCGTCGAACGACTGCCGGGGGTTTACCCCACGGCGTTCGGAGGCTTCCGGTGTTTGCGTTGCGGTGAGACGGACGCGGTGCGGCCGTGGGATTGTGCTGCTTGCGGCGAGCGGCAGTGCTGGCGCTGCGAGGCGTGCCGGGAGCTGGGGGTGGTGAGCGGGTGTGTGTTTTTGTACGCCGCCGGGCTGGAGGCGGCCGGGGGAGAGGAGCCGCCGCCAGCCGGGGCCGCGCGGCCGGACCCCGGTGCTGTTGCCGTGCGCTTGCCTGCCCTGACGGCCGCACAGCGGCGAGCGGCGTGGGCCCTGGACGGCTTTGTCAGGCGGCCGGAAACGCGTGCAGCCCTGGTGTGGGCCGTGTGCGGGGCGGGCAAGACGGAGGTGACCTTCATCGCCGCGGGCCGCGTCCTGTCCCAGGGTGGACGGGTGCTGTTCGCGGTGCCGCGGCGGGATGTCGTGCAGGAGCTGGGACCCCGGCTTGCAGCCGCCTTCCCGTCGGCTGAGCTACGGGTGCTCCACGGTGGACCTGACCGGATCGACTATCCCGGTTTGGCCCCGGGTTCGCTCACCATCGCCACGACCCATCAACTGCTGCGGTTTCACCGGGCCTTCGACCTCGCGATCCTGGATGAGGTGGACGCGTACCCGTACCGGGGCAGCGCCATGCTCCATCGCGCGATGGAGCGGGCGGTGCGTCCCGCTGGCCTTGTCATCCGCATGAGCGCGACCCCGGACGAGGCGACTGTTGAGGATGCCCGCTCTGGTCGGAGCCTGCTCGTTCCGATCCCGGCTCGTCACCATGGCCATCCCTTGCCGGTGCCGGAGCTCCGTGTGGACCGCTCCCTCGACCCCGGCAGCGCTGGTCGAGGGCGCCCGTACCGCCCGTCGGAGCTGGTGCTGTCGCTCGTGCAGCGCACGCTGGCCGGGACACCGCCGGCGCGGCTGTTGGTGTTTGTACCTACCGTTGCTTTGGCGGAGTACGTGGGGCGTGGGATGGCGGCGGCGCTGGCGGGGTCCGTAGGGAGCGATCGTGTGGGCTGGTCCCACAGCCGCGATCCGGACCGGGACAGGAAGCGAAGGGCCTTCCATTCGGGCGAGCTCAAAGTCTTGGTGGCGACCACCATCCTGGAGCGGGGCATCACCGTCCCCGACGTGGACGTTCTGGTGCTCTTCAGCGACGTCGAGCATATCTTCCAGACGGCGACCCTCATCCAGATGGCTGGCCGCGTCGGGCGCACTGCAGCCCGCCCGACCGGGAGGGTTGCCTTCGTCGGCCGGCGCATAACCCGCTCCATGCGCCAGGCGGTCGCCCACATCCAGCACATGAACGAGCTGGCCCGGCAGATGGGACTTCTCAAGGTCTGTCGATGCGAGGGCGTTGATAGGAGGGTGTTGATGCAAGGGCGTTGATGCAAGGGCGTTGATACAAGGGCGTTGATACAAGGGCGGGTGCAGGATCGGCGCTATGGGCGTGGAATCTTGAGCCGGCATGCCTTGCAAATGAGGTGATCAACGTTTATGGCCTTGCGCCGGTTCGCGGACAACCCCATATTGACCCCTAAGGACGTGCCCCCGTCCCGGGAGGACTACGAAGTCATCGGCGTGTTCAATGCAGGCGCCGCCCGGGTGGGCGACGAGATCATCCTGCTTTTGCGCGTAGCCGAGCGGCCCTTGCAGTTGGATCCGCAACGGGTACGGGTGCCGTACCTGGACACGAGCGTGAAGCCCGCGCGCTTCGGCGAGCTGTCGTGGGACAGAAACGATCCCGAAGCGGATTTTTCCGATCCGCGCGGCGTTCTTTACCGCGGCCGCCACTTCTTGACCTCCGTGTCGCACCTGCGGGTCGCCCGCAGCCGCGACGGGTATCATTTCACCGTTGATCCCCAGCCGGCCATGTTTCCCGAGGAAATCTACGAGGCGTACGGCATCGAGGACCCCCGCATCACGCCCATGGGCGATGAGTACTGGATCACCTACGTGGCCGTGTCTTCATGGGGTGTCGCGACGGCGCTGGCCCGGACCAAAGACTTCGTCCATTTTGAGCGCCTCGGCATCATTTTCCCGCCGGAAAACAAGAACGTGGTGCTGTTCCCCGGGCCGATCAACGGCCGCTACTACGCGCTGCACCGCCCGGGCGAGATCGCCTTTGGCAACAAGGTGATCTGGTCTGCCAGCTCGCCGGACGGCTTGTCCTGGGGCAACCACAGGGTGGCGCTGGAGCTCAGGCCCGGCCAGTGGGACTCCATCCGTCTTGGGGCGGGCGCGGTGCCCTTCCGCACCGACAAGGGCTGGCTTGAGATCTACCACGGCGTGGATGACGCAGGCCGGTATCATTTGGGGCTGGCCTTGTTTGACCTTGAGAACCCGCAGCGGCTCATCGGGCGCTCAAGGGGCCCCATCTTGTCGCCCGACGCGCCCTATGAGGCCAAGGGGTTCTTCAGCAGCGTCGTGTTCAGCTGCGGTGCGGTCGTGGAGGACGACGGGCTCGTGCGGCTGTACTACGGGTGCGCGGACGAATCCATGGCCGTCGCCGACACCAGCGTCGACGAGCTTTTGGCCTTGGTGGAGCCGGTGGCCGCTCCGGCCCGCTGAAAGGGCGCCAGCTTGGCTAAGAGAACGGTGTCACTCCCTACAACAGCGTCTCTCGGAAAGCAAGAGGCCAGCGCCGCCTTGGCGCTGGCCTTTTATGGTGCTACCTGGTCTTTGATAGTGCTACCTAGTCTTTGGTGGTGCTAGCCGGTCTTTGATGGCGCTAGCCGGCCTTTTATAATGCTGGCCAGCCTTTCCTTGTGCTACCGGGCACGTCGCGCTGCACGGGCTTCAGCCTTTGATGCCGGTGAAGGAAATGCCTTCCACGAAGTAGCGCTGGAAGACGAGGAAGACGATGATCACCGGCACGGCCGAGATGAAGGCGCCGGCCAGAAGCGGACCCCAGTCCAAGGCTACCGCACCGTACGCCTTCCGCAGGTTGAGCAAGCCTACCGTCAGCGTGAACTTGTCCTGCGGCGTCGTCAGCACCACCAAAGGCCAGAAGAACTCGTTCCATACGCCCTGGAACGTCAGGATGGCCACGGCACCCAGGGCCGGCCGGGCCAGCGGCAGCACGATGCGGGTGTAGATGGTGGCAGGGCCGGCCCCGTCGATGCGGGCCGATTCCTCAAGTTCCCGCGGCAACGACTCAAAGAACTGCTTCATGATGAACACCGCCGAGCCGCCGCACAAGCCTGACAAGATGAGGCCCGTGAAGCTGTTGAGGAGCGTCTCCTGGCCCCACAGCTTGGATAAGCCAAAGATGCCGTCCCGCAGCACCAGGTAGTTGGAGATGAACGTCACCTGGCCCGGGATCATCATGGAGAACAGGATCAGCATGAACAAGGCGTTGCGCCCCGGAAAGCGCAGGCGCGCGAGGGCGTAGCCGGCCATGGACGCGATGATCAGGTGGGTGAGCACTTTCACGCCGGCGATAAAGAACGAGTTGCCGATCCACGTTAGGAACAAGTTCTTGCCCGTGGTGCGGCTGTAGTTTTCCTGGAACACCCGGGTGTAGTTGTAGAAGACGTAGGGGATCACGCCGGGAGTGATGTTATTCCAGCTCTGCACCCGGCCGAGGCGCTCGATGCGGTTGGGCGCGAGCGTCGCCGAGTGGAACGTCTGCCTAAGCTGCACCTCAAGATCCAGGGGCAGCCGATCGGCCACCACGGGCTCGCCGTTGTGCCGGATGGTGAAGGCATACGTCACCAGCTGCCCGGAAACGCCGTCCACTTCCGCCGGCCGGCGGGCGGTCTCCACGACCTCTGATACGATCGCGTAATCGGCCGCGAAGGCGCCCGGCCGCACCGCCCCAATCCCTGCGCCGGGCAGGCGGCGGGGAACCCGGACGATGGGTGGCTGCGGCTCGATACCGTCAGGGACGAAGTAGGTAACTGAAAAGGGCACTTCCGCCCCGGGCGCGAAGGCGCCGAACCACCCGCTGCCGCCCCCGGCCTTGCCCAGGCGCCAGGCGGCCACCCAGTTGGCGGGCTTGATCTGGGGCGGGTCCAGCCGCGGCGGCCACTCGATGGGGTCGTCCTTGAGGCTCGACAGCGTCGCAAACAGGAACGGCCCCATGAAGAACAGGGAGAACGCCAAAAGCAGCACATACACCAGGGCTGCTCGAGCCCACGCACGGCGGGCCGCGTCCTTGCGCTTCTCAATCTCCGTCGGCGTCCGCTCCGGCACGGGCTGGACGGCCGCCTGGGGGGCGGTTGCTCCAGTGCGGGCATCAGCCATTGTCTTCCACCACCCTGCGCTGGATAAGGACGGCGATCAAGGTCAGGACGGCCAGGATAATAGCGGCGGCGCTGGCGATGCCGACCCGGGGGAGGGCGCCGCCCGGGAATGCGTTGGAGTAGACGTAATAGGCCAGGGTGACCGTGGCATCCAAGGGCGCCGCCGGGCCGATAATGGCCACCTGGTCAAACATCTGCAGCGTGCCGATGATCCCCAGGACCAGGACGAGAAACGTGACGTGCTTAAGCTGCGGCACCGTCACGTAGCGGAACTGCTGCCAGCGGTTGGCGCCGTCCACCGCCGCCGCCTCATACAATTCCCTGGGGATGTCCTGCAGCCCCGCCAAGTAGAGCAGCATGAGCGTGGGCGCCGTCGTCCACGTGTTGAGCATCATGATCGAGATCAAGGGCAGCGGCAGCGAGAACCAGCCCCAGCCTTCGGGGAGCGTCCGCCGGGTGTTGAGCCAGACGATCCGGACGGGTTCGACCTCGATGGGTGAGATCTTGCCCGTGGCCCACAGCGCCGCCAGGCCCACGCCGGCCAGCATGAAGGACGTCAGCAGCGCGCCGGGTTCAAACCAGCTCACCGGTCGGCCGCGGCTGCGGTCCCAGACCACCTGGAGGAGCTGGAAGACGGCCGTAAGAGCCAGGAACGCGACCAAGAACGGCCAATACCGGAGAAACAGTTCAATTACGTAGTTGAATACGCCCGTTCGCTGGAACGCCCACAGGAAGATGAGCGTCACGACCACGCTGGACGCGACGCTGGGCATGTAGTAGGCGGTACGGAAAAAGGCGATGCCCTTGATCTTGGTGTTGAGCACGACCGCGAGCACTAACGCGAAGGCCGTCTGGCAGATGGTGACGATCAGCGAAAACCCGATGCTGTTGCGCAGCGCAGTGAGGAAGTGGGTTTCGCGGAAGATCCTGGCGTAGTTGGACAGCCCGACCCAGGTGGGCGGGTCGAACATGTTGTACTCGGTGAAGCTGAGATATATGACCCGCACGAAAGCGTAGCCGAAGAAGACCAGCAAACTTAACACAAACGGCAACAGAAACAGGTACGCCGCCAGCGCTTCTTGCACGCGTTGGCTGAGTCCCCGTGGCACTGCACCCACTCCCCCGCGCAGCCATGGGCCGTGTTGCCGGACCTGTTGGCAGTGTACCGGGCCCTTGTCGTGCACTTGCGGTTTGCGGTTGCGCCATGGAAGGCAGGGCAGGCGCCCGGGAACTCCCCGGGCGCCTGCCGCCTTGGTTGGCTTACTGGCCGACCAGCTCGTCGATGCGCCGCTGCGCCTCGCGCAGGGCCGTCTCGGCATCCAGCTCGCCCAGGAGCACCGCGCTGAGGGCGTCATTGATGGGCGTCATCCAGGCGCCGCCGTAGTTGCGGAACTTGAACGGCTGGACGTAGCCGTCAGACGCGCCCTTGAACACGATCAGGTTGGCCTGAGCCTCGCGGTCGGGCTTGGAGAAGTACGGGTTGTCGACAAGGGCCGCACGGCTCGGCAGGGCGAGACCCCGTTCCAGCACCCACTGCTGCGCCTCGGGGCTGGTGAGAGCCTCGAGCACCTTGAAGGCCGCGTCCTTCACCTGGCTCCGGGCGTTGATGGACCAGGCGACGGTGAAGATGATGTTGCCGCGCTGGCCAGTGCCGGGGTGCTTGGGCAGCGGCACCACGCCGTAGTTCAGGTTGGGAGCGGCGTCCCGCAGGAAGCCAAGAATCCACGCACCCTCGATGGCGGCCGCGACCTGCTCGGTGGTCATGGCGCCGCCGCCCCAGCCCTGGCCGACGTCCTGCGGATGCACGCCGCCGCGGTCAGCCACGAGGCCGGTGTACCACTTGAAGGCTTCGACAAACCGCGGATCGAGCAGGTTGGTGCGGCCGTTGGCATCAAACGGCTGCCAGCCGGTGGCCAGGGCAAAGGCGCCAAACCGGGCATACTCCGGCTGCAGCGCCAGGCCGTAGATGTCGGACCCGAGGGCCGCCACCCGGCTGAGCTTGTCGGCCAGGGTGTTCCAGTCGTCGTTCTCGTCCGGATAAGGCACGCCGGCCAAGTCAAACAGGTCCTTGTTATAGAACAGGGCCAGCGTGTTGAAGTCCTTGGGGATGCCGTAAATCTTGCCGTCGAGCGAGAAGGCAGCCAGGAGTTCCGGGATGATGTGCTCGGGTTTCAGGACGTTCGACGTAGCCATGTAGTTGTTGAGGGGCTCCAGTTGCCCGGCCCGCATGAGGCCTTCGGCCCAGAAGATGTCAACGTAGAAAACGTCAGGCGCCGTGCCCGCCGACAGGGCGTTGATGATGTAGGATTCGTAGGCTTCGGCGATGGGCTCGTACACGACGCGGATACCCTGCGGCTCCACCACGGGCTTCACGAACCGTTCGATAAGCTCTTCGACGATGGCGATGTCCGTGCCGCCCCAGCCGGAAACGCGCACGGTGGTCTGCGCGGCCGCGGGCAAGGCGATGAGGGCTGCGATGACGAGGGCGACAAAGCTCGCCCTAAAAAGGCGCCAGAAACGCCCGAGACGTCCGCACTGCACGATGGTTGCCTCCTTCTGCAAAGGGTTGGAACAGGGTGTCGCGGCTCTTGCGAACACGGTGCGTCAGCAGCGGCCCCGAGCTTAGTTGCGCGGTCG
Source organism: Limnochordales bacterium (assembly GCA_036564115.1). Classification (GTDB taxonomy): domain Bacteria; phylum Bacillota; class Limnochordia; order Limnochordales; family ZCTH02-B6; genus ZCTH02-B6. The sequence goes on from DATCLD010000102.1 coordinate 9,786, forward strand.
CGCCGCCGACGATTCGGCTTGCGAAGCCCGCCCGGCATTCCCACCCCCTTCATGCGCGGTGTGCGGCCCCGGGGTCGGATGCGCCGTCGGTTTGAGGTTGCTCCTGCGGGCAACGCCCGCCCCTGGGAGGATGTGGCGTCTAGCAGGATGTTGAGTGAGGATGTGTAAGAATCCGGGGCGAACGTTCCCGTTCCTGGAAGTATTCGGTAGTTAATGACTACGCCAACGAGTGGGTGAATCCTGCCATACGGGCCGACGCAGGCCGCGCCGGCGGCTGCCAATGCCGATGCGATGGGCTTTCCCGGCTGCGACGGGGCAGGTCTTCTCTCATCGCGGCGAGTGTGGAGTGTGGTAGCAGGTGTCGAGACAAGTGATCAAGCACGATGGGGTTTTCCTCGTGACCAATGCGGCCGGGGACGCCCCGGGGAAAGCCGGTGACCCCTATGGCCTGTTCTGGGGTGACACGCGGTTTCTTTCACGCTATGAGCTCACAACCGACGACGGGCAGCTGGAGGTAGTCGCCCACTCGACCCGGGCGGGCGATCGGGGCCGCATCGTGCTATTGCCCGACCCGGCGTCGTCCTGGAAGGGGCCGGAGCGGGAGCTGGTCATTGAGCGCGAGCGGGTGATCCGGGGCGGGTTGATCGAGCGCATCCGCATCGCAAACCGGGGAAACGCGCCGTGCAGCTTGCGCCTATGGCTGCACCTCGCGGCCGATTTCAAGGACATGTTTGAGGTGCGGGGGATGCGGCGGTCCCGGCGGGGGACGCTGCATGCGCCGGTTGCGGGCGGCGACGGGTCCTTGCGCTTTGGCTACACCGGCCTCGACGGGTGGCGCTATGAAACCGAGGTGCGGCTGTCCCCGGCGCCGGCGGAGTTGGTCCTGGAGCCGGCGACGCTGGTGCTGGAGCCGTCGGAGCTGGTGTCGGAGCCAGCGGAGCGGGTGCTGGAGCCAGCGGCAGCGCAGCCCGAGCGCGCCGGGACGACCGGGCAGGAACGCTCGTCCGGGGAAACCAACTCGGTGCCCAGCGCCCATGCCGCATTTGTTTGCTCCCTGGAACCCAAGTGCGACTACGTCATCGAAGTGCAGGTGGCTGCGCTCCAGCAACCGGGCAGTGGGCACACGGGCGCAGGGGAAGCGGCTACGGACGCGCGTTTCGCGGCACGCTCCGGGCGGTCCGGCCCGCAGCCGCTGCCGAGTCTTGTTGCGGCCTGGGCCCAGGCCGAGGCCGATGAGGCGGCGTGGCGGGCGGGTTGCGCCGTCTGGCGCACGGACAGCGCGGAAATCAACGCCGTGTTGCGCCAGGCCGAGCGGGACCTGCGGATGCTGCTCAACGACTTCGGGCACGGTCTCATGCCGGTGGCCGGCGTGCCGTGGTACGCGGTGCCCTTTGGCCGAGACAGCCTGATCACGTCGCTGCAGACATTGCCCCTGCGCCCGGAGCTGGCCGCGGCCACGCTGCGCACCCTGGCGAGCTGGCAAGGGAGGCGCCGTGACCCTTGGCGGGACGAGGCACCGGGCAAGATCCTTCATGAGCTGCGCACCGGGGAGATCGTGCGCACCAACGAGGTCCCCTTCGGCCCGTATTTTGGCACCGTGGACGCGACGCCGCTTTTCATCATCCTAGCCGGCGAGTACTGGCGCTGGACCGGGGACGATGACCTCATTCGTGAGCTTTTGCCTGCCCTCAAGGCGGCCGCCGCGTGGATGGACACGGACGGCGACCTGGACGGCGACGGGTACGTGGAGTACCACCGCCGCCACGACGGGGGCCTGGCCAACCAGGGCTGGAAAGACTCCGGCGACGGCATCGTGCACCGGGACGGACGGCTCGCGGAGCCGCCCATCGCGCTGTCCGAGGTGCAGGGCTACGTCTACGCGGCCCGGCGGCACCTGGCCGACATGCTCGAGGCTGTGGGCGACGCGGAAGGCGCGGCGTACCAGCGCGAGCGGGCGGCCCGGCTCAAGGCGGCCTTCGACCGGGACTTCTGGGTGGAGGAAACCGGTTTCTACGCGTTGGCCCTCGAGCGGGACAAGCGGCAGGTGGCGTCGGTCACTACCAACCCCGGGCATTGCCTCTGGAGCGGCATCGTGCCCCAGGAGCGCGCCGCCCGGATGGCGCAGGTGCTGTTGTCGCCCGAGATGTTCTCCGGGTACGGCATCCGGACGCTCTCGTCGTCCGAGCACGCGTACCACCCTTTGAGCTACCACCGGGGCACCGTCTGGCCGCACGACAACTCGTTGATCGCCCTTGGGCTTGCCCGCTACGGCCAGGGGGAGGCGGCGGCCCGCATCGCCGGCGGGCTGTTCGCGGCTGCGTCCTTTGACCCATACCGCCGCCTGCCGGAACTGTTTAGCGGCTACCCGGCCACTGAAGACGGCCCGGTCGGGTACCCGGTCGCGTGCGTGCCGCAAGCGTGGGCGGCCGCGACGCCCTTCATGCTGCTGCAAGCCGTGCTGGGCCTCGAAGTGGACGCGCCGGGCAACCGCATCTTCCTCTCGCCGCACTTGCCCGACGGCGTCAACCGGGTGGAAGTGACCAATCTGCGTTTCGGCGACCGGCAGCTGCACATCACGGTGGAGCGCCAGCCTGGAGGCGAGTTCGCCTGGACCGTGGACGCCTCGTCCGCTCCCCGGCCCGACGTGCAGGTGCGCGCAGGCATTCTCGTTTGAACTGATCGAGGTCGTGTCACCGGGCTGGCCGATTAGGTCGTGGCGCCATGCCGGGCGATTAGGTCGTGGGCCCTCGCCGGGCGATTAGGTCGGGGCGCCATGCTGGGCGATTAGGTCGTGTCGCCAGGCCGGCCGATGAAGGATTGGCGACTGAGGAAAGCCGTAAGGGGGCGTCCTCCATCGGCCGGCTTGCGGCGCGTGTCGCTCGGCTGTTGTGCAGGTTGCCGGCCGGGGCCTGAGGTGCTATGTTCGAGTTGCGACGGCCGTAAAATCCGACGCCCCGGCCAAAATCTGACGCCCGGGCTGAAACCCGACGCTCGGGCTGAAATCCGACGCCCGGCCGAAATTCGACGCCCGGCCGAAATTCGACGCCCGGAGCGGGAGACGGCATCTGACGCGGGATACGGCCACGGCGGCTTGGCCGCCGCTCAGGGGAGGGAGAGGCTATGGGCCACGAGGGCCAGAGGCTTGCGCCTGCGTCTGAACCGCACCACCGCCGCTGGCGGCGGTGGATCGAGCAAGCTCCTATCCTCGGCTACATCGGCAACACGCCGCTTTTGCCCTTGCGCCGCATCGCCCGGCACGTGCCGGGCGTAGAGATCTACGCCAAGGCCGAGTGGTTCAACCCCGGCGGCTCCGTCAAGGACCGGGCGGGCCTGTGGATGATCATGACCGCCTTGGAAACCGGGCAGCTGACGCCGGACAAGGTCATTTTGGATTCCACGTCGGGCAACACCGGCATCGCGTACGCGATGATCGGCGCGGCCTTGGGCCTACGGGTCGAGCTGTGCCTGCCGGAAAATGCGAGCCTGGAGCGCAAGCGCACCATCCTGGCGTACGGGAC
>DATCLD010000103.1:0-8734 GCA_036564115.1 Limnochordales bacterium
ATGCGCACGGCCTACGAGGCGCTCAAGATCTGCTCGCCGATGTTCGTCATGTCGTTCTCCTTCTTCGTGCGCCAGGACTTGCTCACGTCGCCCGGCTGGCCGCAGATTTTCGAGAGCTTGGTGGTGGGCGTGGCGTGCTTGGCCCTCACCTTCACGACCTTTGGGCGATTCTCCAAGGAACGGTGGGCCGACGCGGCCGGTCGCGGGGCCTTGCTGGTCTTGTCGTTAGTGGCCATGTTCTACCCGGCGCAGTCGATCGCGGCGCTGGCCGCGGCTGTTGCCCTGGTGCTGCTGATCAAGGGCGTGTTCAACTTCCGCATCATCGCCCCGCCGGTCGTTCAGCCGGTGAGGCCGGCGGTGTAGCGCTAGCGCGGAGAAACGCGGTGGAGCGCAGGGCGGCGGCCGGCCTCTGGCTGGGCCGCCGCTTTGCTCTGAGGCTTGGGCGCCTCCCTGCTTGTGGCTCATTGCAGGAGAGGAAAACAGACGCAGCGTAGGATGGTGAAACAAAGAAGGCCGCCTGAGGCGGCCTTCTTTGGCTGGGGCGCCAGGATTCGAACCTGGACCGACTGCTCCAAAGGCAGTAGTGCTGCCGTTACACCACGCCCCAATACACACTAAGCGCCGGCGCGCCGCCGGCTGCTGCACCCATATTATAATGGCCCGCCGCTTGCACTGTCAAACAGATGGGCGCCGGGCTGCATTCGCGCGTGCGCGACCGTGCTGCAGCGCGGGTTCCGGCGTGCGGAAGCCGGGTTTCAGCGTGTGTGAGCCGGGTTTCGGGGCCCGTCCCGAGCGGCGAGAGGAGAATCCAGGCCGGCGTCATACTGATTATGATTGACCTGCCGCACCGGCCCTTGCGCGCTGCGCGCAGGAATGCCGGCAGGGGTGCCGAAGGAGTCGCTAGTGGCTGCCGGCGGGGGCCGCCGGAACAGCCTGCCCATATGAAGGAGGAGAGCCCCCATGTCCGGAGCCGTCGCCGTGATCCTGGCCGCTGGCCAAGGCACGCGCATGCGGTCCAAGCGCGCCAAGGTGCTCCACCCGCTGTGCGGCCGGCCCATGCTGCACACGGTCGTGGATACGGTCAGGCGAGCGGGCGCCGGGCGCATTATCGTCGTCGTCGGCCACCAGGCCGAAGAGGTGAAGGCGGCGTGCACGGGGCTCGACGTGGAGTTTGCGCTGCAGCCCGAGCAGTTGGGCACCGGGCACGCGGTCGCCCAGACCGAGCCGTTCTTGGCCCACCATAATGGCCCGGTGCTGGTCACCTACGGCGACACCCCCCTCTTTCGCCCCCAGACGATCGCGGATCTCTTGGAGCGGCATCAACAGAGCGGCGCCGCCGCTACGGTGCTGAGCGCCGTCGTCGAGGACCCGACCGGCTACGGCCGCATCGTGCGGGACGGCGATACGGGGCGTTTCCTGCGCATCGTGGAGCAAAAGGACGCGAGCGAAGCGGAGGCCGCCATCCGCGAGATCAACAGCGGGACTTACTGTTTTGACGCTCCCAGCCTCTTTGCCGCCTTGCGGGAGGTACGGCCGGTCAACGCTCAAGGGGAGTATTACCTGACGGACGTCTTGTCTGTCCTGGCGCGCTCGGGCAAGCCTGTCCAAGTGGTGGTTGCCCGGGACGCCCGCGAGGTGCTCGGCGTCAACAACCGGGTGGAGCTCGCACAGGCGGAGGCCATCTTGCGCCGGCGCATTGTGGAGGAATGGATGCTGGCCGGCGTCACCGTCGTGGACCCCGACACCGTGTACATCGATCCGCAGGCCGTCTTGAAGGAAGACGCGGTGATCCTGCCCTTCACCTTTATCCGCGGCCGGTCCGTCATCGGCGAGGACGCCCGCGTCGGACCGCATGCGGAGATCGAGGACAGCGAGATCGGAGCCGGCGCCGTCGTCGAGCGGGCGGTGGTGCGGGGCAGCCGCGTCGGCCCGGGCTGCACCGTGGGGCCGTTCGCGTACCTGCGGCCGGGCACAGTACTGGAGGCCGGGGCCAAGGCGGGGACGTTTGTGGAGATCAAGAAGTCGGTTGTCGGCCCCGGGAGCAAAGTGCCCCACTTGACGTACTTGGGCGACGCCACCGTTGGCCGGGACGTCAATATCGGCGCGGGCACCATCACCTGCAACTACGACGGGTTTGGCAAGTACCCGACGTTTATCGAGGACGGCGCGTTCATCGGCAGCAACACCAACCTGGTGGCGCCGGTGCGCGTCGGCGCCGGGGCTTACACCGGCGCCGGGTCGACCATCACCCGCGATGTACCCCCGGGCGCGCTGGCCTTAGAGCGTGCTGATCAGCGCGTCATCGAGGGATGGGCGGCCACGAAGCGACAAAAGAGCAAGCCCCAGGAGGCCCCGTAGGAAGATGCGTGTGACGTCAGTCAGCCACAAGAAGATCAAGGTGTTCACGGGTACCGCCCACCCCGAGCTGGCGCGGGAGATCTGCGACTACCTGGAGCTGCCGCTGGGCGACGCGGTGGTTGGCCGGTTCCGTGACGGGGAGATTAACCTGCGCATTGGGGAGACGGTGCGGGGCGCCGAAGTGTTTGTTATCCAGCCGACGTGTGCGCCCGCGGACGCGAACCTGATGGAGCTTTTGATCATGATCGACGCGCTCAACCGGGCGTCGGCCGCTTCCATCGCTGCCGTCATCCCGTACTACGGCTACGCCCGGCAGGACCGCAAGACCCAGCCGCGCGACCCCATCGTGGCCAAGCTGGTCGCCAACCTCCTGACCGCAGCGGGTGCCGACCGGGTGTTGACCATGGACCTGCACGCCGGCCAAATTCAGGGTTTCTTTGACATCCCGGTGGACAACCTTAAGGCGTTGCCCATCATGGCTGACTACTTCGCGAAGAAGGGCTTGGACGACGTGGTGGTCGTCTCGCCCGACGTGGGCGGCGTCGCCCGGGCGCGGGAGATGTCCCAGCGGCTGGGGGCGCCGTTGGCCATTATCGACAAGCGCCGGCCCCAGCCCAACGTGGCCGAAGTGATGCACGTCATCGGGGACGTGCAGGGCAAGTCCGCCATCCTGATCGACGACATCGTCGACACCGGCGGCACGCTGGTCCAGGCCGCGGAGGCGCTGCTGGAACACGGCGCCAAGGAAGTGTACGCCTGCGCCACGCACCCGGTGCTGTCGGATCCCGGGGCCGAGCGGCTGCAGGCGTCGCCCATCAAGGAGATCGTGGTGACCAACACGATCCCGTTGCCGGTGCACAAGCGGGTGCCCAAGATCCGCGTGCTGTCCATCGCCCCGCTGTTTGCCGAAGCCATCCGGCGCATCTTTGAGGAGATCTCCGTGAGCAAGCTGTTTGAGGTGTAGCGGGGCCACAACGAGACCGGTCCACCGTCCGGACGCGCCGGCCTACGAGCCGTTTTCCGCCACCCGCTGGAGCTGCCAGTGCCCAGCGTCGCCGCCGAGTGACCCAAACCTCGACGGGTAACGTCTATGTCTGTGGGAAAGACATAGGACGTGGATACCGAAGGAGGGATTCCGATGGGTACTGGCGTGTTGACGGGCACTCTGCGGCAGGCGACCGGAAAAGGGGAGGCGAAGCGGCTGCGGCGGAGCGGTCAGGTACCGGGGATCGTGTACGGCGCCGGCCGATCACCGGTGCCGGTGGCCGTGAACGGCCGGGAGCTGGAGAGGCTGCTGCAGGCAGGCGGCGCCCACAGCCTCATCGAGCTGCAGCTTGGGGACGGGGCAGGCCGCGAGCAGGTCCTGATCAAAGACGTACAGCGGGATCCGGTCATGGGGACTCTCCTGCACGTGGACTTTCACGCCGTCGCCCTGGACCGGGAGATCCACGTGACCGTCCCGGTGGAGCCCATCGGCCATCCCCAGGACGATGGGATCGTCAACCTGCTGCTGCGGGAGCTGGACATTGAGTGCTTGCCGGCCAATATCCCGGAAAGCATTCAGGTGTACGTTTCCGGCCTTGCTGTGGGCGCCGCGGTGGCGGTCAAGGATTTGGCGTTGCCGGCGGGCGTGCGCGTCCGCCACGACCCCGAAGAAGTGGTGTTGAACGTCATCCGGTCCCGCGCCGCTGCGGTGGCGGAGGCTGAGGCGGCGCCGGAGGAGGCTGCACCCGCGGAAGGTGCCGAGGAAGCCGGCGCCGGTCATGGCGAGGAGGAGTAACCTACCCTGAAACTGATCGTCGGACTTGGCAACCCCGGCCCCCGTTACGAGCGCACCCGGCACAACCTGGGCTTTTGGGTTGTCGATTTGCTCGCTGGGGAGCTGGGGATCCGGTGCCGCCGCCACTGGAGCAACAGCCTGGTGGGGACGGGCACCATCAACGGCCAGCCCATCATGCTGGTCAAGCCGCAGACGTTTATGAACTTGAGCGGCGAAGCGGTGGAGCCACTGGTCCGCTACCACCGGGTCGACTTCAAAGATCTCTTGGTTGTCTACGACGACCTCGACCTGCCGGCCGGGACGCTGCGGGTGCGTCCCGGCGGCAGCTCGGGCGGGCACAAGGGAATGCAGTCCATCATCATGCACCTCGGCAGCCAGGAGTTCCCCCGGGTGCGGCTGGGGATCGGGCGGCCGCCCGCACCCTTGACGGCCGCCGAGTACGTGCTCAAGCCGCTGGAGCCGGAGGAGCTGGCGGTCTATGAGGACCTGGCCCGGCGCGGCGCGGAGGCAGCGGCTACTTGGGCGCTGGAAGGCACAGTCGCGGCCATGAACAAGTACAATAAAGCGAATAAGGCCAGCGGGGCGTGACATAATACGAGCCGTGACAGGGCTTGAGTTGATCTCGCTCCGCGCCCGTGCCTATAATGAAGTTGTCATTTAAAGGGCTGATCGGGCTCCCGTGCGGAAACGGCCTTCATGCCCCATCAGGGTGGGCCGTGCCTTTCCGGATAAATTGACGCGCCCTCTCGCAGGGCGCGTCCTCCGCATCAGGACCGGGGATACCCGCCGGGGTGAGGCGGCGGTGTGCCCGCGCGCGGCGGACGGGGGGAAATCAGTTTGCACAATACAGGCATCTTTGAGTTGTTGACCCACTCGCGTGAATTTCGTTGGCTCAAGAGCGGCCAGCGCCCCGCGGCGGAACCGCCGGTCCGCCTGCTGCACGGGTTTACGCCCGCCCACAAGGTGCTGCTGGTCGCCGCGCTCTTTCGTAGCGGCTGGCCCGCAGGCCAGCGGGCGATGCTCGTCGTCGCGGCGGGGGCGCACCAGGCGGAGCGGCTGCGGGACGACCTGGCCGCGGTGCTGCCCGGCGAACCGGTGCTTCTCTTCCCGGCGCGGGAGACATGGCCCCACGAGGAACTACCCGTGCCCAAAGAGGTGGCCGCCGCGCGCCTGGCGGTGCTGGAGCGCCTGGCCCAGGGCGAGCGGGTGCTGGTGGTGGCGCCTGTGCAGGCGGCGGTGGAGCGGCTGGCCCCGCGCGCGGCCTTCGCGTCCTTGATCCGCACCGTGGCGGTGGGGCAGCGGGTCCGGCCGGAAGAGCTCACCGCGCACTTGGCGCACGTGGGCTACGAGCGGGTGGACATCGTGGAGGCCAATGGGCAGTTCAGCGTCCGGGGCGGCCTCATCGACGTGTTTCCCCTGACCGCTGCGCAACCTGTGCGCATCGACTTCTTTGACGACGAGGTCGATTCCATCCGCTGGTTTGACGTCGAAACCCAGCGCTCCTCGGCGGCGGTGCAGCGCGTGACGCTAGGTCCCGCATGGGAGGCGCCGCCACCGCCCGACCCGCTGGCCGCCGCGGAAGCCATCGGTGAAGCTGGCTACCGGCAGGTCAATCGCCTGCGCCGTCAGGGCCTCGAGGGGCCTGCGGCCGAGCTCGCGCAGCGGCTGGACGCCCATGTGGATGCCTTGAAGACAGGCCGGCGCTTCCCGGGAGTCGAGCAGTACAAGGCCTTTTTCTATCCGCAACTGGAGACCTTGCTCGACTACGTGGGCGATGGGCCGGTGGTGGTGGATGAGCCGGCCCGTACCCGGGAGCAGCTGAACCTTTTCCACACGGATTACGCCAACAGCCACGCGGGGCTCTTGGAGCGGGGCCGTGTGCTGCCCGAGGCCGGCGGGTTGTTCATCGACTGGGATGACCTGTTGCGTGCCGTGCGCCGCCGGCCCGCCGTGTTTACGTGCGGTCTGAAACAGTACGTGCCGGGGCTTGACGGCGTACCCGAACTGGAAGTGTCCTCGCGCCCGGCCCCCACGTTCCAGGGGAAGCTGGAGCCCTTTGTGGAGACGGTGCGGCACCGGCGCCGGCAGGGCTGGCGCGTCCTCATCGCGGCCGCGACGCCCGAACGGGCCGAGCGGCTGGAAACGGTCCTGAGGGACGAGGAGATCCCCGTGCGGCGGCTGGTCGCGCCCGCGGCCAACGGCCATGAGGGAGACGGCGGGCTGGCGGAAACGGGCGAGCCGGCAGGCAACGGGCCTGTGGATCTGGACGGCCTGGGCAACCTGGGCAACGCTCTGACGGGCCCCGGCGCGGGAGAGGGCGAGCGTGGCCCGCGGGACGCAAAAGGCGCGCAGGCCAACGGCGTCGCCCGCGCACGCGCGGGCGCGAACGGCGCCGCCCACGCCGCACCGGAGACCGGCGCCTTGGGGGTTTCGGGCGGTGTGCTGCCCTTGGGCACGGTGACCGTGATCACCAGCGGCTTGAGCGCCGGCTGCGAATTGCCGGAACTGAAGCTCCTGCTCCTGACCGAGCTGGAAACCTTCGGCCAGCGCAAGACCCGCCGCGCCGCGCGGCCGAGAACCACCGCGGGGGCCCGCCTGGGCGACCTCAAAGTCGGCGATCTGGTCGTCCACGTCAACCACGGGATCGGTCGCTACATGGGCGTTGAGACCTTGGAGATCGGCGGCGTCCATAAGGACTACCTGGTCGTCCAGTACGCGGGCGAAGACAAGCTCTATGTGCCCACCGAGCAGGTAGGCCTTTTGCAAAAGTACATCGGCGTCGAGGGGCAGGAGCCCCGGCTCAGCCGCCTCGGCGGCGGCGACTGGGCCCGGCTGAAAAAGCGGGTCAGCGAGTCCGTCAAGGAGCTGGCCCAGGGATTGCTCAAGCTGTACGCGGAGCGGGAGGCGCTGCCCGGATACGCCTTCTCCCCGGATACGGTGTGGCAGCAGCAATTTGAGGAAGCGTTTCCCTACGAGGAGACGCCCGACCAGCTGCGGGCCATTGAGGAAATCAAGGCCGACATGGAGCGGCCGCGGCCGATGGACCGCCTGCTCTGCGGCGATGTGGGCTTCGGCAAGACGGAAGTGGCCATGCGAGCCGCCTTCAAAGCCGTCATGGACGGCAAGCAGGTGGCGGTGCTGGTGCCCACCACCATCCTGGCCCAGCAGCACCTGCGCACGTTCCGGGACCGCTTTGCCTCCTACCCGGTGCGCATCGAGGCGTTGAGCCGCTTCCAGTCGCCGGCGGAGCAGAGCCGCATCCTCAAGGGCCTCGCTAGCGGCACCGTCGACATCGTCATCGGCACCCACCGGCTGTTGTCCAAGGACGTGCAGTTCAAGGACCTGGGCCTGGTCATCGTCGACGAGGAGCAGCGCTTCGGCGTGGCACAGAAGGAGCGGCTCAAGGAGCTGCGCCGGTCGGTGGACGTGCTCACCTTGAGCGCCACCCCCATCCCGCGCACCCTCCACATGGCGCTGGCGGGCGTGCGGGACATGAGCCTCATCGAAACGCCGCCCGAGGACCGGTTTCCGATCCGCACCTACGTGGTCGAGTACAACGACGAACTGGTGCGGGAGGCCATCTTGCGGGAGCTGGCCCGGGGCGGTCAAGTCTATTTCGTCCACAACCGGGTGCAGGACATCGAGCGCTTCGGCGAGCGGCTGCAGGACCTGGTACCGGAGGCCCGCATCGCCATCGCCCACGGGCAGATGGACGAGGATCTGCTCGAGCGGGTGATGCTGGACTTCCTCAACGGCGAGATCGACGTGCTCCTCTGCAGCACCATCATTGAGACCGGCATGGATATCGCCAACGTCAACACGCTCATCGTCGACGAGGCGGACCGGCTGGGGCTCGCACAGCTGTACCAGCTGCGCGGCCGGGTCGGGCGGAGCAACCGGGTGGCTTATGCGTATTTCACCTACCGCAGGGACAAAATACTGACCGAGGATGCGGAGAAGCGCTTGCAGGCCATCCGGGAGTTCACCGAGCTTGGGTCGGGGTTCAAGATTGCCCTGCGGGACCTGGAGATCCGGGGAGCGGGCAACTTGCTTGGGCCGGAACAGCACGGCCACATTGCCTCGGTCGGATTTGAGCTGTACTGCAAGCTCCTGGAGGAGGCCGTGCGGGAGGTCAAGGGGGAGGTGGTCCAGGAGCCGCCGGATCCCGTCATCGACCTGAACGTGGACGCGTACGTCTCCGATGATTACGTGCCGGACACGCAGCGCAAGGTCGAGATCTACAAGAAAGTGGTCGGCATCCGCCGGGCGGAGGACGTGGCCGACCTGCAGGAGGAGCTGGAGGACCGGTTTGGCCCCCTGCCCCCGCCGGTGCGCAATCTGCTGGCGGTGGCCCGCATCAAGGTGCTGGCCAAGGAGCTTACGGTTGCGAGCATCAGCGGCGACAAGGACGAGGTCGCCATCCGGCTGCAGACCGGGGTGATCCTCCCCAGGGACACCGTCCTGCACTTGAGCCGCAAGTTCCGCGGGCGGGTGCTCCTGTCGCCCAGCCGGACCACCGTCATCAAGGTGCGCAGTCGGGGCTTGGGCGAGCGGGACGTGCTGAAGCTGCTTGAGGATGTGCTGCGGGAGATGCGG
>DATCLD010000104.1:0-11420 GCA_036564115.1 Limnochordales bacterium
CAACGCCCAAACGCCCCTGCCGGACTTCTTCGCCGAGTACGCGGTCGTCCCGGAGAACCCGGTCCGCCTCGACCCGCGGCTCATCGAGGAGAACGAGCAGCGGTGGCTGCGGGAATGGGCCCGCCTCATCACCGGGCAGCGGTGAAACCCGGCGCGGGCGGGAGCGCGGGAGGCCGGCGAAACCTGCGGATGGCCCTCCTGTTGCTCCTGCCCGCCGCGGCCCTCCTCCTGTTCGTCTTTTACCTGCCGGTGGGCACGGCGCTCTTGGAAGGGTTCCGCGAGGGGCCCGACAGCTCCGCCTACTCGCTGCGGCGCTTTCTGTCCCTCCTGACCGACCCGTACATCCTCAGGCTCTTGCGCTTCACCGCCTGGCAAGCGTTCCTGTCGGCGGCGCTGAGCGTGGTCATCGGCCTGCCCCTGGGGTATCTCCTGGCCAACCGCTCGTTTCCGGGGAAGTCGTTGGTTGCGTCGCTGGTAATGGTGCCCTTTGTCATGCCCTCCATCACCGTGGCCTTGGGTTTCTTGATCATGTACGGCACCAACGGCTGGTTCAACGGGGTCCTCGAGTCCCTCTTCGGCTTCAAGGTGCGGGTGCTCAACACGCTGTGGGCCATCGTGCTTGCCCACGCTTTCTACAACGGCCCCCTGGTGGCCCGCATGACCCAGGGCGCTTGGGAGCGGCTCGACCCGGCCCTGGAGGAGAGCGCCCGGACCCTGGGGGCCGGACCCCTGGCCGTCTGGCGCGACGTGACGCTGCCGGCCATCGCGCCCGGGGTATTGGGCGGCACGGTCCTGGCCTTCATCTACTGCTTCATGAGCTTCCCCATCGTCCTGTCCTTGGGCGGCGCCCGCTTCTCCACGTTGGAGGTGGAGGTCTTCACCTCGATGCGGGTGCTGCTGGACTTCGAGACGGCGGCGGCGTTGGCGGCCATCCAGGCGGCGGTGTCGCTGGTGTTTGCCTACGTGTTCCTGCGCCTCGAAGGCCGGGCACCGGCCCTGTTTGCCTCGGCCCGGGCCCGCCGGCCGCGTCCTTTGGGCGGCAAAGCGGGGGACGCCTTGCTTTGGGTGCTCCTGGCGGCGCTGCTTGTCTTTTTCGCGGGGCCGATGATCAGCATCGTCGCTGACTCCCTCCACAACCCGAGGGGCGGGGTGTCGCTCGCGGCCTATGAGCGCATTGTGACCGCGGGACACGACTTTCACCTGGGCGCGCCGCCGCTGCGCACCATCCAAAACAGCCTGCGCTTCGCCGCCATCGCGGCCGTCACCGCCCTTGTGGCCGGTGCGTGCTTCGTCTACGCCACGGTGCGGTTTATCCGGCGCCGGCTTCCGTTGCTGGAAACGCTGTCGCTTGCGCCCATCGCGGTGTCGTCGGTGGCGCTGGCGTACGGTCTTTCCGTCGCGTTCCGGGGCCAACTGGCCTGGGTGCCCCAGGATCTGCGCATCCCCCTGGTGCACGGGGTGCTGGCGTTCCCGTTCGTCGTGCGCGCGTTCCGGCCGGTGCTGGAGGGCGTGGATGCGCGGCTCATCGAAGCGGCGCGCACCTTGGGCGCCGGGCGCTGGCGCGCGTTTGTCGACGTGGAGCTGCCGATGACCATGACGGGCCTTTTGGTGGCGTTCGCCCTGTCTTTCGGTTTAAGCGTCAGCGAAACGACGGCGACCCTGATGCTGGCCCGGCCCGAGCAGGTGACGATGCCCGTCAGCGTGTACCGTTTCTTGGCGGCGCGCGATTTTTCCAGCGCGTCGGCTATGGCCGTGCTCCTGATGGCCGTGACGGGCGTCGTCTTCTTGCTCGGAGAACTGCTGGCCGCGTTGCTCCGGCACCGCCAAGGCGGAAGGGCGGGTGCCTGGCATGCCTGAAGCCGGCAGGCCGCACCGCCTGACACCTGCGGGCCGCCCGGGGCTGGAAGTGCGGCAGCTCGCCAAGCGGTTTGGTCCCGTCACGGCGGTGGACGGTGTGAGCCTCACGGTGGCCGAGGGGGAACTCTTGGCCATCGTGGGCCCCTCGGGCTGCGGCAAGACGACGCTGCTGCGACTCATTGCCGGGTTGGAGCAACCCGATGCGGGGCGCGTCATCATCCAGGGTCAGGACGTCACGGCGCTGCCGCCGGAGCGGCGGGACGTGGGGTTTGTCTTCCAGCAGTACGCCCTGTTTCCCAACATGACCGTGGCCGGCAACGTGGAATACGGCCTGAAGCGCAAGGGAATCCCGCGGCCTGAGCGGGACCGGCGGGTGCACGAGATGCTGGCCATGGTGGGCTTGGGCGATCTGGCCGAGCGGCGGCCGGATCAATTGAGTGCGGGACAGCAGCAGCGGGTGGCCCTGGCGCGGGCCTTGGCGCCCCGGCCCAAGACCCTCCTCTTGGATGAGCCGTTGTCGGCGCTGGACGCCGCCATCCGCGTCCGGCTCCGGGAGGAGCTGCGGGAAACCCAGCGGCGGCTTGGCATCACCACCATTCTCGTCACCCACGACCAGGAGGAAGCCCTGGCCATCGCCGACCGGGTGGCGGTCATGAACGAGGGCCGGCTCGAGCAGGTGGGCACGCCGTGGGAGCTTTACGACCGGCCCGAGACCCGGTTTGTGGCCGGCTTTATTGGCCGGGGCAACTTCCTGTCCGGGCGGGTGGCGGGTGATACCATCGACTTCGGCCCCTTGGGCCGGGTGCCCAAAGCCGCCGTACCGGGCGCCGCGGGCCTCACCGACGGGCCGATCACGGCCCTCGTCCGGCCTGAAGCTGTAGTGCTGCAGCTGGACGCCGGTCCCGAGCACGCCCCTGCCGCCTGCGCTTCCGGCCTCGGTCCGGACCCCATGCAGGATGCCCGCGGCGAGCCGCCGGCGGGCCTCGCCGCCTCGGCCGTCATCGTTGATGTGATCTTTGGCGGCGAGCGGTCCCTGGTCAAGCTGTCCGTCGACGGGCGCCCTTGGACCGCGGCGGCGTTTGGCGCCGCGGCCCGGGAGGCCCTGCGCCATGTGGGACGCCCCGTCTCCCTGTGGGTGCCGCTCGAGGCCGTGCGTGTGTTGCCGCCGGGGTGACGCCCGCGTCTCAGCTTGCTCCCAAAGCAAAGGCGTCCCACATGGGAGTGCTCACACCCCTTTGCGAAACGGCGCGGGTGGTGTAATATGGTGTTACTGGTTTGTATTTTCGGTCAATACAGACAGTGCCCCGGTGCCGCGCCGTACCGGGGAAAGGCGGCAGCGCGCTGCCCCAGGGAAGGAGGCCTGTGGCGATGGAATCCCGCATGGAACACGAGCCGGCTCAAGCCATGGCCGGTACGGCGACAGGCATGGAGGCCGGCTTCTGGAACGGGCTGGAATTGCAGCCGGAGGTGGACGCGGAAGGCCCCGAGCGACCGGTCGAGGAGCTGTTCCCGCGCTACGTTTGCTGGCTGTGCACAGGCGTGTTTGGCAGCGAGGCCGCGCTCAACCGGCACCTAAGGGAGCACGGGCTCATGTGACGGCGCCGCTCGGATGCGCCGGTGCTGTCCAGGTGCGCCCTCGCCGCTCAAATCCCGGCGAAATAGCCGACTAGGCGCATGTTGACCTGTTCCTCGCTTAACCCGGGGAACAGGCCTTTTTCCACCACCAGGTCGTAGAGCCTCTCCATGGGCTCCCGCTTGTCTTCCCCGCGCTGCCGCTTGTCCTGCAGCGCCGCCCACGTGGCCAGCACATAGCTGCGGCCGTTGCGGCCGGGCGAGTCGAGTACTTCGTCAAAGAACGCCCGCAGCTTCGCCACATCCTCCACGAACCCGGGCCCGAAGCGGTCAACCGCGTTGTCCGAGAGCAGCGCAATCTCCGCCTCGTACATGGGCCGCTGGGTCGCGGGGTCTTTGCCGATCCACGGCGTTTCCAAGATGATGGGCTTGTCCTTGGCCACCTCGTGGTGAACGATGCGGTAGATGGCGTCGAAGCCGATATACCCCGAGCCGATGGGCGAGTGCCGGTCCTTGCGCGCGCCGCGGGGGTTTTTGCTGTCGTTGATGTGGATGACCGCGAGGCGGTCGAGCCCGATGATGCGGTCAAACTCCTCCATCACGCCGTCGAAATCGCCGATGATGTCGTAGCCCGCGTCGTGGGCGTGGCAGGTGTCAAGGCATACCCGCAGCCGGTCGCTGTGGGCGGCCCGGGCGATAATTTCCGCGAGCTCCTCGAAGGTGCGCCCGATCTCGGTCCCCTTGCCCGCCATGGTTTCCAGGGCGATGTGGACGTTGCCGTCGACGGAAAGTACCTCGTTGAGCCCTTCCACGATGCGCCCGATCCCGTATTCCAGGTCCTTCTCCACGTACGCCCCGGGGTGCAGGACGATGTTTTTCACGCCCATGTAGGCCGTGCGCTCGATCTCCTGCTGCAGAAACTCCACCGCCAGCCGGAACGTCTCGCGCTTGGGCGACGCGAGGTTGATGATGTAGGGTGCGTGGACGACGATTTCCTCGATGCCGTGCTCCTTCATGAGGGCGAGGCCCTCCGGGACGTACTGTTCCTCCATGGGCTTGCGGCGGGTGTTTTGGGGCGCCCCGGTGTAGACCATGAACGTGGTCGCGCCGTAGCTGATAGCCTCCTGCGCCGCACTGAGCAGCCCCTTGTCGGCGAAGGACACATGGGAACCGATCTTCATGCGCATGCACCTCACGGATTGTGTTCGCCCCGGCACCGTGATGGCCTGCTGCGTCAGCGCACCGAAACCGGCGCCACCTCAAACCGGGCGTCGATGGGGATCCCGTTCAAGACGGCCAGCTCCCGCACATTGAGCAAGTGCAGCACGGGCACGCCCCGCTGGCTCATAACGTGCAGCATGCCGGGCACGCCGCCAGGGCACGGCCGGGCCTCGCGCGTCAGGCCGGCAGGCCAGCGCTCGGAGTCGGGGCAACTGCCGAGGCTCGCGTGACTGCCGCCGACGTTGATGAACAAGGCCGGCGGGCGCCCGCCGCTCTCGGCTTCCAAGACCTGGAGCCGTAAGGCCACCGCATGCTCTAGACTCTCAGGCTCAAGAAAAGGCAGGCCGCTAGCTTGCGCTGCCGCCCGCAGCGCGTCCAAGCCCTCGTCAAAGAGCAGGCCTATGCCCCGGTCTTCGTCCCCCCCGAGCGTCACGGCGACGGAGCCTGAGCCGACGATGCCCTGCTCCCGGAGGACCGCCTCCATGGCAGCCCAGGTGAAACCGGGCAGGTTGGCGCCCCACGTGGACGCCCCCAGGGACGAGACGGCCAGGAGCCGCACGCCCATGGCCTCCGCCGCGGCCAGTACCGCCAGGTTGAGCCCGGGAAACGAGCCGGAGAAGGCGGCCCAGACCGTGTCGCCGGGCTCGACCCCTGCCTCCCGCATCCAGCGGACGACGACGCCGGCCCATGCCGGGTGCGTGGCAGTGCGCTTGGCTTCCAGGTTGCCCAGGGTGGTGGTGATGATGCTCCATTCCACCCCGATGAGCCCTGTGCCGTTTGGGTCGATGCGCCGGTCGATGGGAAACCCCGCGGCTTCCCGGGCGGCGGCGATGGCCCGCATGCCGCGTAGCATGATCTCCTGCGCGGCTTCCTCGGCGGTCATGGCGCGCCCGCCGTCCCAGCCCGCCTGCTCGCCCCACCACGCGTAGGCCCCGACGGCGATCACCGCCATGGCCGCGAGCACAGCTGCCGGCACGCGCCAGCGCCCCCGGGCCGGCCGGTACGGCCGGGGTGGCCTCCCTGGGCGCCGGGGCGCAGATCCACTTGGCGGCCCGGACAAGCGATGCGGCCTAGACACCGCCCAACACCCCGGACCTGAGCAAGAGCGTCGTCGCCAATCGCACGATGACGGCGCAAAGGAGGGCGACGGCCGCCGTTGACACAACGCCCTGCTCGTGCATCTCGTTGGCCAAAAGCCCCGGCACGATGAAGCCGATGACCCGCAGCTCCGCGCCCGCCGGGCCCAGCCATGGCCCAACCCGCACCAGCGCCTCATCGAGCGCGAAGTTGACGAGGAACCCGACAAGGATCATGGCGGCATACTTCCGCCGGCCGTAAAGGATGATGTAACGGGACAGGAGCCGCACCGCGGCCAGCGTCGCCACCGCCGCCATCAGGGTGGCGGCGATGCGGCCGGGCCGGTCCAAAAAGAGGGCCAAGTACCCTGGGACGACCATGCCGCCTGCGGTGAGGCCCAGCAGTTCATAGCTCAAGAGGTTGAGGGCGATGCCCAACCCGACGGCAAACTCGATCACGACGGCTCCTCCCCGCCGGGCAGGCGCTGCCCGCTCAACACAGCCCCTGTCCCGGCTTGTCCAGCGCCAGCCGCCCCCGCCCCGTCCGGGAAACCGCTGGCCACAGGTTCAAATGCCTCCATCCCCCGGGCATTGCCGCAACCGATCACGACCACTGGCACCGGCAGGTCCGCCACCGCCTCGGCCACCGCACGCTCCTCTGGCGGGAACGGCAGCCGCCGGATGCGGTCCTGCGGGATGCCTGCACGCAAGAGCTCCCGCTCGGCGCCCGGGTCGCCCGTCACCAGCACCCGGGGAAGCGGGTCCCAGCCGGCGATAAGGCCGGCGAACACCCTGGTGCGCATCGGCCGGTCGGCGCGATGGTTGAGCAAGGGCACCCGCAGCCCAGGCGGCATGTGGGGCCCCGCGAGGAACGCTTGAAAGGAGTCCGGGTCGTTGTTGGACCAGAGGTGCAGCCAAACCGCGCCGGACGCCGGCGCGGGCAGCGGCTTCACCTGCGGGACGAGGCGCGGCAGCCGGGCCGCGGCCTCCTCCACCCGGCTCGCCGGGAAACCGGCCAGCTTGGCCACCTCGGCGGCGATGGCCCGGTGCTCGGCGGCCGGATCGCCCGGCTCGCCCGCCTGCGCCACGACCACCTGCGTGTTGAGGAGCGCCGCCAGCTCCGCGAACAGCGGTGCGAAGCGCTGATCGGCCGTCACCAGCCAGCCGTCCCGGGGGATGGTGTTGGCCAGGGAGCGGGCGATCTCGTCCAGGCTCCGGCCCATGTCCTCCAGGTGATCGGTCCGGACGTTGGTGATGACGCCGATGTGGGAGCGGATCAAGCGGTGCTCGCACACCCACTGGAGCACGGGATCGACGGCCATGCACTCGACGACGGCGGCCTGCGCTCCGAGGCCAGCCGCCACCTGTAGAAACCGGACCTGCTCCTGGATGCGGGCGCGGCCGCGCCGGGGCCACGGGCGTTCGACGCCGTGGGTGTCGATGAAGACGGGCAGCGTCCCCGTGCACTTGGCCACCGTGGGCACCCCGAGGCTGCGCAGCAGCGCGGCGATGGTTTTGGTCGCCGATGTTTTGCCCCGGGTGCCGTTGACGTGCACCCTGATCGGTATGGCCGCGAGAGCTTGCCGGTGCCGCCGGGCTTCCCACAAACCGAGGGCGGCTAGACCGCCCGATATGCCGATGAGCCCAAGCAAAGGGCTCGCCATCTGGCCTCATCCGCTCCGTTCCAGTCTCAGTCCGACTATAGCACGGATGCAGCGGCCCGTGCCAGTTGGGCAGCCCGGGCGTTGCCGTGCCCGGGCGGACAAGGTGATGGATTGGCCGCCAGCGAATATGGTGCAGGCCGGCGGCCTCTTAGGCGGCCGGTGCGCTGCCAGTCCCCGCTGGGGGACGGCATGCGGTGTGAGAAAGGAGCTCCTGTCTTGGCCTGGTTGGCGGTGTTGGTGGCCGGCCTGCTGGAGGTAGGCTGGGCCACGTCCATGAAGCTTTCCAACGGTTTCTCCCGCCCGGGCCCGACCGTGGCCACCTTCGTGCTGATGCTCATCAGCTTCGGGCTGTTGAGCTTCGCCATGCGCTCCCTGCCCCTGGGCACCGCCTACACCGTCTGGACGGGCATCGGGGCCGTAGGCTCGGTGCTGGTGGGCATTCTGTTTATGAAAGAATCCAGCGATCCGGTGCGCCTCATCTGCCTCGGGCTGATCATTGCGGGCATCATCGGCTTGCGGCTGACGTCCCCTGAGTGACCCGCCATGGAGCGGATCCTTCACGCCCGCCTCCTGGACACGCCAACCGTCTACGAAAGGGAGACGTACGAGAGCCAAGCGCAGGGATAGAAGCGACACGATCGAATGCGGCACGAAACGAAGACGCACGAAGGAGAGACGGAGGAATGATCCGGGTTGAACGTTCGCCGGCGGCCGCCCGGCAGGCGGCCCACCGGCTGGTGCTCTACGCCGGGGTGCTGGACAACCCGGCGGGCCAGGCTTTCCTGCGCCTGATGGAGCTGCTGGATCAAAGCCGAGGCGGCGGGACCGGCTCTGAACCGGTCTGGGAAGCGTACGCGCAGCTGTTCCGCCTCCTGGCGGCCGACGTGGAGCTGGGCACCGAGGCTCCCGTCGGCGACCCGTGGCAAAACCTGCTCCTTGAGCGGGTGCTGGCGGACGAAAATCCCTTTAGCCTTAAAGCCGCCGCGTCCGGGCTTGAGGCGATGGGCGCGTCGCTGGTGCGACAGGCCCGCGAAGACTTGCGCTGCCTAGCCGAACTGGCGGCGTGGGACTCGGAAGCCGTCGCCCAAGCGGTGGAGGCGGCCACCGGCACGAAGCCGGGCGGCTGGGCGGCGCTGCGGCCGCGCCCGGGCGCAGCGGGCGAAGACCCGCTGGCGGCCGCCCGCCGCCGCACCAAAGAGCGCTTGGTCAAAGCGTCCGACTGGGGCGATTGCCTGGAAGACCTGGCCGCGCACTACCGCACCCACGGCACGGGCCTCTTCGGCCGCTTCCGCGCCTTTCGCTTGGACGGGGGCGAGCTCGTGCCCGTCCCCCATCCGGATCCGGTGCGGCTTGAGGACTTGCCCGGCTACGCCCGGCAGCATCAGCTGCTTCTGGACAACACCCAACGGTTTGTGCGGGGTCTGCCCGCCCACAATGCGCTCCTGTTTGGGCCGGCAGGCACGGGCAAGTCCTCGGCGGTTAAGGCGGTCGCCCACGCGCTGGCCGGTACCGGGCTGCGCCTGGTGGAAGTCGGCCGCGACGGCCTCAAGTTCCTTCCCAAAGCGCTCGACCTCTTGGCCGCGGCCAGCAACCGGTTCATCCTCTTCATTGACGACCTTTCCTTTGAAGACCACGAAACCGAATACAAGGCGCTGAAAGCGTGCCTGGAGGGCAGTGCGGCAGGCCGGCCGGCCAACGTGCTCGTGTATGTCACGTCCAATCGCCGGCACCTTGTACGCCAGCGGGTGAGCGAACGGCCCGGCGCCTCCACCGACGAGCTCCATCCCCAGGACGCCATGGCCGAGAAGCTGTCCTTGGCCGACCGCTTCGGCCTGCGCATCGCCTTTTACCCGCCCGACCAGCAGGCGTATCTGGAGATGGTCGAAGCTTTGGTCCGCCAGGCGGGGATTGCCATAGACCGGGACGAGCTGCACCGGCGCGCCCTGGCGTTTGAGCGGGAGCAAGGAGGCCGTTCGGGCCGCACCGCCCGGCGGTTCCTGGACGAGCTCAAGGCTGAGCAGGCGCTGCGGGCGGAGCAGTCCCGGCGAGCCGACAAGGCGCTGGAGCCGGCGGGCTGAGCCCATCGGAAGGAAGGCGACCGGCTTTGCCGAAATTGGCCGATTGACAGACTATGGCAATTGCTCGTCAGAAATAGCGGTACGTCTGCACCGAAGCGCTGGGCCAGCTGGCGCCGGGCGGGAGCGGCCGCTGGCGGCCGCCTCGACCGCGGGCAGCTGAGCCATGAGGTGGGAGGAAAACGATACCCATGCGCAGGCGTCCTGTGCCCGGCTTTCGGCCCCGTCGCCGCCGGCGCCCGTTGTTGCTCGTCCTGACTGTTCTCTTGGGCCTTCTGGTGGTCGGGGCAGTGGCTGTCGTTGGCACCGGCTACTGGTATTTGAGCCGCTCGGCACCGCCGCGCCAGGGTACCCTCTATCTCACAGGGCTAAAGAGCGAGGTGCGCGTCTACTGGGACGACCGCGGCATCCCCCACATCGAAGCCTCCAACCTGCAAGACCTGTTCTTTGCGCAAGGCTACATCACCGCCCAGGACCGGATGTGGCAGATGGACCTCTTCCGGCGCATGGCCGCCGGCCGCCTGGCGGAGGTCGTGGGCGAGTCCATGCTGGACCAGGACCGCTTCTTCCGCACCCTGGGGTTCCAGCGGGCGGCGGAGGAAAGCCTGGCGCAGGCGACCCCCGAGGCGCGGCTCATGGCGGAGGCCTATGCGGCGGGCGTGACCGCTTACATCGAGCAGGCGAAGGAGCGAGGCACGCTGCCCATCGAGTTTCGCCTGCTGGGCTACGTGCCCGAGCCGTGGCAGCCCACCGACTCGCTGCTCATCGCCCGCCTGATGGCCTACTACCTCAGCCACAACTGGGAGGAAGAGATCTCCCGTTACATTGCCGGCGAGCGGCTCGGCTGGGACGTGCTGCACGAGTACTTGCCCGATTACCCGGCCGACACTCCGGCCATCGTCGCGTGGCAGCCGCCCCGGCCGTCCGGCCAAGGGCAGGGTGCCGGTATGACCCCGGCTTCAAACCAGGCGCCGGCTTCCGACCAGCCCCCGATGGCCGGGCAAGCTCCAGCGCAGGGCCAGCCGGAGAACAACCCTGTCCCGGCTCCAGAGCAGGCGCCCGCGGCGACGCCCGACTCCGGCCCGGCTCCTTCCGCCCCTTCCGCTCCTTTCGCCCCTTCCGCCCCGACCGGCGATGAGCCGCCCATCGACCCGGCGGTCGGTGCGACTGCGCCCCTGGCCCGCGTGCGGCTGGAGGACCTGGAGCGCCTCCTCCAGTTTGCGCCGCCGCCTTTCCTCGGCAGCAACAGCTGGGCCCTGAGCGGGCGGCGCACCGCCTCCGGCGGCGCGATGTTGGCCAACGATCCGCACATGCAGTTCGTGGTCCCCGCCCTGTGGCACCAGGTCCACCTGGTGCTCGAAGGCGACCTGAACGTCATCGGCATCTCGGTCCCGGGCGTTCCGGGCGTCGTCTTTGGCCGCAACGAGCACATTGCGTGGGCCATCACGTCCCTCATGGCCGACAGCCAGGACCTGTTTATCGAGCGGCCCAACCCCAAGAACCCGAAAGAGTTTTTGTACAAAGGCGCCTATGAGCCAGCCCGGGTCCGGCAAGAGGTCATCTACGTGGCCGGGCGGTCGGAGGCCGTCGTCATGGAGGTCCTGGAAACCCGGCACGGCGTGGTGCTCAACCCCGTCATCGACGAGGAGCCCGCCGACGTGCTCGCCCTCGCGTGGACGGCCCTTGGCCCCACCCGCGAGCTCAACGCACTGCTGCCCTTGATGCGGGCGCGGAACTTCGAGGACTTCGAACGGGCCGTCGACCTGTTCGACATGCCCGCGCTGAGCTTCCTGTACGCCGACGCCGCGGGCAACATCGGCTACAAGTCCTCCGGGCTCTTGCCCATCCGCCCGACGGGCGACGGCCTCGTGCCGCGCCCGGGCTGGACCGGCGAGTACGACTGGCTGGGGACGATCCCCAAGGACGAGCTGCCCCGCAGCTACAACCCGCCCGAG
>DATCLD010000105.1:0-6894 GCA_036564115.1 Limnochordales bacterium
CTCGCCCTTGGGCGTCACCTTGCCCACCAGGATGTCGTCGGGCCGCACCTCCGCACCGATGCGGATGATGCCGCGCTCATCCAGATCCCGCAGCTGGTCCTCGCCCACGTTGGGGATGTCGGCGGTGATCTCCTCCGACCCGAGCTTGGTGTCGCGGGCCTGGCACTCGTACTCTTCGATGTGGATGGAGGTGAAAGTGTCGTCCTTAACCAGCCGTTCGCTGATCAAGATCGCGTCCTCGTAGTTGTACCCTTCCCACGGCATGAAGGCGACGAGCACATTCTTGCCGAGAGCCAGTTCTCCGTGGTCGGTAGACGGGCCGTCGGCGATGGGCTCGCCGGCCTCAACCCGCTGGCCGCGCTTGACGATGGGCTTCTGGTTGATGCACGTGCCCTGGTTGGAGCGGGCGAACTTGATCAGCTTGTAAACGTCCTCGTTGCCGTCGTCGGTCTTGATCACGATCCGGTCCGCGCTCACGCCCGTCACGATGCCGGGCCGCTTGGCCAGCACGACCGAACCCGAGTCGACGGCAGCCTTGTACTCCATGCCGGTGCCCACCAGCGGCGCCTCGCTGCGCAAAAGCGGCACCGCCTGGCGCTGCATGTTCGCGCCCATGAGCGCGCGGCTCGCGTCGTCCTTCTCCAGGAACGGGATCAAGGCCGCCGCGACGCTCACCAGCTGCTTGGGCGACACGTCCATGAAGTCCACTTGCTCAGCAGGCACGACCCGGATCTGGTCCAGGTAGCGGGCCGTCACCTTGCTGTTGAGCAGGCGGCCGTCGGGACCCACCGGCTCATTGGCCTGGGCGATGATGTAGTTGTCCTCTTCGTCGGCCGTCAGGTAGACGACCTCATTGGTGACGACGCCGTTCTCCACGCGACGGTAGGGCGTCTCGATGAAACCGAACTCGTTGACGCGCGCGTACGTGCACAAGCTGCCGATCAGGCCGATGTTGGGACCTTCCGGCGTCTCGATGGGGCACATGCGGCCGTAGTGCGAGTGGTGCACGTCCCGCACTTCCATGCCTGCCCGCTCCCGGGACAGGCCGCCCGGACCCAAGGCGCTCAGGCGCCGCTTGTGGGTCAGCTCCGCCAACGGGTTGGTCTGGTCCATGAACTGCGACAGCTGCGAGCTGCCGAAGAACTCCTTGATGGCCGCGACCACCGGGCGGATGTTGATCAACGCTTGCGGCGTGATGATGTCGACGTCCTGGATCGTCATCCGCTCCCGCACGACGCGCTCCATGCGGGAGAGGCCAATGCGGAACTGGTTCTGGAGCAGCTCGCCGACGGACTTCAACCGGCGGTTGCCCAAATGGTCGATGTCGTCCACCTGGCCGATGCCGTACATGAGCCCGACCATGTAGTTGACGACCGCGACGATGTCCTCGGCCAGCAGCGTCCGCTGGTCCAAGGGCGGGGCACCGTTGCTGACCACCTTGACAGGCAGTCCGCCCCTGCCCTCCACGACCACCGATGTAACGCCCGCCTTCTCGATGAGCTCGGCGGTACGCCTGTCCAGCCGCTGCCCAGCCTCAGCCAGCACCTCGCCGGTCTCCGGGTGCACCACCGGCTCCACCAGGGTGCGCCCGGCGATGCGCGGCATCAGGCGCAGCTTCTTGTTGAGCTTGTAGCGACCCACACCCGCCAGATCATAGCGCTTGCCGTCGTAGAAAAGCGTTTCGAACAGCGACCGCGCGCTGTCCTCGCTGGGGGGCTCCCCGGGGCGCAGGCGCTTGTAGATCTCGATCAGCGCCTCCTCGGCCGTGTCGGTGTTGTCCCGCTCCAGGGTTACCCGGACCGGCTCCGAGTCGCCCAGCACCTCGAGGATCTTGGCGTCGGACACGACGCCGACGGCCCGCAGCAGCACCGTCACCGGGAGCTTGCGCGTGCGGTCGACCCGCACGTAGATGCAGTCGTTGGCCGCCGCCTCAAACTCCAGCCACGCGCCGCGGTTGGGAATGAGGCTGGCGGTGAAGATCGGCTTGCCGCTGGTGTCCACGTCCTCGGCGTAGTAGACGCCCGGCGAGCGGACCAACTGGCTGACGATGACGCGCTCCGCACCGTTGATGATGAAGGTGCCGTTCTCGGTCATGAGCGGGAAGTCGCCCATGAAGACTTCCTGCTCCTTGACCTCGCCGGTTTCCTTATTAATAAGGCGCACCTTCACCCGCAGCGGAGCGGCGTAGGTCGCGTCCCGGTCCTTGCACTCCTCGATGCTGTACTTGGGCTCCCCAAGGGTGTAATCGACGAATTCGAGCACAAGGTTCCCCGTGAAGTCCTGGATGGGCGAGATGTCGCGGAACATCTCCAGCAGGCCCTCTTTGAGGAACCACTCGTACGACCGTCGCTGGACTTCGATCAGATCCGGGAGATCGAGCACCTCGGGGATCTTGCTGAACGAGCGCCGCTCCCGCCGCTTCGCTCGAATCGCAACGTCCAAACCCCTCACCTCTTCTAGAAGATCTGGCGGGCCTAACGACACAACAAAGAAGCAAGGCTGAGCAGGTCCTTCTCCATGTGGGCAAGAAAGAGACCTCTCCACCTCACTTCTTTATCCGGCAGGAGACAGGGAAACTATGCGCCAGTATATAGGATCATCTGGGGCCACAAAGACTATTCCGCCGCTGCCAAATCGGTTGCTGCGCGCAGGGCAGACTCGGCCTATTATCAGACTCGGCACTCTCCGATTCTATCACGGCGCGCGGGAGGTGTCAACGAAAACTTGCGCCGATCGGTGCCGACTGGGGATCGGGGAGAGGCGGCCGCGGGACGGGCAGCCCAAGGCCCGCCCACGGCCGCCGAGGGGACTTACTTGATCTCGACCGTAGCGCCGGCCTCTTCCAGCTTCTTCTTGATCTCCTCGGCCTGCTGCCGGGAGACGCCCTCCTTGACCGGCTTGGGAGCGCCATCCACCAGGTCCTTGGCCTCCTTGAGGCCGAGGCCCGTGAGCTCCCGGACGACCTTGATCACCTGGATCTTCTGAGCACCGGCATTGGTCAGGATGACGTCGAACTCGGTCTTCTCCTCGGCCTCAGCCTGGGCAGCCGCCGGGGCGGCACCCGGCACGGCAGCGGCTACCGCCACAGGCGCGGCCGCGGTCACGCCGAACTTCTCCTCCAGCGCCTTGACCAGCTCAGCCAGCTCCAGCACCGTCATCTTCTCGATGGCTTCCAAAATCTGTTCCTTAGTCATCGCTCGATCCTCCTCATGCATTTCACAGCGCACAAGCGCACACCTTCAGGCACCCCAGTGGGCTTAAGCGGCGCTCTCCTTCTTTTGGCGCACCGCGTCCAGCGCGTAGACCAGCTTGCGGAGGGTGCCCTGCAGCACGAACACGAACCCGGAGATGGGCGCCTGGAGTCCACCCACCACCTGCGCCAGCAGCACTTCCCGCGGCGGCAGATTGGCCAACGCCTGGATGTCGTTGGGGCCCAACGGCTTGCTCCCGAGCACCCCGCCGCGGATCTCCAGGATCTTGGCTTCCTTGGCGAAGTCCAGCAACGCCTTGGCGGCCGCCACCGGGTCCTGCTTGGCGAAGGCCAGCGCAGTCGGGCCCGACAAGAACGGCTCCAGTGCCTGGGCGTCCGTGCCGCGGGCCGCAATCCGGGTCAAGGTGTTCTTGACCACCTTGTACTCTGTGCCGCTCTCCCGCAGCTTGCGGCGCAGGCGGGTCATCTGGGCCACCGTCAGCCCGCGGTAGTCGGTCACGAACACAGCCTTGGACGCCTTCAGGTGCTCGCGGATTTCCTCCACCGCCGCCACCTTTTCGGGTCTGGGCATTACATCACCTCCTCACCAAGCGCCTCGAAAAAAACAACCTCCAGCCCGTCTCGCCGCAGGCTGGAGGCCATAACCGCTCGCACAGGGCCGCGCGCAAGGCGCAGCTCCTTCGGGGTTGACCTCGGCCGGCGAGTGCGGACTCCTTCGGTCCCCAGCGGGGACACCGGCTGTCTACGGCCAAAACAGCGCTCGATTGTGTCGCTACCTATTCTATATAGTCACCCACATTATACAGCTCAACGGCACCGGCCGACGGCCTTGCCGTTCACCGGTACACTTGTTCAGCTCGCGCTCCGCTCCGCGACGGCGCCGACGGCTTCCTGCGGGTTGATGCGGATACCCGGGCCCATCGTGCAGGACACGGCCACCCGCCGGATGTACTGCCCCTTGGCCGCCGCCGGCTTGGCCTTGACGATGGCATCCATCAGCGCCCGGAAGTTGCCCAGGAGCGCCGCCTCGTCAAAGGACACCTTCCCGATGGGCACGTGGATGCCGCCTTCCTTGTTGACGCGGAACTCCACCTTGCCCGCCTTGAAGTCCCGCACCGCCTTCTCCACCTCGAAGGTCACGGTGCCGGTCTTGGGGTTGGGCATCAGGCCCCGGGGGCCCAGGATGCGCCCCAGCTTACCGACGATGCCCATCATGTCCGGGGTGGCGATGGCTACATCGAAATCAGTCTGCCCCTGCTGCACCCGTTCGACCAGATCCTCGGCACCAACGACATCGGCGCCGGCGGCCTCGGCTTCCCTGGCCTTTTCACCCTTCGCGAACACGGCCACCCGGACGGTGCGCCCGGTCCCGTGGGGCAACACGACGGTACCCCGTACCTGCTGGTCCGCGTGGCGCGGGTCAACGCCCAGCTTCAGCGCGACCTCGACGGTCTCATCAAACTTGGCCCGGGCGGTCTGCTTGACCAAGGCCATGGCCTCGGCCGGCGAATACAGCCGCGTCCGATCGACGAGCTTGGCTTTCTCCAGATACGACTTGCCGTGACGTGGCATGTTCTTCCCTCCCGTGGTACTGACGGAGCCCGGAGGCTCCTCCCACTGAAAAGCGCGTGCTGCGCTTGGTTGCGTATCAGTCGGTCACCACGATGCCCATGCTGCGGGCGGTGCCCTCGATGATGCGGGTGGCCGCGTCCAGGTCGTTCGCGTTCAGGTCAGGCAACTTCAAGGCCGCGATTTCCCGCACCTTGGCCCGGCTAATGGTGCCAACCTTCTCCTTGTTGGGCGCGGGCGAGCCCTTCTCGATGCCCAGCGCCTGCTTGAGCAGCACGGCGGCCGGCGGCGTCTTGGTGACGAAGGTGAAGGACCGGTCTTCATAAATGGTGATCTCCACTGGGATGATGGTCCCCGCCTGCCCGGCCGTCCGCTCGTTGAAGCTCTTGCAAAACTCCATGATGTTGACGGCGTGCTGACCCAAAGCCGGCCCCACGGGCGGCGCCGGTGTGGCCTTGCCAGCAGGAATCTGTAGCTTTACGACTGCGGTGACTTTCTTCGCCATCGTGTTCCACCCCGTCGATCACTCAGGTCACTCAAACTTTTCCACTTGACCAAACTCGAACTCCACCGGCGTCTCCCGCCCAAACATCGACAAGATCACCCGCAGCTTGCCGCGCTCCAGGTTCACCTCATCCACCACACCGGTGAAGTTGGCAAAGGGTCCGGAAATGACCCGCACCTGCGTCCCTTTCTGGAAAGCCACTTTGGGACGCGGCTCATCGTAGCCCATCTGGCGCAGGATGGCCTTGACTTCCGACTCATCCAGCGGCACAGGCTTGTTGCCCGCCCCCACGAAACCGGTCACGCCCGGGGTATTGCGCACCACGTACCACGAGTCGTCGCTGATGATCATTTCCACCAGCACGTAGCCGGGGAAGATCTTGCGGGAGACGATGCGCTTCTTGCCGTCCTTAAAATCGATCTCCTCTTGCGTCGGCACCATGACGCGGAAGATCTTGTCTTCCATGCCCATGGATGCGACCCGGCGCTCGAGGTTGGCCTTTACCTTGTTCTCGTAGCCCGAGTACGTGTGGATGACATACCAACGCTTGTTGGGCACGTCCGGGGAAGACTCGCCGCCACCCGCGGCGCTGTTCTCCTGCGCGTCGTCTACCCGCTCGATGTCAGCCGTCTTGTTCCCTTCCATGAGCTGGGAGTCCCGGTCCGCGCGGACCGACAACTCCTCACCTCCCCAGCGCACCGAGCAGCGTCAACAACTCGGATACGATGATGTCGACCACACCGAGGAACAAAGCGGCGATGCCCACGGTGACCAACACAACGACGGTGTAGGTCACCAGCTCCTTGCGGTTGGGCCAAGCGACCTTGCGCAGCTCAGCCCGCACTTCCCGCAAGTAGCGGCCGATCCGCTGCCCCAAGGGCGGCGCGGGCGCTTTGCTGCCGGTCTTGGTCGGTACGGACATGCACGTTCACATCCCTTGCGGTGTCAAGCGCACACCCATTATAGGCTACCGGGTCTCGCGGTGTAAAGTGTGCGTACGGCAACGCTTGCAGTACTTGCGCAACTCAAGCCGGTCCGGGTCGTTGCGCCGGTTCTTCGTCGTGCGATAGTTGCGGCTCTTGCATTCTGTGCATTCCAAGGTGATGCCTACCCGCATCCGGTCCTACCTCCCACCGGCGTACCCTGAAAAAGTCACTCATACAATGTAGCACACGGGTCCGAGAGTGTCAATAAAGTCAGCTTGACGGCGTCCCGCGGGCCTACCACCTACTGTGCGCTCCCAGTGCTGCCCGTATGCGCCAACGGCGCCAACATTCCCCAGCTTTCCTAGCGGCGCCGTCGTCCCGTCACGAAAAGACCCCCTGACGGGGGTCTTCTTGTCGCGCTCTGCAACCGGATCCATACCGGGCGGTTGTCCAAGAGCGAGGCCCGGTAACGAGCGACCGGCGCTCAAGCGAGGATCTTGGTGACGACGCCGGCGCCGACGGTGCGGCCGCCCTCGCGAATCGCGAACCGCAGCCCTTCCTCAAGCGCAACCGGCGTAATCAACTCCACCGTCATCTGCACGTTGTCGCCGGGCATGACCATTTCCATCCCCTGCGGCAACTGCACCGTCCCCGTCACGTCCGTCGTCCGGAAGTAGAACTGC
>DATCLD010000106.1:0-1998 GCA_036564115.1 Limnochordales bacterium
GAGCGCCACCTTCCGCACCCTGGACCTGGTCGGGCTCGACGTGGTCGCCTACGTGGCCGGCAACCTGCAGCACGCCGTGACCGAGGAGTGGGAGAAGGAAGCCTTCGCACTCCCGCCGCTGTTGCAGCAGCTCTTGGAACGGGGGTGGCTCGGCGAAAAGACCGGCCAGGGCTTCTTCAAGCGGGTCAAGCGGGACGGCGAGACGGAAATCCTGGTGCTGGACGTCAAGACCTTCGAGTACGTCCCGCGCCGGCGTTTCAACGCCCCGTCCCTGGCCGCGGTCCGGGGCATTGAGGACGCAGGCAAGCGCATCAAGCAGCTGGTGCAGGCCGACGACGCCGCCGGGCGCTACGCCTGGCATGTGCTCAAGAAGACGCTCCTTTACGCCGCCCGCAAGGTGACGGAAATCGCGGACGACATCGTCAGCGTCGACCGGGCCATGCGCTGGGGCTTCGGCTGGGAACTCGGGCCCTTTGAGGCGTGGGACGCCATCGGCCTGCGGGAGTCCGTCGCCCGCATGGAAAAGGAAGGGGAAGAAATCCCGCCGTGGGTCAAGGCGCTGGCCGAAAGCGACCAGCCCGCCTTCTACCCGGTCGTCAACGGGGAGCTGCTGCAGGCCTCCCCGTCCGGCGGCCATGTGCCGCTGCAAGCGAGGCCGCGCACCATCAGCGTTGCCGCCCTCAAGGCCCAAAACCGGGTCATCCACGCCTTGCCCGGCGCGACGTTGTACGACATCGGCGACGACGTGGCACTGGTGGACTTCCACTCGCCCAAGCAGGCCATCGGCACCGACTTGATCCAGATGCTCCACTTGGCCATGGACCGGGTGCGCAAGGACTTCCGAGGCCTTGTCATCAGCAGCCATGTCTCGCCCAACTTCTGCGTGGGCGCCAACCTGGCGCTCATCCTCATGGGGGCCCAGGAAGGCGAGTGGGACGAGATCGACCTGGCCATCCGGCACTTCCAGGGTGTCAACATGGCGCTCAAATACTTCGAGAAGCCGGTGGTCGTGGCCCCCTACGGCATGACGCTGGGCGGCGGCGCCGAGCTCGCCTTCGCTGCCGACCGGGTGGTGGCGGCGGCCGAAACCTACATGGGCCTGGTGGAGGTGGGCGCGGGCGTCATCCCCGCCGGCGGCGGTTGCAAGGAGATGCTCATCCGCTTCCTGGAGGGGCAGCCGGGGGCTTTGCAGCCGGAAGCCGGCAGTGCGGCCATGCAGACGCCCATCGACCTGCAACCCCTGGTCAACCGGGCCTTTGAGTTGATCGGCACGGCCCGGGTGTCCACCAGCGGCCCGGAAGCCCAGCAACTGCGCTACCTGCGGCCTACCGACATCATCGTCGCCAACAGGGACCATCTGTGGCACGAGGCCAAGCAGGTCCTCCTGGCCCTGGACGCGGCCGGCTACCGGCGGCCGGTCCGGCCGCAGATCCCGGTCGTCGGGCCCGACGGGCGGGCGGTGCTGGAGCTTGCGGCGCAGCAGTTGCTCTGGTCCGGCTACGCCACCGAGCACGACGTCTACATCGCAAAAAAGCTGGCCTACGTGCTCAGCGGCGGCGAGTTGCCCGCCGGCACCCGGGTGAGCGAGGAATACCTGCTCGATCTCGAGCGGGAAGCGTTCTTGAGCCTCTGCGGCCATCCCAAGAGCCAGGCCCGGATGCAGCACATCCTGGCCACCGGCAAGCCGCTGCGGAACTAGCGGCGGCGGAACTAGCGGAAGGAGTGATCCCACGGTGCGCGATGCCGTGATCGTGGCGGGCGTGCGCACGCCCATCGGCAAAGCCCATAAAGGAACCTTGAAAGACGTGCGGGCCGACGACCTAGCGGCCATCGTCATCCGGGAAGCCATCCGGCGCGCCCCTGGGCTGTCGGCGGAGATGATCGACGACGTCATCCTCGGCTGCGCCATGCCCGAAGGAGAACAGGGGCTCAATATCGCCCGCATCGCGGCCATCCGGGCGGGGCTGCCCCCGACGGTTCCCGGTTTCACCATCAACC
>DATCLD010000107.1:0-5283 GCA_036564115.1 Limnochordales bacterium
AAGCGCATGCCCAGCTCAAACTCGCGGCTGCCCATGTGCACCAGGTGCGTGTGGGGATCGACGAAACCGGGCATGACGGTCTTGCCGCTCGCGTCGATCACGTGGGTTTCAGGCCCAATGTGGACCGCGGCCCGCACCTCGTCGGTCGTGCCGACGGCCACGATGCGCCCCCGTGCGATCGCCACCGCGCCGTCACGGATGATGCCGATGTCCCCGAGCTCCCGGCCGCGCTTGGGCGCATGGCTCGCGCCGGCGACGGTCACCAACTCGGCCGCACTGTGGATGAGCAGGTCCGCTGTGGGCTGGCGGGTTTCCTCGACAGGCTTGCGGTTGTCGTCAAGCTCCGCCGCCATCGCCGGCGCGCCCCCCCGTGCCCAGGCCCAGGTAGGCGGCTTGCACGCCCGGGTCCTGCTGCAGTTGCGCCACGGTGCCCTCGAGCACGATCCGGCCCAACTCCAGCACATAGCCCCGGTCGGCGACCGCCAAGGCCTGGCGAGCGTTTTGCTCCACCAGCAAGATCGTCATGCCCTGCCGGTGCAGCGTCCGGATGATCTCAAAAGCCCGCTCCACCATAATGGGCATGAGCCCCATGGAAACCTCATCGATCAGAAGCAGGCGCGGCCGGCTGATGAGGGCCCGGCCGATGGCGAGCATCTGCTGCTCGCCGCCGCTCAACGATCCGGCCCGCTGCCGCCGCCGCTCGGCGAGGCGGGGAAAGAGCGCGTACACGTCCTCCAACCCAGCCTGCACCTGCCGCTGGTCGCGGACCGTGTACGCCCCCATGCGCAGGTTTTGCTCCACCGTGAGTTCGGGGAACACGCGCCGGCCTTCGGGAACGTAGGCGATGCCCGCCGCCGCCCGTTCCCATGGGCGGAGCTCCAGGAGCGAGCGGCCTTCCCAGCGGATCTCCCCCTGCACCCGCGGCACCAGGCCAAGGATGGATTTCATCATGGTGGTCTTGCCCGCGCCGTTGGCGCCGATGACCGTGACGAGCTCTCCCTTGTTCACCGTCAGGCTGACGCCGTGCAGCACTTTCGCCTCGCCGTAGGCGGCGTGCAAGTTCTTGATCTCAAGCATGGGCGACTTCCTTCCCCAAGTACGCCTCGATGACCGCCGGGTGACGCCCGATGTCGGCGGGCTTGCCCTCGGCGATCACCTCACCGTAGCTGAGCACCACCAGCCGGTCGCACAAGTTCATGACCATCTGCATGTTGTGCTCAATCAAAACTACCGTTACGCCCTGCTGCCGCAGGCGCCGCACCAGGTCCATGAGCTGCAGCCCTTCCTCGTGGCTGATGCCGGCGGCCGGCTCGTCGAGCATCAAAAGGCGCGGCTCAAGGGCCAGGGCCCGGGCAATCTCGAGCCGCCGCTGCAGGCCCAAGCTGAGCTGCCCCGCCTCCATGCCGGCCAAGTGGGCGAGACCCACCTGCTCGAGCAGCTCCATCGCGCGCCGGCGTGCGGCGTCCGCCCGGTGAGCGCCCCACAAGGTGCGCCAGCTCTTGTGAAACCGGACTCCGTACGCGGCCCGGACGTTGTCCTCCACCGAAAGCCCCCGGAAGGGCCGGGACGCCTGGAAGGTGCGGCCGATCCCCAAGCGCGCGATCCGGTTGGGGCGCAAGCCGTGGATGGGCTGCCCGGCAAACATGACTTGACCCGCGTCGGGCCGGTAGACGCCGCAGATGGTGTTGAACAAAGTCGTCTTGCCCGCTCCGTTGGGCCCGATGATCCCCAGGATCTCGCCTTCCTCCACGGCGATGCTCACGTTGTTGACGGCCTTCAGACCCCCAAAGGACTTGCACAGCCCTCGCGTTTCCAACAACGGCATGCCCGCACGCCTCCCTCAAGGAACCGGCGCGGTCTCCCGGCGCCCCAGCAGCCGCTGGCCCAACCGCACGAGGAAACTCCCGCGCCCAAGCAGCCCCGCCGGCTGCAGCCGCATCATGACGACCAGCAGCCCGCCGTACACCAGCAGCCGGTAGTCCAGCACAAAGCGGAACATCTCCGGCGCCAGGCTCAAGATGATGGCACCGACGACGGGCCCCCGGATGGTGCCCAGGCCCCCGACCACCGCCATGCACAGGATGGTGATGGACAGGGAAAACGCGAAGTCGCCGGGCGAAATGAAGGACATGAAGCTGGCGTACAACGCCCCCGCCAGGCCCGCCAGTGAGGTACCGAGGGTAAACGCCATCACCTTGAAACGCCGGGTGTCGACGCCGACCGCCTCGGCCGCCTGCTCGTCCTCCCGCAGCGACTCGAGGGCCAGGCCAAACCACGACCCTTCCACTCGCCGCGAGATCCACACGACCAGCAACACCGCCAAGAGCACCAGCACCAGGAGGCCGCTTTTGTCCAGCACCCGGCCGAACAAGGACGGCATGGGGATGCCGCCGATGCCGAAGGCCTGGCCAAAGAACGGATGATAAAGGAACACCGACACCACCACGAAGTTGATGCCGATGGTGGTGATGGCGAGAAAGTCCTCCCGCACCCGGAGCGAGATGAGTCCCAGCAGCGCCCCGACGGCCCCCGCCACGACGGCCGCGGCCAGCGCGGCCAGCCAAAAGGACACGTCAAACCGGGTCGTGAGGATGGCGTGGGTGTAGGCGCCGATGCCGAAAAAGGCGGCGTGGCCCATGTTGGGCTGGCCGGCGAAGCCTGTGATGATGTTGAGGCTCAAGGCCAGGATGATATAAATGCCGGTGATGATGGCCAGGGTGATGTAGTAGGCCGGAATGACCATCTCAGGCACCGCCCTTCCCAAACAGGCCCTCGGGCCGCACCAAAAGCATCAAGATCAACGCGACAAAAGCCAGCGCATCCCGGGGCAGGACAAAGCCGATGTAGCCCACGAGCAGCGTTTCGACCAGGCCCAGCAGAAACGCGGCCACCACCGTGCCCGGAACGCTCCCGAGCCCTCCGAGCACCACGACGGCCAGCATCTTGTAAGCGGGCATCTCGCCCATGGCCGGGTAGACGGAGTTGTAGTGGATGCCGACGAGGATCCCCGCTATGGCTGCCAGGGCTGAACCAAACAGGAAATTGACCGCCACCACCCGGGGCACCGGCACGCCCATGGCCAGGGCCGTCTCCGCGTCCTGGGCCACCGCCTGCCAGGCAAGGCCCAGGCGGGTCCGGCTCACCACGTACCAGGTGACCACGAGCAGCACCATGGTCACGACCAGGATGAATACCTGCCGCCCGGGGAGGATGACTGACCCCAGGTCCAACAGGCCAAAGGGCACGCGCGCCGGAAAGCTCTGGGCGTACGGTCCAAAAACGAGCCTCAAGAAGTCCTGAAAGAAGATGAACAGCCCGATGCTGGCGATCAGCGGCACGATGCGGGGCTGGTTCAAAAGCGGCCCATAGACGAACCGGTGGATCAGCGCCCCGAACACGCCGCAGAACGCCGCCGCCACCAGCAGCGCGAGCCAGAGGTTTCCCGTGCGCTGGTACGTGGTCAGTCCCACGAATGCACCCGTGGCGTAAACGGCCGCGTGGGCCACGTGCAAAATTCGCAGCACCCCGTACACCAGCGTCAGGCCCAGGGCGATGAGGGCGTACACGCCGCCGATGACGATGCCTGAAACGAGCTGTTGCGCCAGCATTCCCAGCTCCCCTTCCCGGAGCTGGCGGGTAGGCGCCGGCGCCGGAGCCGCCGCGCCGCACCTTGCAAGCGGGCTGCACCAAGGACCGCGCCCGTCCTGCACGCAGGCTGCACAGCGCTCCTGGCGCCGCGCGCCCACCCGCCTTTCAGACCGCCGCCTCCGGCATTACTGCGGCGGCGTGATCAGGTCCAAATCGTCGATGACCGCGAAGTAGCGGTAGCGACCGTCCCGGAACACCTGGATCTGCACGGACTTGAGCACCTCGCCGCTCGCGGTGTAGCCGGCGATGAGCCCGGTGACCCCGTTGAAGTCCCGGGTGGCCGCAATGGCGTCCCGGATAGCCTTCGGATCCGTGCCCGCCTTCTCGATGGCCGCAAACAGGATCTGGAAGGCGTCATAGGTGCTCGCGCCCACCATGTCCGGCTCATGGCCGTAGCGCCGCCGGTACTCGTCCATGAAGCGGCGCGCAACCTCGCGGGTGTCGTCGCGGTTGAGGTTGGTGGTGATGTACACGCCTTCCGCGTACTCGCCGGCGACCTCAGGGAACTGGAAGGAGTCGGCGCCCTCCGTGCCCAGGATGGTGGCGCGGATGCCCAGCTCCCGAGCTTGCTTGACCGTCATGGCAGCTTCCATGTAGTACCCGGTCGTGTAGATGAGGTCGGGATTCATACCCCGCACCCGGGCCAGGATGGGCGTGAACTCCATCTCTCCCTGCGGGAACAGCTCCACGTGTACCCTGGCGCCCAGGGACTCCGCGTGGGCCTTGAAGGCGTCGCCGATGGACCGCCCGAAGTCGTTGTCCATCACCAGTGCGACGATGTTGCGCGCGCCCAGGAGCTTGACCGCCACCTCAGCGCCGGCCTTGCCCTGCACCGGGCCGATGAAGCTCTGCCGGAAGATGTAGGGCCCGGCTGCGGTGATGTCCGGGTGGACGCCGTAGGCGGAGATCATGGGAATACCTGCCGCCTGGAAGATGGGCGCCACCGCCCGCGTCGGCCCGCTGTAGGAGCCGCTCACCGCCGCCACGACCCGGTCCTGCTCGATGAGCCGGTTGGCGATGGCCACCGCCTCCCGCGGGTCAAAGCGGTCGTCGTAGGCGACGAGCTGCACCGGCCGGCCGTTGATGCCGCCCCGGGCGTTGATCTCGTCCACCGCCAGCTGCGCCGACTGCATGACGCTCTTGCCGTCCGCCGCGGCGGGCCCCGTCAACGGGGCGAAAAACCCAATCTTGATCGGCTCCTGCGCCAAAGCCGCGCCCGCGAAGGCCAGCGTCCCGATCAACAACGCCACAAGCCACACAAGCCCTCGACGCATTCTCCCTCTGCCTCCTCTGTCGTTGATGCGTTCCAAACTGCCGATGACGAGTCCCAAGCTTCCCACGTCGCAACCTGGGGGCGCGACGGCCCCTTCGCATCCGTTGGCCGCCATCTACGCCTGGGATCCCACCCCCTCGGCTTCCCTGGCAATCATCTCCCGCCACCCGCCCGTGACCTTTTCCACCAGCCGGCGAATGCGGGCCATGGGGAAGGTAAGAAGCTCCCCGTTGACCCACACCACGCGCCCACCCACCATCACCCGCCGGATGGCCCGAGGCGACATGCTGTACACGATGTTTTTGAGCAGGTTGTGGGGTGGCTGGAGCGAGATGTCGTCGAGGTCCAGCGCCACGAGATCC
>DATCLD010000108.1:0-29385 GCA_036564115.1 Limnochordales bacterium
GTTGTTGGACAAAGGCGCCAGGTAGTCCATCCGGTCGATGACCGTGATGGCCTGCTGCCAGGTCAGGTTCTCGGCCGTCTTTTCGATGCCCGTATGGAGAAACCCGACCTCCGGCGTCGCCTTGACGATGCGCTCGCCCTCGATCTCGAGCACCATGCGCAACACGCCGTGGGTGCTCGGATGGTGCGGGCCGACGCTCAAGGTCATCCGATCGCCTTCGCCCTCGATCTGCAGCTCTTCCAAGTCGAGATCGTAGTCGCCTGAACGAACAACCTGCGGCATGTCACTTCCCGCCTTTCGCGCCGCCCGGAAGGCCCGCCGTGCCCGGCGGGTCACCCGGCAGCTTGGGGGCATGGTAGCGGTTGCGCTCCGCCGCGAAGGCCGGCAGCTTGGCGCGCGGGCCCTGGAGCGGGTAATCTTTGCGCAGCGGGTGCCCGACCCAGTCGTCGGGCATGAGGATGCGGGTCAAGTTCGGATGACCGGCAAAGCGGATGCCGAACAAATCCCAGACCTCCCGCTCCGCGGCGGCCGCCGACGGCCACACGTCGCTCACCGTCGGCACTTCCGCCTCGTCTTCCTCCACCGGCACCCGCAGCCGCAGCCGCCACAGCTGCGGCAGAGCCAAAAGGTGATAGACCACTTCAAACCGGGGCGTGCGGGGCAGGTAGTCCACACCGCCAACATCGACCAGCATGTTGAAGCCCCGGTCCTTCAGCCAGCGGGCGACCTCCGCCAGCTGCCCGGGGGCCACTTGCACCTGCGGCTGTTCAAAGGGGGTTTCCAATGGTACGACGCCGTCGCCGAAGGCCACCACCAGTGCGGGCACGATCTCGTCCCGCACGTAGGCCAGGGCCTCGGCGCCGCCCGTGTAAGGCGCTCGTTGCTGCCGCACGCCGCTCACGCTCGCATCACTCCACCGTGGGCCTGCCCGCTGGCGATGGCCTCCCTCAGCTTCAGCACGGCATAAATCACCGCATCGGGGCTCGGCGGGCAGCCGGGCACGTAGATGTCCACGGGCAGCACCTCGTCAACGCCCTGCACGATGGCGTAGTTGTCGAAGATGCCGCCGCTGGACGCGCACGCGCCCATGGCGATGACCCACTTCGGCTCCGGCATCTGGCGGTACACCTGCTCGATGACCGGCACCATCTTGTTGGAAAGCCGCCCGGAAACGATCATGAGGTCCGCCTGCCGCGGCGTGCTGCGGAACACCTCAGCGCCAAACTGGGCCATGTCATAGCGCGGCGAGACGAGGTTCATCATCTCGATGGCGCAGCAGGCCAGGCCGAACGTCAGCGGCCAGATGGACGACTTCTGCGCCCAACGGACGAACTTCTCGACGCTCGTCAAGAAAAACTGGTTGTTGGTCATCTCCATTCGAACCCCCCCTTTTTCCACACGTACAGGTCGCCCAGCACGAACACGAGCAAAAACAGGGCCATCGCCGCTAAGCCGTACGTGCCGAGCTCGCGGAGCATGACGGCCCACGAGTAGAAGGCGGCCGCCTCCACGTCAAAGATGACGAAGAGCATGGCGATCACGTAGAACTTGATGGGGAACCGCCCGCGCAGGGCAGTCGTCGGGTAGCCGCTTTCGTACGGCACGTACTTGGCGGGGTCGGGCCGGCGCGAACTGACGGTTTCCACGAGGAGGGTAATCAGCAGCGGAATCGCGAGGGCCACGCCCAAGAAAACCAACAGCGGGACGTAGGTATGCACCCAGATCGCCACCCTAGCCCGGCCAGTGGCCGGAATTTGTGAAAATCATCACAACCATGCCCAGAAAAACAGCCCGCGTTCGCCGTGTCGTGCCCATCATAACACAGGCCCACGGGCCTTGTAAAGGCGAACCCGGTCCCGGTTCGACCGGCGCGCACCGGTCAGTTGTCCTCCGCGAAGCGGGCGCCCTGCTCTTCGAGGCGCGCGATCGCGTCTCCCGCCCGCTGTCTCTCGGCTTCGAGATCCTCAAGCCGGCGCCGCAGCACGGCCAGCTCGGCCATCAGATGATCCACGACCGTCCGTTTCCACTGCTCCCGCAGGTAGTCGTCGTACGACCACAGCCAGTCGGCCTTCTCTTCCCACTGGGCCGGCGTCAAAATCTCCTCTTCGCCCGAGGCCAGCCGCTGCATGAGCTCCTGGGTCGTCATGCCGTAGCGCTCCTCGTAGTCCTGCCAAGACATGCGCCCGTTGCCCTCTTCAGGAGCGTCGTCCTCCTCCCGCAGCAGGTCGCTGTCGGCAAACAACGGCGGCACGTTGATGGTTTCCAGAAGCGCCTGGCAAACCTCAAGCGTGAAACCGTCCTCGGGCGAAATGGCCTGGTATTCCCAGGAACCCAGATGCCGCTCCTGATCCTCATGATTCATGATGAAGTGTACGCCCATATCGAGCGTCGCGTCCAAGATATTCACGCCTTCACAGCCGCCGGTGCGCAAAAGCGACAGCCAGCTGTACGCGCCCCCAGGGTGCTCGGTCACGACGACCACGTCCCGCACCTTGGCCGCAGTCGTCTGCCAGCCTGCCTCCAGCACCGACGCGATGCCCTGCGCCATCGGTTCCACAAGCATTTCGTTGTTGGTGCCCGGTTCCAACGGGATGGAAATCACCAGCACCTCGCGGCCCGCGTGGACACCCGGGTCGATCCCCGCGGCCAGCTCTTCCCGCTCCGCGTAGACCCGCAGGTGTCCCTCTTCGACTACAAACCGCATGTGCCTCGCCTCCCACATCCCAGTCCACTCCACAAAGTATAGCACTGTTGGGCAAGCCGTGGGAGACGGACCGGCATGGGTCAAAACACGCCCGCGAGTCAGATGATGCCGAGTTCGCGCCCGACCTTCCGGAACGCCGCCAGCGCCTGGTCGAGATCGTCGCGGGTGTGGGCCGCGGTGACGATGGTGCGCACGCGCGCCTTGCCCCGCGGCACCGTCGGATAGGCGATCCCTTGCGCGAACACGCCCTCTTCAAACAGCCGGTCGCTCAAGCGCATGGCCTTGTCGCCTTCGCCGACGATGACGGGGATGATGGGCGTCTCGCTGCCGCTCACGTCGAAACCGGCGTCGGCCAACCCTTCCCGGAAATAGCGGGCGTTGTCCCACAGGCGCTGGATGAGCTCCGGCTCGGTTTCCAAAATGTCCAGGGCCGCCAGGCAGGCCGCGGTGACCGCCGGCGGGTGGGACGTCGAGAACAGGAAGGGCCGCGCCCGCTGGATGAGGTAATCGATGAGCAGCTTGCTGCCGGCCACGTAGCCCCCCAAGATGCCGATGGCCTTGGAGAGCGTGCCCACCTGGATGTCCACTTGGCCGTGCAAGCCGAAATGGTCGACGGTGCCCCGCCCGTTCGTTCCCAACACGCCGCTTGCGTGCGCGTCGTCCACCATGATGATGGCGCCGTACTCCTTGGCCACCGCCACGATCTCGGGGAGCGGCGCGATGTCGCCGTCCATGCTAAAGACGCCGTCGGTGATCACCAGCACCCGGCGCGCATCGCGGCTTTCCTCAAGCAGCCGCCGCATAGCCGCGACGTCCTTGTGGGGGAAGATCTTGATCTGCGCCCGGCTCAGGCGGCAGCCGTCGATGATGCTGGCGTGGTTGAGCTCATCGCTGATGATGACGTCTTCCTTGCCCAGGATGGCCGCGACGGTGCCCGCGTTGGCGGTGAAACCCGACTGGAAAACCAACGCCGCCTCGGTGCGCTTGAACGCCGCCAACCGCCGCTCCAGCTCCGCATGCAAGCTCATCGTCCCGGCGATGGAGCGCACCGACGCGGTCCCGGCGCCGTACTCCTCGATGGCCTTGATGGCCGCCTCCCGCAGGCGCGGATGGTTGGCCAAGCCCAGGTAGTTGTTGGACGACAGGTTCACGACTTCCCGGCCGTCGATGATGGCCCGGGGCCCCTGCGGCCCCGCAAAGACGCGCGGGTAGCGGAAAACCCCTTGGGCCTTCATCGCCGCGATCTCGTCCGCCAGAAACGCCAGGGCGTTGCCGGATGCTGCGTCCGTCAAGGTTGGACTCCCCTTTCCCAGCGAAAGCACGGTCTGGCTGTCCCCGAGGCACCAGTGTGGTCTTGCTGTCACCAACGCACCAATGCTTGCTGTCACCAACCCATCAGTGCGTTCCCGTCGCCTTCACGGCACGAGCACGATCTTGCCGCAGCGTCCCTCGGCCAGGACCGCGAAGGCCTTTTCAAACTCGCTCAAGGAAAACCGATGGGTTACGACCGATGAGACATCGAGCCCGGAACGCAAGAGATCAGCCATCCGGTGCCAAGTTTCAAAGATGCGCCGGCCGTTGATGCCCAGCACCCGGGCTTCCTTGAAAATGATCCAGCCGGTGAGATCGGCTTCCACCGGCCCCGGCGGGATGCCCAGCAACACGATGCGCCCGCCCTTGCGCAGCATCTCAAAGGCGGCCCGGATGCCCGCCGGGTGGCCGGACATCTCCAGCACCACTTCGGCGCCTAAACCGCCCGTAAGGTCCATCACCGCCGCCACCGGGTCGTCGGTGCGGCTGCAGATGACGGCGTCGGCCCCAAGGCCCTCCGCCAGGGAAAGGCGGTAAGGGTTCACGTCGACGCCATAGACGGCCGCCGCCCCCGCCCGCTTGGCGACGGCAATGGAGCACAACCCGACGGGCCCACATCCCACCACGGCAACGCTCGCGCCGGAAACCCCCGCCGCCATCACCGAATGCACGGCGTTGCCCAGCGGGTCGTGGATGGCCCCGATGGCCGGCGGAACGGTGTCATCCAGCTTCCACAGGTTGGCCGCCGGCATGCGCACGTACTGGGCGAAACAGCCGTCGGTGTCGACGCCGATGATGCGCCCGTGGGCGCAGATGTGGGCCTGGCCGGTATGACAGAAATAGCAGCGGCCGCAGAAGAGGTGCCCCTCCCCCGCGACGTAGTCGCCCACCGCGACTTCGGTGACGTCGGGGCCAACCGCCGCCACCCGCCCGCAGAACTCGTGGCCTACGATGAGGGGCGGGCGCAGGCGGGACGCGGCCCACGCGTCCCAGCGGTAAATGTGCAGGTCGGTGCCGCAGATGGAAGTGGCTTCCACGCGCACCAGGCAGTCCCGCCGGCCCAGCTCCGGGATGGGCACCTCCATCAGGGTCAGCCCCGGGCCGGGGCTGGCTTTGACCAGCGCTTGCATGCCTTTGGCCATCTGGACGTTCCTTTCCCGTTGTCCCGTTGTGTCGTCCGCCTTCTATCCTACGCGCCGGCGAAACCCGCCGCGCACCGGCGACGTCCCGCCCTGGGAGCGGCGCGGTACCACGCGCGATCCCTCGGGGGCGCTGCAAAATGCCGGCGCCCCGTCCAACGGTTGGCCTCGCGCCTTGCCGACGGGGCTAGGGTTTACCCAGCGAGAGGGTTTCGGTATACTGGGTGTGCATCCCGTGATCCATCAAGGGTCGCCCGAAGGGGGCCCGTCGCGGTGTCCAAAGCCCTCTCGCTGCTGGTTTTGTTGGTGGTCGGTGCGCTGGCCGTCGCACTTAAATTCATCGCCGGCGAACCGGCACCTGTGGAAACGGTGCAGGAACCGGAGCCGCCCGACCTGCAGCTGGTCGCTTTCGATCCATGGGCCGCGACGGCCATCGTCGTCGAGGACGAGACCGGCGTCCGCCTGCGCCTGGTGCGCACGGCGCTGCCCGGCAGTCCCGCCGCGAGCTCAGCTCAAGACGCCGCCGCCGATGAGCTGCCGCTCGCGCCGTGGGAGCTGGCGGCACCGATCAGCGCTCCCGCCGACAGCGTCCGCATCACGGAGGCCGTGCTGGCCCTCAGCGACTTGCGGGCGTTCCGGCGCATCGACACGCCGGACGAAGACATCGACGCCGCAACCTTCGGGCTCGACCCGCCCCGCCTCCGGCTGCAGATCCACCTCGAGGCGCCCGACGCCGGCCCCATCGTGCTCCTGATCGGCGAGCAGACGCCGGTCATGGTCGGCGACTACCCGACC
Organism: Limnochordales bacterium; assembly: GCA_036564115.1. GTDB lineage: Bacteria > Bacillota > Limnochordia > Limnochordales > ZCTH02-B6 > ZCTH02-B6. Next base: position 5,950 of record DATCLD010000108.1, read on the forward strand.
TATTACGTGCGCCTGCCGGGCCGCGACGAGGTGTTCGCCGCCGGCGGGCCCGGCCTGGCACTGGCCGATGCGACGCCCCAAGATCTCTTGCCCCAGGCGTCACTCGAGGACGATGCGCCCGCCGACGGGGACGTCCATGACTGACCAGGCGCTCCCGTTCTTGAGGCTGATCTCAAGCGTCCCCGCCGACCCTTCGATCACAAACAGCTGCCCCCGGGGCGCTTCCGCGTAGGTGCGGACAAAGGGCAGGACGCGCCTGTAGCTCTCGACCGAGAGCCGGTACTCATGCTGTCCCGTGTGCGGCAGGTTGGTGATGATGTTGCCGAACCGATCGACCCGCACGATCTCCCCTTCCCGGCCCTGCAGGTGGAAGGTGAGCGGCACCTTGACCTCCGCCGGCCGTCCCAGGTCGGACAAGGCCGCGCCGGTTTCGAGCTTGGCCGCCGCGGGTGCAAACACGTCCCGTCCGTGGAACGTGTTGGACGCGCCGGGCGGCACCGGCAATGCCACCGCTTCGACAATCCCGTCGTCCGCCATGGCCGGGTACAGCAAACCATTGTCCGGGCCGACGAAGTAGTAGCGCCGGGTGCGGACGGCCAACGCCTGGCGGTCAGAACCGACGCCGGGGTCAACCACGCACAGAAACACGGTCCCCTCGGGAAAGTGCCGATAGGCCGTATAAAGGACCCACGCCCCCTCCCGCACCGACTGGGCTTCCACCTCGTTGTAAAGGTCGCAGATGACGGCCCGGGGCGCGTGCCGCAGGATCACGCCCTTCATGATGCCCAGGTACTCGGACTGGCCAAAGTCGGTCAGTATCGCGATCACGGGGATCCCTCCGCAGGCCAGTGTTCCCTGCGCCCTGGCCAGGGCGCCCCGGGTCCACATGTTCCGCAGGGGGACGGGGTTTACCTGCCCGTCCGAGCCGCGCAGCGCTTCCCGCGCGGTCTGTGCTTATGGTAAACTGGACCGAAAAGGAAGACCGGGAAACATCCGGACCGGCAAACGGGGAAACCACCCAAAAGCAAGACCGGGAAATAAAGCAAGACCGGGAAATGATTGACGGGAGTGGAATCGATGGCGCGCGTCTTCTCGGGCATCCAGCCCACCGGCCAATTGCATGTGGGCAACTACCTGGGCGCGATCCGCAACTGGGTCGCCATGCAGGCTGAGCACGACTGCGTGTTTTCCATCGTCGACCTGCACGCGATGACGATCCCCTACGATCCGGCCGAGCTGCCCAAGCGGGTGCTGGCCACGGCAGCCACCCTCATCGGCTGCGGCATCGATCCTGGGCGCAGCGTGCTGTACGTTCAGTCGCACGTCCGGGAGCACACCGAACTGTGCTGGATCCTCAACTGCATCACGCCGCTTGGCAGCCTGCAGCGGATGACCCAGTTTAAGGACAAGGCCAAGCAGCACCAGGAAAACGTCAACGCGGGTCTGCTCAACTACCCCATCTTGCAGGCCGCGGACATCCTGCTGTACAAGGCGTCCCTCGTGCCGGTGGGGGAAGACCAGGTCCAGCACTTGGAGCTGAGCCGCGACCTCGCCAGGCGCTTCAACTACCTGTTTGGCGAAACCTTTCCCGAGCCCCAACCCCTCCTCACCCGGGCGGCGCGCGTCATGGCGCTCAACGACCCGACGCGCAAGATGTCCAAGAGCATCCCCGGCAGCTATGTGGCGCTGACCGCTCCACCGGAGGAAATCCAGAGCCTCATCCGGCGGGCCGTCACCGACACAGGGCCCCGCGGGGACACGATGAGTCCCGGCGTGGCCAACCTCTTCACGCTGCTGGAGAGCTTTTCGGCTCCGGAGACGGTCGCTCGGTTCCGGACGGCATACGAGCAAGGGACGCTGCGCTATGCGGATCTCAAGCAGCAACTGGCCGATGATGTGACCAAGGCGCTCGCACCCATCCGGGAGCGGTATCTGGAGCTCATGTCCCGGCCGGGCGAGCTGCGGGAGATTTTGGCCCACGGCGCCGAGCGGGCACGGGCCATCGCCCGGGAGACAATGGAGGAAGTGCGGGCCAAGACGGGGCTCGTGCTGGAGACAGGCGCGGCGGCACCCGCCCCCGCGCAGGCGACGTAGCCAGCCGATGGCCGCGCCGCCCGCTTGAAGCCTCGCCTAACCCGTGGAGAGCCCTGGACGCAAAGGACCGGCCGGAAACCAGCGGAAGCGCTGCACAGGGATGTAGGATTGGGAGATGACGGCCAGCGGCTTGCGGGCCAGCGTGAAGTGGGCTGCAAGCCGCTCCAGGAGGTCCGTGAGCCCCAAGTCCGCGGCGGCTTCCGCCTCGGCCGCCCGCCGGTAGTAGGTGCGGCCCAGTTCCTCGTACGTCTCGATGTCCTCCCGGTGCTTGCGCTGGCGCGCCCCGCGGCTTGCAGCCTCCCGGGCACGGGCGGCCAGGTAATCGGCGAACATGCCCGTCAAGAAAAGGCACAAATCGCCCAACCGCCGGTAGATAGCGAAACGCTCGCTTTCCTCTGCGAGCTCGGCGAGCGCCTCCAGGTCCTCCACCGCGAAGTCGCTGTACGTCACGGGCCGGGGGCCCTGCTCGTCCCAGACGTGGATGGTGTGCCGGTCGATGCGGGTGAACTCCTCCAGCATTAAGGCCAGGTAGTCCCGCAGCGCGACATCTTCCAGCAGGTCCGCCGCTGCGTCGGCGTCAAACACTGGCAGCGTCCCTTGGGAGCTCGTTTCCATGGTAAACTTGCGGGCGCGCAGATCCCGCTGCGCCCGGCGCAACAGAACCGTGAACAAGAGATACGGGGAAACCTGCAGCACCGCCTCCGGGGTCTCGGCCAACCTCCAGAACACCCGCTCGTCGTCCAGCATCACCTGCAGCAGGTCGGCCTTGCCCCGGACGATGTCCTTGATGCGGTCATAGTCGGTGCGGCTCGTGGTGACAGCCCGGACGAGAAAGTCCAAGTCGGCGTCGCTGAGGTTCGCGAGGCGTCCACCCAGCGTCGTCATGGCCCGTTTCCCTCCTTCGGCGTTCGCACCACCGCGCTGGGAAACGCGCCTCCCGGCCAAGCGGGGGGCAGTCATTCCGGGAAGTGTACCATCATTATACGCGCCGCCGCGGGGTTGTCAACGGGACAGACAGGCCCGTTGGCCCGGTCAGCGGCCGAGGTCCCGGGCCAGCCTGTCGAGCAGCGCCTGTTTCTCCGCAGCGGGCAAGAACGCATTGGCCGCCGCGTTGAACACCGTCTGCCGGACCTGCGCCGCCGTCAAGCCCAGCTCCTCGGCAACGCGCCGGTACTCAGCGGCCATAGTGGTGTTGGACACCGTGCGGTTGTCGGTGTTGACCGTCGCCGCCAGCCCCGCCTCCAGGTAGCGCCGGAGAGGGTGATTTTCCAGGCTGCGGACAGCCTTTGTCTGCACGTTGCTGGTCGGGCACATCTCGAGGGCTATCCCCCGGGCCGCCGCTTCCCGCAGGAGGACCGGGTCTTCTTGGAGCCGCACGCCGTGGCCGATGCGCTCCGCGCCCAGGACCTCGAGGGCAATCCGCACCTCGTCGGCGCCGCTGGCTTCGCCGGCGTGCACGATGACGTGGAAACCCATCTGCTTTGCCAGCTGCAGCGGCTCCCGGTGCAGGATGCCGGGAAAGCCCGCCTCATCCCCCGCGAGATCGATGGCCACGAGCCCCTGGCCCAAGAGCGGCTCCACGGCCCTCACCATCGCCGTGTTGTCCTCGGCCGGCAGGTGGCGCATGCAGCACGCGATCAGCCCGGTGGTGACGCCAAACTCTCGGCGTCCCCGGTCGAGCCCCCGCAGCACCGCCTCGGCCGCCGCCCGCATGGTCAGGCCCTCGGCGGTGTGCAGCGCTGGGGCGAAGCGCACCTCCACATGCACCACATTCTCAGCCGCCACGTCGGCCACCAGCTCGTATGCGATCCGCTCGAGCGCCGCCCCATCCTGCATAACGGCCAGCGGCAGGTCGAACCGGGTCAGGTAGTCAGCCAGAGACGGGCAGTCGTCCGGGACCTGCATCGCCGCGGCTACGGCCTGCAGGCTATCCAGCCCTGCGTAGCCGGCCACCGCGGCGGACCCGGTGCGGCGCCGCTCCTGGAGCAGTTCCCAGACCGTGGCTGGCCGGACGGAACCGTCCAGGTGCAGGTGCAGCTCGACCTTCGGGATGGCTCGGAAATCCAAAGGCATCGCCTCCTAGCCGGTTGGCGCGGAATTCTCTGTACGATGCGCTGTGTCCTCCCCGGCGTTAATCGCCTACTGGCGCGTTCTACGGCCCCCTCCCGCCCCATATGGCTTGGGATGACGGGTTCAGAGGAGGGACGGAGAACGTGCGCCGGCGGCCCCTTCTGCAGGGCGCGCTCATGCTTATGGCGGCCGGGGCGGCGACCCGCGCCATCGGCACGCTGTACCGCATCGTCATCGTGCGCTGGGCCGGGCCCGAAGCGCTCGGGCTGTACCAGATGGTCATGCCCGTCTACCGGATGGCCTCCGCCATGGCCACCCTGCGCCTGCCCGTGGCGCTGACCCGGGTGACGGCCGAGGAGCTGGCAAGGGGAAACCTGGTTGAGGTGGTGCGCGCCCGGCGCGCCACCGCCGTGCTGATTGCGGCCATGACGGTCTTGACGGCGGGCGCCCTGATGGCCATCACGCCGTTCCTCGCTCGCCGCTACCTGACCGACCCGCGCACCGAGATCCTTCTCTGGCTGCTGCCCTTGGCCATCGTGCCGTCGGCCTTGACCGGGATCTTCCGCGGCTACGCCGAGGGGCGGCAAAACATGCGCTCCACCGCCGTAGGCCAAGTGGTCGAACAGCTGGTCCGTGTGCCCGTGGTGCTCCTCTTGCTCTCGGCATGGGCAGGTCGGGGCGTCGAACAAGCAGCTGCCGCCCTCGTCCTCGGCCTGGGCGCCGGGGAGGCCGCTGGGCTGTTCACGGCGATGGCCTTGTCCGGCTGGTGGCTGGTTTCCGGGAACCGGACGCCGCACGGCGGGCAACGATCCCGCACGCGGCGGGGTTTTGGGGAGTTCAGCCGGCCCGTCTTCCTGGTGTTTGATCAACTGCGGGTCGCCCGCTCCCTGCTGGCGATGAGCCTGCCCCTGTGGGCCACCACCATGGTCAACACCGCCGCGCAGGTGATCAACGTCGGCCTGATCCCCCGCCGGCTCCTGGTCGCGGGCGCGTCCATGACCGAAGCGACGGAAGCATACGGCCAGTTGACGGGGATGGTCCTGCCCCTCCTCTACATGCCCATGCTGCTTGTGTTTCCGGTGGCGACCGTGCTGACGCCGGCCATCGCCGACGCCTGGGCCGCCGGCCACCGGGAGCGGGCCCGGCGCCGGTTTCTCCTGGCCACGGCGGGCGCCATTGGCGTGGGACTGGGTACCTTCGCCGTCTTCCAGGCGTTCCCCGACGCCGTGCCGCGCGTGCTCTACGGCGCCCCGGAGATCGCGCCGCTGGTGGTCGTCGCCGGCGTCGCTGCGCCCTTCGCCTACGCGGCCAGCATCTTCGCGTCGGTGCTCTACGCGCTGGGCAAAACGCAGTTCGTGTTCGGCACCTTTTCCCTGGCCACGGCGGTGCGCCTTGGCCTCATCTACGTCCTCACCGCCGACCCGGATCTCCGCATCGCCGGCGCCCTCTGGGCCGTCGCGGCCGACTACGCCCTGACGGCACTGCTCAACGGCTGGGCGTGCCTAGCGCACTTGCGCCGGTGATGGGGAGAGGAGGCTGCGAGGAGCCGGTACCTCCAGACCATTCTCGGCACCGGCCAAAAGGAGGGCCAATTGGACGAAATCCCGGACCAACTTGGCAGGGAAACGCGCGCCACTGTCGGAAGATGGTTTTATGCTTCGTACGTCGTCGGACTTGGAGCGAATATTGTGCCGTGGTCGTTGGGAGCGGCCCAGCGACAAGGAAGCCGTCTACACCGAGTTTGAACCCGGACGCCGCTGGGGAATTCGCGTCGTGCTGTACGGGGACGAAGCCCGCGTCGAGGCCATAGACATAAAGTCACCGTTCACCTACCAGTCCCCGCGGCGGTACGTGACGACGGTGCGTCCCCCCACGTGGTGGGAACGCCTGCGAGGAATCACCTTCGTCGACAAGCTCGCGCAGGCGGTGGAAGACAAGCGCCGGGTCGCTGCGGAAGAAGAGCAGCGGAGGGAGTGACACGCCCGCCTATGGCCAACGGGGTTATGACCCGCCAACACGAAGACAGCGAACTGATGCAGCATTGGCCCATCTTGGCCGTCGCCTTTCTCGTGTCGCTGGTGTCTACGGGGCTCCGGTTCGCCATCGGTCCGTTCATGCGGCCGCTGGTGGAAGAATTCGGCCTCACCCACGGCCAGTTGTCGGGGATCGTGGCCGCCGCGATGCTGGTATTCGGCTTCGCCCTGCCGCTGGTAGGGCGCCTGGCCGACCGGTGGGGCAGCCGCGTCGTCGTGGCTGCCGGGACCGTGCTCATGGCCTTGTCGCTGGTCATCGTCGCCGCGTCCCGTTCACCTATGGCCTTTACCTTGGGCTTTGCCGGCATTGCGTCGCTGGCCCTCGCCGCCACCGGTCAAGTCGCCCTCAGCCCCGTCATCAGCCACTGGTTCCGCCGGCAGCGGGGCTTTGCGATGATGTTTCTCTCGGCAGGCGGCATGGGCGGCATCGCCTTGATGACGCCCGTTTCCACGGCGCTTATCGCCTCGGTGGGCTGGCGTGCGACGTATCTTGTGTTCGCCGCATTTTCCGTACTCGTACTCCTGCCCTTGGTGCTGCGCTGGGTGCGGGACGAAGCGGCATCCGCCGCCCGGATGCGCGCGGCCGCCTGGCAGCCGGCCCTGGCCACGACGCCCTTTTGGCTTCTCGCCTGCGGCTTGTTTGCCTGCGGGTTCAGCATGCACCTGATGGGTACCCACGGGGTGCCGATGCTGGAGCACCATGGGTTCCAACCCATGACCGCGTCCTTTGGCGTGGGATTGATCGGGCTTGTGAGCATCTGGAGCACGCTCGGCTTGGGCGTGCTGGCCGACCGGGTCGGCAAGCCCGCGTTCTTGGGCTTGATCTACCTGGTGCGGGGGCTCGGTTTCCTGGCTCTGGTGACCGTCGGGCAGGCGTGGGAGCTGTACCTGACGGCGACCATCGGGGGCCTGGCTTGGGCGGGCAGCGCCGCCTTGACCTCTGCCATCACCGCCGACATCTACGGGCCGCGTGTCGTGGGCACCTTGTTCGGTCTGCTATATTTCGGCCACCAGGTCGGCGCCGCGGTCGGCTCATATCTCGGCGGCTGGGCCTTTGATACGCTGGGCGACTACAGCGTCGCCTTTGTGGCAGCCGCCGTGCTGCTTTTCATTGGTGCGGCGGCTTCGTGGCGCATCGGCGCCTACCAGCCCGGCGCCCCGGTTGTCGCCCGGGCCGAGGGGGCAGCCTAGACCCGCACCGCCTCGCCGGCGGCAAGAAAGACCACGTACGCCTCGGTCACACCCCGACCGTAGATCTCCTGGACGGCGCGGCCGTAGAGGGCAATCTGGCCCACGTACGGCCGCATCGCTTCTTCCAAGGCGTCCTTGGACACCTCGTCCGTCTTGAAGTCGAGCAGCACGAGTTCATAGGGAAGTACGACCAAGCAGTCGATGACGCCCTGCACGACGACGCGCTCGCCCGCCGCGAGCTCTGGGTCGAGATCCGGATACACCTCCGCCGCCGGCAGGGCCAGCGTGAACGGGATCTCCCGCCGGACGTTACCCGCGTGGCGCTGGAGCCGCTGCCCGAGGGGGGACGCGAAGAACCGCGCCAACTGCCCCGCGTCCACGGCGGACGCCTGCTCCGCCGTGAGGAGGCCCCGGGCGGCCATGGCCTGCACCTGCACGAGAATCCCGCTCTCGTCCAAGGGGGCGCGGAGGTCCAAGTGCTGCAGCACCAGGTGCACCGCCGTGCCCCGCTCGGCCGCGGTCAACGCCCTGCCTGCCGCCTGCAGGAACCGGGGACGGCGCGCCAGGCGCACGGGCAGGCGCACGCGGGGGGCCCCTTCCTCCCGCTCCTCCCGGTCCGCCCGATCCCAGCGCCGCTTCAGCTCGCTGACGCTCTGCTTCGCCGGCAACCCGGCCAGCTTGTGCCACGGGTAGCGCCAGGTGACGCGCTCAGCCAGCTGCGCGCGCGCCGGGCCGTCGTCCATCCCGTCCAGAGGCTCCAGGGCGGCGACGGCCCGCCAATCGACGGCTTCGCTCACGGCGGCCGCCTTCGCACCGGCCAAGGCTGCGACCCGCTCGGCCCCCCAAACCCGCACGTCCCAGCGGGAGCGGTCATGCGCCACGCTTTCGTCCGCGGGCGCAGCCGCCATCCCCGCCATAGCCCGCAGGGGCGCGCCGTCCCGGTGCCGGCACAACGCGGGACCGATCCAGTCCAGCCAGCTGGCCGCGGCCAAAAGGTCGCTGTCGGACAGGGGCCAGCCCCGGTGGGACGCCGCCGCGGCCCACTGCCCGCAGACCCGCGGCAAGTTTCTGCCGGAACCGATCAGGATTAGGCGCTCGCGGGCGCGCGTCAGGGCCACGTAGAGCACCCGCATTTCCTCCGCCAGTTCCTCCCGGCGGCGCCGCTCCCGGACGGCAGCCTGCAGGAGCGACGGCCAGGCGATGCGCCGGTCTGGGTCCACGACGGCCGCGCCGACGCCAAGTTCCCGTTGGAACACCAGGTGCCGGTGGCCGGCACGGCCCTCGAACTTCCGTCCCAGGTCCAGGACGATGACGATGGGAAACTCCAGGCCTTTGCTCTTATGGACGCTCATCACGCGCACCACATCGTCGCTTTCGCCCACCGCGGGCGCGGTGCCCAAGTCCCCCGCGGCGTCCTGCAGGCGTTCGATGAAGCGCAGGAAGCGGGACAGCCCGTGGCGGGCGAAGGTGTCAAACTGGCGCGCCCGCTCATACAGCGCCCGCAGGTTGGCCTGGCGCTGGCGCCCCCCGGGCATCGCCCCCACGTAGTCAAAGTAGCCGGTTTCGGTCAGCACTTGCCAGACCAGCTCGGACAAGGGCCCCCGGCGCGCCCGGGTACGCCAGTCCTCAAGCCGCACCAGGAAATCCCGCAGACGGCGGCTGACGGCACCGAGGTCGTCTCTGGCCGCTGCCGCCATCACGGCGTCAAGGAAGTCGCCCTCCTTGTGCGCAGCCCGGATGCGGGCCATGTCAGCCGGAGTAAACCCGCCCAACGGGGATCGGAGCACGGTAGCCAGGGGGATGTCCTGGCGCGGATTGTCCAGGACAGACAGGAGGGCCAGCATGGTGTCGACTTCGAGGGCGGCGAAGTAGCCCGTGCCCAACTCCGCGTAGGCCGGCACCCCGTGACGGGCGAACACTTCCAGCACCGCGTTGGCTTTATGGCGCGTCGCGCGCAGCAAGACGGCCACATCGCCGTAGCGCGCCGGGCGGTAGCCACCTGCGGCCTTGTCCCATACCAGCGCCTCCCGGCCCAGCACCAGCTCCTGGATGCGCTGTGCGGCCACGACGGCCTCCCGCTCCAACGCGCGCAACTCCTCGAGGGGATCTTCCGCTTCGTCCCCGCTCGGGTCACCCGCCGCCTCCTCGCCGCCGACGGCCCCGTCCGTTGCGACGTCACCGTCCGTTGTGGCAGTCTCAACTGCGGCCGCGACTTCCAGGAGCGCCGGCTCGACCGCCTGCGCCGCGGCCCGCAAAAGGCGCGGGTCGCGCTCGAGGAGATGGAACTCGATGGGAGCGTCGGTCCCGCCGGGGCCGTACGGCGCCCGGAACACCAGCTCCGCCCCGGCGTCGTAGGGCATTTCCCCCGCCGCCGGGGTCATGATCTGCCGGAAGAGGAAGTTGACCCCGTCCACCACGGGCTCGCGGCTGCGGAAATTGGCCTGCAGGTCGATGCGCCGCTCCGCGTTGGCCGCGGGCAGCCTCGCGGCATAAGGCGACGCCCGACGGTAGCGCGCAAGGAAGAGGGTGGGGTCGGCCTGGCGAAACCGGTAGATGCTCTGCTTGACGTCGCCCACCAAAAACAGCCGCCCGCCGTCCTCCGCCCTGCCGCAAATGCGGGTCAGGATCGCTTCCTGGACGCCGTTTAAGTCTTGGCTCTCGTCCACGAGCACCTCGGCAAACCGGGCCCGCAACTCCGCGGCCGCGTCCGGGTCCTCAAGCAGCCGCAGGCACAGGTGTTCCAGGTCCGCAAAGTCGACCGCGCCCCGCTCGCGCTTGGCCGCCGCGTACGCCTCGTCCAGCGCGAGCACTTGCTCGACCAGCGCGTCCATGAGCGGCGCCAGCGCCCGCACCTCGGCGAGCTGCTCGCTCAGGGGCCGCGCGAGCCAGCTGCTGTAGAGCTCACTGACGATCTTCTTGGCCGCATCCCGCAACTTGCGGACCGCCTCGCGTACTTCCGGCTCGCCCTCACCCGCTTTCGCCCTGGCGAGCTGTGGAAACTCGGCCTCGTGGGCCGCGGCGGCTAAGGCTTCCAGGCCCTGGGCGGCCAACCGCTGCAGCTTCTCGATCCGCTCCAGGTCCGCTTCCAGCGTTGCGGCGTGGCCGGCCACCCCGCCGGGTCCGGAGGCTTGCGCCAGCGCCTGGCGCAGCAGGGCCGCGGCGCGCCCGAGGCGCGCCTGGGCCAAGTGCGCGAGCTCCCGTTCCCACGGGCTCCCCGTAAAGCTCTCCACGTCCAGTTCCCGGTACGGCCGGGTGCACGTGCGCAGCCAACCTACAGGGTCCGGCAGGCTGCGGGCGTAGTCGTGCAAGGCCAGGATAAACTGCCGCAGGTCGCCGTCGCCGCCCGCGCCGCCGTAGGCCATGGCCAAGCGGTTAAAGGCGCCGTCCGGTTCCGAGCGGTCGTAGGCCGCCTCCAACACCTCGTCCAGCACATCCAAGCGCAACAACTGCGCCTCGTGCTCGTCCATCACCCGGAACTCCGGATCCAGGTCCAAGCGGTAAAAGTACTGCCGGAGCACCGTCAGGCAAAAGGCGTGCAAGGTCGAGATGCTGGCCTTGGGCAGGAGCATCAACTGCCGCAGCAAGTGCCCATTATGGGGATTGGCCGCCAAGCGCTCTTCCAACGTTTGCATGATCCGGTCCCGCATCTCGCCGGCGGCCGCCTCGGTAAAGGTGACCACCAGCAGGCGGTCGATGTCGACGCCATCTTCCGTGATCAGGCGGATGATGCGCTCGACCAGCACCGCCGTCTTCCCGGATCCGGCCGCGGCCGACACCAAGAGATGGCCGCCCCGGGCCTCAATCGCTGCCCGCTGGGCGTCGGTCCAATCGCGCACCTGGCTCATGGCACGGCCCCCTCCCTGTCCGGCCCGGCAACCCCGCGGGCTTCGCCTGCGGCACTGGCCGCTCCGCCAGCGCTGGTACCGGCGGCGTGAATCTGCTCCCAGGCTGCTGCGCGGTCCAGGGACGGTAAGTCGCGGTAGCCGTTGCCCTCCACCAGGGAATCAAACTGGCAGACGCCGCGATAGGGGCAGTGGGAGCACGGCCGCACATCGCCCATCCGGTAGGGCGCGACGGCGATCTCCCCGTCGAGGATCCGCTCCGCCAGCTTCGCGACCCGCAGGCGGACAAAGTTCATAAGCGCGGCAAAGTCATCCAGGGAGGCCGTGTTGCTGTTCCGGCTGACGCGGCCGTCCTTGTTGACCTTGACCATCAGCAGGTCCGACCCGGCCCCGCCGACGCGCCCGTCCATGAGCTTCAAGACATGCGGCTGGTCGATAAAGAGGCCCCGCATGCGCAAGCTGCGCCGGAGCAGCGCGTCCAGCTCGGCGCCGTCGACGGGGGCGTCCTGGTTGAGGAGCGGCTCCCGCACAGGGAAATAGAGCGCCCCGGCGGGATGCACCGGCACCCCGGGCGGGAGCCCGGCAGCCCGGGCCAGATCCGCCGCATGTTGCACCGCCACCGCCAGGTAGACCGGCAGCTGCAGCGACAGGCCGTGCACGATCAGCCCGGGCTGCAAGTCCCTGTCTGAGCTCTTGTAGTCGATCACCCGCACGTAGACGCGACCCGCATCGTCCCTGGCCAGGTCGACCCGGTCGATCTGGCCTCGCAGCCGCAGCTCCCGGTCCCCAGCCAAAGGGATGACCCACGGCCCCCACGCCGCGCCCGGGCGCCCGAAAGCGACCTCCACCGCTACCGGGCGGAATCGGCCACGCCGGGCGTGCTCCGTCAGTACCCACACGGCCCGCCGTACGGTGCGGCGCAACACCTCCCCCAAGAAGGCGTGCCTGGCCGAGCTCAGCATGAGCTCGCCGCCCAACGCGGGCAAGAGCTCGTCCACGCACGCGTCAGCCAGCGCGCGGGCCGATTCGTCGTCCAGTTGCCCCCAATCGGTGCCCCTTTCCTTTAGCTCGTCCACGAAGCGCCGCAAGGCCGCGTGGAGGAAAATACCCGCCTGCAGCCGGTCCAGTCGCCACTCGGGGCGTTCCTTGAGGCCCAGGCCGTAGGCGGCAAAGTGCTGAAAAGGACATGCTGCGAAGCTTTCCAGCCGCGTGACGCTGGTGCGCAACGTGGCACCGAAGAGATCTCGCGCCACCGGCGGCGGCAGCGGCGGCACCGCGTTGTGGTGGTTGAGGGCAGCAAACACGCCCTCCGCCCGGCGCCGCAGCTCGGGATCTTTCGCCACCCACTGGTACATGCTCCACCACAGGGGGCCGGCCTGCTCCCCGGCCCGGTGGCGCCGCAGGCGCGCCGCCAAGAGCGCCGCCAAGCGCTCCCCGTCCACCATCCGCTCGAGCCAGCCTTCGTCGCTGGCCGGCTCCACCGGCACCGACTGGACCTTGAGCTTCGGGAACAATTCCCGCAGACGGCGGATGACGAAGGAGGGAGCGATTTCCCGCCCCTGTTTGTCGGCGGTGGGCCAACTGACCCAGAGGAAGTCGCTGGCCCGCGTCAGGGAGATGTACATGAGGTACTGCTCCCTAAGAAGCATGGCGCGGCTCGTGGGCGACAGCGCCAGCCGGGTTTCGGCCAAAAGCTCGCGCTCCCGGTCGTTGAAAATCACGTCCTCGGTCGGGCGCTTGGGGAAGCTGCCATCGGAGGCCCCAAGCACGAACGCGGCCTTGATGTCGGGTTGGCGGGACCGCTCCACCGAGCCGACCAGCACCTGGTCGAGCCCCGGGGGCACAAGGCCGATGCGCAGCGACTCGAGCCCGGCTTCGACGATCTGCCGGAACTCGCCCAGCGACAACTGCTGGTCGCCCATGGCGTCCACCAGTTCGTCAAGGATCTGCATCAGCCCTTGCCAGGCCCGCGTGTGCTCTTGCACCTCTTCCGGCCTGCCCGCCGCCTCGGCCGCCTCCATCCAGCCCTCGAGGGAAGCGGCCACGCCGAGCTCATCCAGCATGTCCCAGACGGCCGCCGCCATATCCCGGGCGCACACCCCCGCCTTGAGCCGTTCCGCCAGTCGGCGCAACGGGCCCAGGGCCCGGGTCCGGGCCGCATTGATCTCTTTGAGGGACTCCTGGCCCGTCTCAGCTGCGGGACGGTCATTGTCGTCCAAGGTGTAGCGGCGCCGGTACGTCCAGGGTTCGTCCCGCACCCATGCGGCGCCCTCGATCCCGTGCTCGAGGGCGTAATTTTCCAGGCGGTCGGCTTCGTCCCGGGAAATGGGCAACAGGTCGGTTTTCAGGCAGCGGACAACCGCCTCGGTCGGCCAACCGGTCGCGGCCGCCTCCAGGGCGGAACGCACCAGCTCGGTCAGGGGATGGTGCGACAAGGGGCGCCGCGTGTCGATAAAATAGGGGATCCCGAAGCTTGCAAAGACGGCCGTGATTAGGTCCCGGTACGTCTCGAGCTCCCGGACGATGACGGCCATGTCTCGGAAACGCCAGCCCCGCTCGCGGGCGAGCCGCAGGATCTCTCGCGCGCAAGCCTCGACTTCCGTCCGGGCGTCGGCCGCGGCCACAAGCTTCACGGCACCCGTACCGTCGTCTCGCGGGCGCGCCTTGCGGGTATCAAAGAGCTCCCGCTCCACCAACGCCAAGGCGGGGCTGGTGGCAAAGCGCGGCGGCGGGTTGTGGGACAGAACCCGGGCCTCCTCGATCTCGAGGCCGTCTTCCCGGGCCAGCGTCATCAGCTGCGTATAAGTTTCCCTGGTGGGAGCAAACAGGTCGACACCCGGCGTGAGCCCGCCCCCCGCTGCTGGCGGAGCGCCGCCTCCCGCACACAGTTCATCGCCCACGACCGCCGGGTCCAGGCAAAGAGCGATTTCGACCCGCTCGGCGACGCGCCAAAGCGCCCGCAGCACTTCGAGCTCCTGGGGGGTGAACCCCATAAAACCGTCGACCCACACCCGGGCGCCGTCGGCCACGCCGCTGGCACCCAGGTGGGCGGCGACGACGTTCAAAAGCTCGTCGGGATCCGTGAAGCGGCCGTCCACGTAGCCGGCAAACGCGCGGTAGATCAGGGCCAGGTCGTGCAGTTTGGCCGCTAAGACCCGGTTGAGCCCGCCGGCGAGCAGCGCCCGGCGGTCTTCCAGGTCCTCCGGGCGGCAGCGGTAGGCCCGGAGCTCGGCCAGCGTGTTGGCCAGCTTGTCCACAAACCCGGGCTGGCGTGCCGCCTTGCCAAACACCTCTAGCCGCGGGCCGTGGCGGTGGATCAGGGCCCGGAGCACCATGCGCTTGCCCAGTTCACCCAGGAGCGGCTGCGCACCCAGTCCCGTCGCCTGCAGCACGCGGGCAGCCAAGCGTTGGAAGCTCAAGACGTGGGCCCGGTGGGTCGCCCGCACGTCGGATGCGAGCAAAAGCGCCCGTTCCATTTGAAACGTGGCCTGTTCAGGCGTGAGCAGGATCAACGGCGGGCCGTCCGGCCCTGTGCGGAGCTCGCGCCGGATCGCGTCCAGGCAGGCAAAGGTCTTACCGCTGCCTGCCCGCCCAAGGAGAAACCGCAGCCGCGCCGCCACCAGCTACCGCCCTCCCGTCACGGGTTTGCGTGGGCCGGGGAGGGGCGGTCTTCCTCCATGTGCACAGGCCGGCCCCAGGCCGCGAAGTCGTTGCGGTGGGAAAAGAGAACGATCTGCCGCTGCACCGATGCTTCCTCCAGCGCCGCCCGGATACGCGCCAGCCGCTCCGCGTCACAATTCACGAACGGATCGTCCAATAGCAGGGGCAGCGGCGCCGAGCCGCCGACCAGGTCCGCGATGGCCAGGCGCAGCGCGAGGTAAAGCTGGTCTTGTGCGCCTTGGCTCAACTGGGCCACCGCGCACTCTTGCCCGTCGGGCTCCACGACTTTGACCGCGAACCCCTCATCGAGCTCCACGCGCCGGTTGCGCCCGCTGAACCGCTGGAAGTAACGGGTGGCCGTTTCGGCCAGCCGCACGCGGTGGGTCCCCTGGTACTCCGCCACCGCGGCCGCCAGCTCCTGGTGGGCCCGTGCCATGGCACGCGCCTCAAGCGCCAGCGCGTCCCGCTCACGGCGCAGGGCGGCCAGCTGCTCCTGAGCCTGGGCGATGTTGATGACCTGGCTCCCCTGAAGGCGCACCTGCTCCTGGAGGAGCTGCCGCACCTCGGCCGCGGCCGCCTCGGCTTGGGCTTGCCAGCGGTCCCGCTCTTCCTCCAGCTTGCGCACCTTGGCCTCGAGGACCTCGCCGTCTTCAGCCTCGTCCGGATGGGGCAGACCGGGGTGGGCGGCGCTCCACTGCTCCAACTGCTGCCAAGCGGCCGCTGCCTGGCTCTGCACGTCCAGCAACCGCTCCTGCAGCTCGGCAGGAGTCGACACGTCGTGCGCCCGGAGCACCCCCGCCCGCTCCCGTTCGAGACGCGCGAGGTCTTCCTGTGCGTCCCGAAACGCCTCCCACCGCCGGCGGGCAGCGGCCGGATCGCCGCCCGCGACAGCCAATACGCCGTCCAAGCGCTGCCGGAGGGAATCGATCTCCGCCAACCACCCGGCCAGGGGCGGTTCCTGTTCCCGGGCCGCCAGGGCGCTGTCCCAGAAATCCGGCGGCAACGCCTCGAGCTGGGCAGCGAGCTCGCCCACGGTCGCCGGCGGTCGCCCGGCGGAGGCCAATAGGCTGGCCAACTGCCCCCATGCGCCGGGCAAGCGATCCGCCGGCACCTCTTCCAGCGCCAGCGTTTCGATGCCTGCATGCCGGCGGGCGAAGCCCAACAGCCACTCCCGCCGGGCGGCGGCCTGGTCCGTCAGGGTCGTCCACCGCCGGAAAGCCGTTTCGACCCCGTCTCCGAACCGCTCCCGGGCCGGAGCCGTGGCCGCCAAGAAGGCAGCCAGCGCCCGCTCGGCCGCCTGCACCCGAGCCGCGAGCTCCCGTTCCTGCTCGTACGGGGGCAACTGCCGGCGCAGGTCGGCCAACGCCGCCGCCGCCTGCTGCCTTTGCAGCAGCCGTTCCCGCAGAGCCGCCAGCGCCGCGGGGCTCAAGTCCTTTAAGCGCTCGTCCGCGGCCAGGGCCTTGTCCAGGGCCTTCAGCTCTTTTTCGATCGCGCTTGCCTGCCACTCCAGCTCCAGGGCGGGCGCTTGCAGCCGGATCGTGAGGGAGGTAAGCAAAGCCCCCATCAGCGACAACACGGATAATGCGGCGCCCCAGCCACCCTCTCCGTAAAACACAAAGGCCAGCCCTCCGCCAAGCAGCAGGAGCAATGCCCATGCGAGCGCGACGCGGGCCCGCGTCTTGGGTTCGAGTTCGCGCATGCGGTCCTGGATCTCTCGCAGGCGATCGGCCGCCTGGGATCGCTGCGCCGCCAGCGCAAGCTGCTTTTCCACCGCCGCGAGGTCGTCATCGCTCCAAGCTTCCAGATCCGCAAAGGCCTGCCCGTACCGGTCCTTCTCGGCCCAGTACCGCTCAAAGGGCTCCTTCCACGCCGCCAGGGCCGCCCGGGCCTCTTCCAGCTGCCGCTCAAGCCGCATGCGCTGGGCCGTGTAGCTGGCGTACATCTCCCGCTCCGCAGGGGAAGCCGCGGCGAAAACCCCATAGGTCTCAAGCTCCGCCTCCAGGGCGGCCAGGCGGGCTCTTTCCGCGCGGTACTCGCCCCACTCCCGGAGCAACTCCGCGACGCGCCCTTTGAGGTCCACGAGCTCCTTGGCCGCCGCTTCCCGGGCGGCCCGGACGCGCTCTTGCAGCTGCTCCAGCCGCACGAGGTCGCTGCCCACGTTCCCTCCGTCCGCCAATTTTGCCAGCTCGGGAAACTCGTCCTGGAGGCGGAGGCGTTTTTCCTCATGGGCAGCCTCGAGCTTCTGCACGGTTTCCCACGCACGGACGAGCTGCGCATATTCCTTGAGCAGCGAGCGCCGGCGCAGGAGCAGCGACCGCCACTGGCTCCAGGCGGCGAGGGCGTCTTCCGCCTCCTTGCATCGCTGGCGAGCGGCCGCCTCCTCCTGTTGCAGCCGGCTGAGCTCCGCCTGGATGACCTCCAGCGAATCGGCCGCTCCTTGGCTCCGCGCGATTTCCGCCTCAAGCTCCGCAATCCGCTCGTCCAGCTTTTCCAGCTGCCCGTCCTTTAAGGCGTCCCGGTCCGTGACCCCCAGCGCACGGCTGTACTTCGTTATGGCCCGCACGCCGCTCACCAGTTGCTCCAAGGCTTGGCGGAAGGAAGCGGTGCCCGCTCCTGACAAAAGCTGCTGCACGTCGGCATCAAGGCCATGAGGCTCCGGCAGCGGCTGTCCCATGGCAAAGGTGCTCATGAACAGTTCCCTGGAGGTGATGCCGACGGTTTCTTGGAGGAACTCCTCGTAGCGCACGTGCCGCCGCTTGGCGTGGGGATTGTGCTCCCCTGTCAAAAGCGGCTGCCAGCCAGCGCCGGTCCAGCGCGCGACGCTGATGCGGTGGTTCGCGAAATCCCGCTGGATGCGAAACCGGCCTTCGCCGGCCTCGAATTCCAGCTCGCCTGCAAAACGGGGCGCCCCCGACCAGTTGCGCCAGCGGCCCTGCCCGAATTTGTCCGGATCGGTGGTCGCCGGCAGGCCAAACAGCACCGCCGCCAGCCCGGCCAACAGGGTGGACTTGCCCGCCTCGTTGGGAGCCACGAGTACGTTGAGCCCTGGCCCGAACTCGAGAGAGACCGTGCCCGCGAACCGGCCAAACCCGTGGAGCACCAGGTGCGACCAGCGCACCGCCGTCACCGGTCTTGCCGCCATGGGCCTTGTCCCTCCCGCCAGGCTCCCTTCACAGCTCCTGTCCCTCCAGGGCGGCCAACCCGTAGCGCAAGGCCTTGTGCAAGAGCTGCCGCTCGGTTGGATCGGCAGCTTGGGCCAGGGCGGCCTGGATGCGGCGGACAAACTGTCCCCGCACGGTCGGCTCCTGGGCCCAGGCATTGATCACGCCCTCGTCCAGCGCGGCGGTATCGTCGACGATCTCGAGATGGAAGAAACCGGCTGCGAACCGCTCGTGCCACTTGGTCACCGGCAGGCGATCCGGCGCTGCGCCTGTAAGCCGGATCTGGACGATCGCATCAGGATCGGCAGCAGCCGCAAGTCGCTCTTCGATTTCCTTCAACTCCAAGCAGGCGGTGACGTCCACCTCGAGCACCCTCACGGGGCGCGTCCCAGCCGGCACGGTTTCGACGCGGGCGGGCCCTGCCCCCAAAACAGCTACCGTGAAGCAGCCGACGCCTGGGTCCGAGAACGTTTTTCCTTCGACCATGCCGGGATAAACCGCCAGGCCTCCGCCGAGCCTGTGGACCTGGTGCTGGTGGATGTGCCCGAGCCCCACATAGTCATAGCCGGCCGCGGCCAAGGCCGCCGACTCCAGGGGCAGGCTGCGGTCGCCCGCATCCCAGTCGAGGGAACCGTGGAAGATAGCCACATGCAGCCCATCCGCGAGCAGGCGCGGGAAAGTACGGATGGGCGGGCTCGTCTGGGTCAGACCGCCGGTGTAGGCCAGACCGTAGATGTGCACCGGCACGTCCTTTACCGACAGGGTAGCCGCGTGCGCCGGCATCGGCTCCCGTATCAAGACGCCCGGCCAGCGGGCGCCGTACTGGCGGTACACGGAATCATGGTAGGTGATCTCATCATGGTTGCCGGGGACGGTGACCACCGGCACGCCGGCCCGGACGAGGCGCTCAAGGTCTGCGACGACCCGCTCGGCCAAGGAGACCGGCGGCCGGTGGGTCTCAAACAGGTCGCCGGCGATGATCACCATGTCGGCGCCGCGGGCGGCGAGCACCCAGTCGACGGCACGGGTCAGCAGGCTGTCCCGCTCCTTTTGGCGCTCTTCCGCCCGCGGTCCTAAGAACTGCGGTGTCCATCCCAGGTGCAGGTCGGCAAGGTGGAGAATGCGGATCAACGGTCAGCCGCCTCCAGTCCGGTTTCCCGAGCCCCGCGCCCGGTTTCCCAGGCGGCAAGGCGCGAGCTCAGTCTTCCAGGAGGTCCAGCTGGCCTGTTTCCACCAGGCCCAGCACGATCCTTTCGGCCCGCTCGTCAGGCGATACGCCCTTGGGCACCCGGATGCCGTGCTGATCCGCCAGCACCTGTTCCAGGTGGTCGACGTACGCCTCCAACGAGGCGCCTTCCGGCGCAAGGAAGCCGAGCTCCAAAAGGCCGGCGAGGATCTCCTCCGGCGTGTTGCCCAGCACTTGAGGATTGCCTCGAACCGCCACCTTCAAGGGCACGACCTCCATCCACCCGTCTCAGTCCGCTTTCGCGGCCGCCTTGACGCCGCCCTGGGCCGCCTCGCGGATGAGCTGGTTCCAGATGTCGGCCACCAGCTCCCGGGCTTCCTGAACCGCCCGCACCTCCTGCTGGCTGCCGATGCCTTCCGCGAGCATCTTGTTCAGGTAGATGTCAATCTCTTCCAGCGTCATGTCCCGGAGGGCCGGCAAGTCCACGTGCGGCTTGTACTTGTTCTGATCCAGCACCCAGACGGCGATGGACATGACGCGGTGCAACGCCTTCTGGACGATCGGATCGCCGCTCGTACGGCGCCGTTCGTCGAGAATGCCCACGAGGCGGGTCCGCAGGTCCGCGTACTCCATCCCCGATCACCCCTTGGGATCGACCATGGTCAACGGGTCGAGAATCCGGTTAAGCTCATCTTCGGGCAGCACCTGCTGCTCCCGGGCCACGTCCCGGATCGTGCGGCCCGTTTCGTAGGCGATCTTGGCGATGGCCGCCGCCCGGTCGTAGCCGATCCGGGTCGCCAGCGGCGTCACCAGCATGAGGCTGCCCTCGATCAGTTCCTGGCAACGGCGCTCGTCGGCCACGAGGCCCTCGATAGCCTTCTCCGCAAAGGCACGCGCCGCTGCGGCGGTGAGCTTGGCCGACTGGAGCAGGTTGTAGCCCATCAGCGGCAGCATGGTGTTGAGCTCCAGCACCCCCCACTGGCCGCCGATGTTGACCGCCACGTCATTGCCGGCCACCTGCGCCGCGACCTGGATGACCACTTCGGGGATCACCGGGTTGACCTTACCCGGCATGATAGAGGAACCCGGCTGCAACTCAGGGAGCTTCAGCTCGCCGAGGCCGCAGCGGGGGCCCGACGCCAGCCAGCGGATGTCGTTGGCGATCTTCATCAGGCTGGTCATCACGGTGCGCAGGGCACCGCTCATGAACACCATCTTGTCCTGGGCGCCCTGGGCCTCGAAGTGGTTCTTGGCCTCGACGAACTCGATACCCGTGCGCTGGCGCAGGTGCTGGATGGCGCGCCCGGCGAACTCCCGGTGGGTGTTGATGCCCGTGCCTACCGCGGTGCCGCCCAGCGCGAGCTCCAGCATCCCGGCGCGGGCCGCCTTGACGCGCTCAATCCCCAGTTCGACCTGGCGGGCATAGCCGGAGAACTCCTGGCCGAGGCGGATCGGGGTCGCGTCCGCCAAGTGGGTGCGGCCGATCTTGAGGATGTGCCAGAACTCCTCGGCTTTGCGGGCCAAAGCCTTATGCAGCTGTTCCAAGGCCGGGATGACGTCCCGGTCCACCACTTCCATAACGCCCACATGCAGGGCGGTCGGGATCACGTCGTTGCTCGACTGGCCCTTGTTGACGTGATCGTTGGGGTGGACCGGATCCTTGCTGCCGATCCGGCCGCCGAGGATCTCGATGGCCCGGTTGGCGATGACCTCATTGGCGTTCATGTTGCTGGATGTGCCCGAGCCGGTCTGGAAGATGTCGACCGGGAAGTGGTCGTCCCAGCGCCCGTCGATGACCTCGTCGGCCGCCTGCATGATCGCGTTGGCCCTGCGCTCGTCCAGCAGGCCCAACTCCAGGTTGGCCTTGGCCGCCGCCCACTTGATGAGCCCGAGCGCCCGGATAAACTCCCGCGGCATGCGCAGGCCGCTGATGCGGAAGTTGTCCACCGCGCGCTGCGTCTGGGCCCCCCAGTATGCGTCCGCCGGAACCCGCACCTCACCCATGGAGTCTTTTTCGATTCTCTCCGGCACTATGGCCACCTCCAAAAGTTAGAAAACTGCAGATAGTTGCTCAACCAGCGGCTCTCCTGGTTGCCCAAGCAACTCTTGTTCGCCAAAGGGCCAGGGCATCCTGCCCCCGCCCCACGGTCACGTCAGGCGCCAGGCCTTGTAACGCCGGCCGGCACCCAGGTGCCGCGCCAACTCGATCAGCCACTGGATGTGGCTGCGCCGGCTGGCGAACTCGTGGTCCGTCCGGTACCGGTAATGGATGGTGATGATGTAGCCGTCGGGGGCGTCCCGGGATTCCACGCGGTAGTCGGTATGTTCCAGCAGCTCCTCCAAGTGGGCTGCCGCCATCATCTCCGCCACCGGGAAGTGAACCGTGACGTGTTCTTCTCGCTCTTCTTCCGGGGAAACCGTCTCGAGCAAGCTCCCGCAGTCCAGCTCATCCCGGTGTTGCGTCAGGATTTCGGCGGCCAAAAGCAGCAAGTCCAGCGTGTCTTCGGGGATATCGTCGGGATCGCGAAACGTGTCGTGCACCCATTCGTCGCGGACGTGAAACGCGTTGAGTTCCGGATCGTAAGCGAAAGGCATGTCCTGCCAGCCGCGGGTCAAGGCGGCCAACCGCTCAAATTGGGATGCCGGCAGGTGCTCCTTGAGCACGCGCTGTACGTGGTCGCTCACAGCAAGCCCCCCTTTTGCGCCATCGGCGCGGCATTGGGGCCGCGCCGACCGCCTCTCCCATCCTCTCAGCCCGGCGGCGGTTGACGGCCGCGACGGCACCGGTGTCAGGAAGCCGATCCTAGTGTAGCCTGCCCGGGCGGAGCGTGTCGAGGGCGCGCCGCAGCGCGATTTTGGCGCTGGGATCTATCTGAACTATCCGTTATAATGACGAGGTGGACAGCGTGCACCGGCCCGCCCGGCGGCTGCCGGCGCATGCCCGGCTGGTGCACGGAGGGAGGCAATTTTTTGAGCGTACACGTATTGTTGGACACCGTTTTTTTCGCCGCGTCGCTGCCGGTCGCGGATCAGCAGCGCGTGCTGCTGGTGCCGCCCAACCGGAGCCTGCACGTCGGCGATACCGTGTTTCTCCGCAACGCGACAGGCGATTTGACCTGGGTGGCTGACGTGCTGGCCGTCGGCGAGGTGGACGCTTGCGAAACCTGGAACAGCGAGGAGCCGGCGCCCCGCCAGCGTCACGCCCTTTTGGGCTATTTGGCCCGCATCCATCCCGGGGTGCTGCCCCGGGGCACATCCCGCCTCACGGCCCGGTGGGTGACCTTAAATAGGCGCACGCTGGCCGGCACGCTGCCCTGGTGGGATACAGGCCTGCTGATCTACCATTCCACGCTGCGGCTCATCGAGGGGCTCCTGTCGCCCGATGAGGTGCAAAAGGCCGTGGAGCTCGGCTACCTGGTCCGTCATCCGAGCGGCCATTGGGTCATTCCTCACGGCGAAGCCCGCAAGCGGATTCTTGTGCACGTGCTCGGCCACGAGCTTGTCTGCGGCCTGTGCGGCGGGCCCATCACGGCCTTGGAAGAGGCCACGCAGGACCACATCATCCCCGTGAGCCAGGGCGGCCCTGACGCCCTGGCCAACGTGCAGCTGGCGCACCGTTCGTGCAACGAACTGAAGGGGAACGCGCTGCCCGAGCAGTATCCGCCCTTTTTCCCGCGGCCCGGCGATGAAGCCGCCGGCTGGTACGACCGCACCAACCGGCGGGCCCGCAACGGACGCGGCGGCCGCCATGCGCGCCGCCAGCGGGGCTATGTGAGCGCGCCGTCCGCGGCGTTCCAGGCGCAGCCGCGCGACTTGCCCGTGGCGATCCCGGCGCCGGAAGCGGCGCCGTCCCATGCCCCGCAGCCCAATTCCCAGCCTGTGGCCGCCGGTGCAAAGGCAACCGGCGGCAACGGGCACCAGGAGGCCGGCAGCGCACAGCCGGCAGCCAACGGTGCACCGCAGGCGCCGGCCAAGCCCCAAGGGACTGCGCCGAGCGCAGCCGCTACCAGCGCTGCTAGCGCACCGCAGGCGCCCGCCGACAGCGGGGAGGCCACAGCGACGGAGGCGGCAGGGCGCGAGCCGGTGCGCGAAGATCCTGCCTGGCTGGCGGCAGTGCAGAGCGCAGACTTGCAGCAGTTGCAGACGCTGTCCCGGGAGCCCAACTGGGCGACGCGCACCGCCACTTTGCGCACCCTGGA
>DATCLD010000109.1:0-2840 GCA_036564115.1 Limnochordales bacterium
CAGCGGCACCGCCAGTTGGGCGGACACGGCGGTCAGCGCCGTCCCCAGGGCGATGCGGGTGACCCGGCTCGCGGGCGGCCGCCGGGCATCGAAGGGCACGGCGCCGGGCATGGGGGAACCCCTCCGTTCCACGGCCGTCTAAGCTGTCCTCGCTTCATGAGGTGTTGACAGGATCGATTGGTTCATGGACTTTCCTCCTCAGTTGAACTGGGTCTGGTAGAAGACCTCGGCCGGCGTGCGGCCGCGGAGCCTGTGGATCCGCATCGAAAAGTTGACCAGTTAGGGCCAGGATCCGCATTGAAAAGTTGACCACCCCGAGCCCCGGTCCCTGTACGCTGAGAGGTTGGCAGACCTTCGCAGCGACAGGGGGCCCAAGGAGTGCTCGGGATGGTCGATATCGAGTTTATCCGAAAGCGTCACTTTGTTGATGGTTGGTCGATTCGCAAGCTTAGTCGGCAGTTGGGCATCGCCCGTCAGACGGTGCGCAAGGCCCTGGCCAGCGCAGAGCCGCCGCGCTATCGGCTCAAGCGGCCGCGGCCGTGTCCGGTGATGGACCCGTACCGCGAGGTCATTCTGGCGTGGCTCAAGCAGGACGAGACGGCACCGCGCAAGGAGTTTGGCTTTCGCGGCAGCGAATCAGCAGTGAGTCGGTACGTGGCTCGGCTGCGGGCCCGGCAGCCGGAGCCGTATTTGCCCTTGACCGCGGCCTGGGGCCAGATGGCGCAGGTGGACTGGGGTGAGGCGCTCTGGCTTTGGGGTGGACGGCGCACGGTGGCCCATGTCTTTGTGCTGCGGCTGCGGGCCAGCGGCGTGTGCTTTGCCTGGGCGGCGCCGACGGAGCGGCTGGAGGCGTTTTTGGAGGGTCACGTCCGAGCCTTTGCGTGGCTCGGCGGCGTGCCCCATGAGTGCGTTTACGACAATCCCACGACGGCCGTGGTCAAGATCCTGGCTGGGCCGGAGCGCGACGAGCACACGCTGTTTGCCAGCCTTCGTGCCCATTACCTGTTTGACAGCCTGTTTTGCCGCCCCGGTGAAGCGCATGAGAAGGGCTCGGTGGAAAACGGGGTCGGCTATGTGCGGCGCAATGCACTGGTGCCGATGCCGGAGTTCGCCGACTGGGACGAGCTCAATGCCCACCTGCTGGCCTGGTGTGAGCGCGACCGGGAGCGCCGGCGCGAGGCGTGGCGCAAGGAGCGTGCCGCCCTGCGGCCGTTGCCGGAGCACCCCTTCCGGCCGGCACGGCTGCACCTTCTGCCGGTCAGCAAGTTGAGCCTGGTCACCTTCGACCGGAATCGCTACTCGGTCCCCTGCGAGCTGGTGGGCCGGACCGTGCAGGTCTGGGCGTACACGGACCGGATCGAGATCACCGACGGCGCGTGCCCGGTGGCGGTTCACCGTCGCGCCTACGGCCGCGGCGAGACGGTGCTGGAGCTGGCCCACTACCTGCCGGCGCTCCAGCGCAAGCCGCGGGCGGCGGCGCACCTGGCCGTGGTGCCGCAGTTGCCGCCGGTCTACGCCCAGGTGCAGCGTGCCCTCTGTAGCGCCCGCCGTGACGGCTACCGCGAGTTCGCCCAGATCCTGCTGCTGCACCGTGAGTTTCCGGCCGAGGCCGTGACCGCCGCCTTACAGGAGGCTGCGGACCACGGGCTGCTTCAGGCCGACGCCGTGCGCCAGTTGATCCTCAATCGGCTCGCCCCGCCGCCCCCGGCGCCGATCGTCGTGCCCGCGGCGCTGGCCACCGTCCAACCGCAGCCGGCCGAGCCGGCGCGCTACGACGCGCTGCTGGCCGGTCGCTGGGGGGATGGCCGGTGAGTCTCCCCGCCAGTGCCCATGACACCATGATCGACCTCTATGCCCGTGAGCTGCGCCTGCCCGGCCTGCGCAAGGCCTACCGCGCCCTGGCTCGCGACGCCGCCCACAGCGGCCAGGATCACCTGGCCTTCCTCGCCGCCTGCCTCGCCACCGAGCTTGAATCGCGACGGCAAAACCGGCTGGCTCACCGCCTGCGCCAGGCGCGTTTCCCCGCCGTCAAGACCCTCGATGCCTTTGACTTCACCGCCATCCCCGAACTGCCCAAGACCAAGGTCTTGAGCCTGGCCGACGGCAGCTTCGTCAAAGCCCGGGAAAACGTCATCTGCCTCGGACCGACCGGCACCGGCAAGACCCACACCGCCATCGCCCTGGGCATCGCCGCGATCCAGTCCGGCTACCGCGTCCGCTTCACCTCGGCCATGGCCCTGGCACAAGAGTTCTTGCAGGCGCAGGCCGAAGCCCGGCTGCCCAAGGCCCTTAAGGCCTGGGACCGCTTTGACCTGGTCATCCTGGATGAGCTCGGCTACCTCGGTCTCGGACCCGGCGGCCCGCTGCTGTTTCAGTTCTGCGCGCACCGCTACGAGCGCGCCAGCTTGCTGATTACCACCAATCTCGAATTCTCACGCTGGGTGGAGGTGTTTGGGGATGCGACCCTGACCGCCGCGTTGCTCGACCGGCTCACGCACCGCGCCCATCTGCTGCTCTTTCAGGGCGAGTCCTACCGCTTCCGCGAGAGCCAGAGGCGCCTGCAGCAGGAGGGAACCACAGCCTGACGAAGCGTCCTACCCTACGCCGGGGTGGTCAACTTTTCGGCGCCGATAGTGGTCAACTTTTCGATGCCGGCGCACAGGTCCTCCTCGTCCCGAATAACGGCGTAGACGCCGGGCACTTCGGGCATCTCTCGACAACGGGTCCTGAACAACTCAACTACCGGAACGAATCCGCTAAGACCCCGATCCCGCAGTTCGCTCAGCTGCACGCTGGAAGGTCCTCCTTTCGATGGGAATCTGTGAGACAATTCCTTGAAC
>DATCLD010000110.1:0-2254 GCA_036564115.1 Limnochordales bacterium
CGCCGGCAGGAACGGGCCTCGCAGGGGCGAAAGTAGCCCTGTCAGGCCCCCGGCGTTTCTTTTGTGCTCATGGAACGCACAGGCATTGGACAACCTACGGTTCCAGATAGCGGCAAACCGGGGAGCCGGGAAGGGAGGTGACGGGCTTGACCAAAGCGGAACTGGTCGATCGCGTGGCCGCCAAAAGCGGCTTGACCAAGAAGGACGCCGGCAAGGCGGTGGATGCGCTGTTCGAAGCGGTCACCGAGGCGCTGGCCGGCGGGGAGCGGGTTCAGATCGTCGGTTTCGGCACCTTTGAAGTGCGTGAGCGGGCTGCCCGCCGGGGGCGCAATCCTCAGACGGGCGCCGACATCCAGATCTCGGCCCGCAAGATTCCTGCGTTCAAGGCTGGGAAGGCTCTGAAGGATTCGGTGGCCAAGTAGATCGCCTGGCCTTGGCCATCCCCTGGCGCGACACCGGCAGCCGTTCCGCGTGCTTACGGCGTGGGGCCGGTGTCGCTCTTTATTCGCCTTTGGGAACATGTTATAATCCTGAAAGTTACAGGCCCCCCGGGAGGAAGCACCTGTGGAAAAACCAGTGCAGGTCGGCCTGCTGGGATGCGGCACCGTGGGCAGCGGTGTGCTTTCGATCTTGCAGGCCAACGCGGAGCGCATCGCGGCGCGTGCCGGTGCTCCCATCGAGGTGCGGCGCGTCGCGGTGCGAGATCCCAAAAAGAGCAGGACGGTGTCCCTCGACCCGGCGCTGCTTACCACCGACCCATGGGAGGTCGTCAACGACCCGGGCGTCGATGTCGTCGTCGAGGTCATCGGTGGCGTCGACCCGGCGCGCGACCTCATCGCGGCCGCGCTGGACAACGGCAAGCCGGTGATTACGGCCAACAAGGAAGTGCTGGCCAAGCACGGGCCGGAGCTCCTGTCCTTGGCCGCCCGCCGCGGGGTGGACCTGTTCTTTGAGGGAAGCGTGGCCGGCGGGATCCCCATCATCAAGCCGCTGCGGGAGAGCCTCGCCGCCAACCGGGTGCAGGTCATCGTCGGCATTATCAACGGTACCACCAACTACATGCTCACCCGCATGAGCCGGGAGGGCATACCCTTCGCCGAGGTGCTGCGGGAAGCCCAGGCCCTCGGATACGCGGAGGCCGATCCCGCGTCGGACGTAGAAGGGTACGACGCGGCCTTCAAGATCGCGATCTTGGCTTCGCTCGCCTTCGAAACCCCGGTGCGGGTGGAGGACGTGTACTGCGAGGGCATCACCCGCATCACCCCGGAGGACATCCGCTACGGCCGGGAGCTGGGCTACGAGATCAAACTGTTGGCCATCGCCAGGGAGCATGAGGGGCGGCTGGAGGTGCGGGTGCACCCGGCCTTCATCCCGGCGGCCCATCCGCTGGCGGCGGTGAGCGACGTCTTCAACGCCATTTTCGTGCGGGGCGACGCGGTCGGCGAGCTCATGTTTTACGGCCGGGGCGCCGGGAGCTTGCCGACGGGCAGCGCGGTGGTGGCGGATCTCGTGGACGCGGTGCGCCGGCTGCGCTACGGGGGCAACGGGCGGCTGGAGCCCCCGGCGGCGCGCATGGCCATCAAGCCCATCGAGGAGACGGTTTCCCGCTACTACGTATCGCTCAAGGTCGTCGACCGCCCAGGGGTATTGGCCAAGATCGCCGCGGCCTTTGGGGAAAACGACGTCAGCATCGATTCGGTTATCCAGAAGGGGCGGCTGGAAGACCCGGTGGACTTGGTGTTTGTCACCCATGAAGTGCGGGAGGCCAACATCCGCCGGGCACTGGCGGAGATCAGCCGGCTGCCCGTGGTGCGCCAAGTGAGCAACGTGATCCGGGTGGAGGCGGAAGTATGAGCGGTCCCGGCATCATCGCCCGCTACCGGCCTTATCTGACGCTGCCCAAGGAAGCTCCCATCATCACGCTGTTGGAGGGAGACACTCCGCTCATCCGGGCGCCGCGGCTCGCCCGGGAAATGGGCCTGTCGGCAGAGCTCTTCATAAAGTATGAGGGCGCCAACCCGACCGGCTCGTTTAAGGACCGGGGCATGACGATGGCGGTCACCGACGCGGTCATGCGGGGGGCGCGGGCGGTCATCTGCGCCTCCACCGGCAACACGTCGGCGTCGGCCGCGGCTTACGCCGCCCGGGCGGGCCTCCCTTGCTACGTGCTCATACCCAAGGGCAACGTGGCCAAAGGGAAGCTGGCCCAGACGATGATGCACGGGGCGCGGGTCATCGAGATCGAGGGCAACTT